>NZ_CP067102.1:7455782-7770438 GCF_016616885.1 Bradyrhizobium diazoefficiens | reverse complement strand
CAAAGCCTTCGTCGTCCTCGACGACGATGAGCGAACGGTCAGGCGTCAAAACTGCCTCCGATCGCGAGTGTAGCGAGCGGCAAGGTCAGGCGTACGGTGGCGCCGCGCTTCCTGTGGTTCTCGGCGGTGACGCTGCCCCCTAACTTGCGCACCACGTTCACCACCAGGAACAGGCCGAGCCCGCCGCCGGCGCGGCCCTTGCTCGACTGGTAGGGCTTGCCGAGTTGGGCCAGCATTTCCGGCGCGAAGCCCGGGCCGCGGTCGCTGATCGAGAGCACCAGATTGTCGCCTTCGCGTTCGGCGAGCAGCTCCACCCACTCGCGCGAGACCTCATAGGCATTGTCGAGCACGTTGAAGATCACCTGCTTCAGCGCGATGTCGGAGACGATCGCGACGTCCTCGCCAAAAGTGTTGACGAAGTAGAGCGTCCGCGCCGAGCGAGCGTTGCGCCATTCCTCGACCAGCGCGGTGACGAAGGCGGTCACCGTCGTCGGCGAGGAGCCTTCGCCACGCGCTTCGCCGGCCGACACCAGGATGCCTGTCACGATCGACTTGCAGCGTTGCAGCGAGGTTTCCATCTCGGTGAGGTCCTCGGCCAACTCCTGATCGGCGGCGAGATCGGGCATGCGGCGCCAGTCGCTGAGGATGACGGAAAGCGAGGCGAGCGGCGTGCCGAGCTCATGCGCCGCGCCGGAGGCGAGCAGGCCCATGCGGACGATGTGATCCTGCTCGGCGGCGTGCTGGCGCAGTGCCGCCAGATGCGCATCGCGCTGGCGCAGATTCCGGTTGATGCGGGTGACGAATACGACCAGCAACACGGCGTTGAGAATGAAGCCGAGCAGCATGCCGGTGACGCTGAGCGTATAGGTCTCGCTCAGCGGATTCGGCGGCAGCTCGAGCGGCCGGTAGGCCATCGTCAGCCACACGAAGCTCGCGCAGCTCAGCGCCACCAGCGACCAGGTCGAGCGGGCATCGAGCAGCACCGCGCCGAGCGTGACTTGAAGCAGGAACAGCGAGGTGAAGGGGTTGGTGGCACCGCCGCTGAGGTAAAGCTGCGCGGTCAGCGCCGCGACATCCAGCATCAGCGCGACCAGCAGCTCATTGTTGGTGATGGCGGCGCGATGGCGCACCCAGACCAGGCTCGAGACATTGAGCAGCACCAGCGCGCCGATCACCGCGCCCATGCGGGTCAGGGGCAGCGGAATGCCGAGCCAGAAATGCACGCCGCCGATGGTCACGATCTGGCCGACCACCGCGGTCCAGCGCAGCTGGATCAGCAGCGCCATGTTCTTGCGGTTGGTCTCGTCGTCGGTCGGGGCCGCGCCGATCAGCTCGCTGCGCGCGTCCGCCTGCGACTGAAGCGTGACGGCCAGCTCGCCAAAATTGTTCCCGTCGTCAGGTCGGTTCGACGATCGTTCCAGCATCTGATCCCGTCCTGCGGGCGGAAGCATCGGAGCCGCCGGCCGGTTCGTGGACGAAGCGCTTGCGGCGGAACAGCCCGCCGCCGAATGTGACGAGAAGCCTGCCGGCCAGCATGAAAGCCAGGGCAAACCACGTCAGCGCGTAGATCAGGTGGTTATTGGGAAAGCGGATCACGGTCAATCCGCCGATTGGACCGCCGCCGGATTGTGATCCGGCATCGCCATCGACGAAGAAGGGGGCGACGTTCTGGAGGTCGCGTGCGGCCGCAATCGCGGCGACATCGCGCGAATACCAGCGATTGTGCTGGGGCACGTTGTCCCTGAGAAATCCGCCCTTCGGCTCGGTGATGCGCAGGAGTCCGGTGACCTCGATCTGGCCGTCCGGATTGCCGGCCTGGCGCGTCGATGGGTCGCGCCGCTCGGATGGCACGAAGCCGCGGTTGATCAGGACAAGCGTGCCGTCGGCGCGCTGAAGCGGCGTCAGCACCCAATAGCCAGGGCCTTCCTCGGTGACGGCCTGAACCAGGGTCTCGCGATCGTGCAGGAAGCGGCCGGAGACGCTGACATGCCGGTATTCGTCGCCTGCGGCGGTGATCGCCGGCCAGGCTGCGCGCGCGGGGATCGACTGGGCGGCGGCATGAACGCGCTGCTCGACGCGGTCGATCAGCGCGAGCTTCCAGGCGCGCCGCTCGACCTGCCAGATGCCGAGGGCGATCAGAACAACGAAGGCTGCGAGCGAGAGAACCGTGAGCCACAGATGCGGACGCGCAGCCCTTGCCGGGCTGCGCGGTTCGTTATCCCAGGGTCTCACGGGACCGCTCACTTCATTCCCGTCATCTCGTGGATCGGCATCATGTTGCTGTTGAGGTGGTTCATCACCCACAGCGAACCGGACAGCGCGATCGCCACCATCACGATGGTGAAGATCAGCGCCATCATGCTCCAGCCATTCTCGGACTTGGGGCTCATGTGCAGGAAGTAGATCATGTGCACGACGATCTGGACGACCGCAAAGGCCATGATGACCAGCGCGGTGATCTGCTTGCTCGGCAGCGCGCCGCTCATCACCAGCCAGAACGGGATCGCGGTGAGCACCACCGAGAGCACGAAGCCGAGCATGTAGGTCGAGAACGTGCCATGGGCGTGGCCGTCGTCGTGATGATGGCCGTCCGCATGGGCGGCGTGGGTGTCGGTGTTCATCGCAGAACTCCCAGGAGATAGACGAAGGTGAAGACGCCGATCCAGACCACGTCGAGGAAGTGCCAGAACATCGACAGGCACATCAGGCGACGGCGGTTGGCCTCGATCAGGCCGAAACGCCAGACCTGCACCATCAGCGTCACCAGCCAGATCAGGCCGCAACTGACGTGCAGGCCGTGGGTGCCGACCAGGGTGAAGAAGGCGGACAGGAAGGCGCTGCGCTGCGGCGTGGCGCCTTCATGGATCATGTGGGCGAACTCGGTGAGCTCGATGCTGATGAAGGCGACGCCGAACAGGCCGGTGATCAGGAGCCACATCTGCGTCTGGGCGATCTTGTTCTGCTGCATCGTCAGCATCGCAAAACCATAGGTGATCGACGACAGCAGCAGCATCGAGGTGTTCACCGCGACCAGATTGAGGTCGAACAGGTCCTTCGGTGCGGGCCCGGCGGCGTAGTTGGCGCCGAGGACGCCGAAGGCGGCGAACAGCATCGCGAAGATGAGGCAGTCGCTCATCAGGTAGATCCAGAAGCCGAGCGAGGTGCTGTAGCCTTCCGGATGCGGATGTTCGTCGGCGAGATAGAAGACCGGCTCGCCGGTTTGAGTGGGATTGACGGCGACAGTCATTTACTTGGCTCCGGCGAGCAGTTTGGTGCGCGCGTCCTCGGTCCGGATGACGTCGTCGGCCGGAATGTCGAAGTCACGGTGATAGTTAAAGGTGTGACCGATCCCGACGGCGAGCATCGCGATGAAGCTCGCGGCCGCCAGCCACCAGATGTACCAGATCAGGCCGAATCCCATCGCGGTGGCGAAGCCGGCGAGGATGACGCCGGTGCCGGTGCTGCTGGGCATGTGGATCGGCTTGAAGCCGGTGAGCGGACGCTGGTAGCCGCGCTTCTTCATGTCCCACCACGCGTCATTGTCGTGAACGACGGGCGTGAAGGCGAAGTTGTAGTCCGGCGGCGGGGAGGAGGTTGCCCATTCCAGCGTGCGGGCGTCCCAGGGATCGCCGGTGACGTCCTTGAGCTGCTCGCGCTTGAGGAAGGAGACCGCGAACTGCATCAGCATGCTGAGAATGCCGAGGAAGACGAGGCCGGCGCCGATCGCGGCGATGACGAACCAGATCTGGAGCGAGGGATCGTCGAACACGCGCAGGCGGCGGGTCACGCCCATCAGGCCGAGCACGTAGAGCGGCATGAAGGCCATGTAGAAACCGGTGACCCAGAACCAGAACGACAGCTTGCCCCAGAACGGATCGAGCTTGAAGCCGAAGGCCTTCGGGAACCAGTAGTTGATGCCGGCGAACGCGCCGAACACCACGCCGCCGATGATCACGTTGTGGAAGTGCGCGATCAGGAACAGGCTGTTGTGCAGGACGAAGTCGGCCGGCGGCACTGCGAGCAGCACGCCGGTCATGCCGCCGAGCACGAAGGTCAACATGAAGGCGATCGTCCACAGCATCGGCAGCTCGAAGCGGATACGGCCGCGATACATCGTGAACAGCCAGTTGAACATCTTCGCGCCCGTCGGGATCGAGATGATCATTGTGGTGATGCCGAAGAACGAGTTGACGCTGGCGCCCGAGCCCATCGTGAAGAAGTGGTGCAGCCAGACCAGGTACGACAGGATGGTGATGACCACCGTGGCGTAGACCATCGAGGTGTAGCCGAACAGCCGCTTGCCGGAGAAGGTCGAGGTCACCTCCGAGAAGATGCCGAAGGCGGGGAGAACCAGGATGTAGACCTCGGGATGGCCCCAGATCCAGATCAGGTTCACGTACATCATCGGACTGCCGCCGAAATCGTTCGTGAAGAAGTTGGTGCCGACGTAGCGATCGAGCGAGAGCAGCGCGAGCACCACGGTCAGGACGGGGAAGGAGGCGACGATCAGGATGTTGGTGCAGAGCGCGGTCCAGGTGAACACCGGCATCTTCATCATGGTCATGCCGGGGCAGCGCAGCTTGACGATGGTGCAGATCAGGTTGATGCCGGAAAGTGTCGTGCCGACGCCGGCGACCTGCAGCGCCCAGATGTAATAGTCGACGCCGACATCAGGACTGTAGCCGATGTTCGACAGCGGCGGATAAGCCAGCCAGCCGGTGCGGGCGAATTCGCCGATGAACAGCGAGGCCATCACCAGCACCGCGCCGCCGACCGTCATCCAGAAGCTGAAATTGTTCAGGAACGGGAACGAGACGTCGCGCGCGCCGATCTGCAGCGGCACCACGTAGTTCATCAGGCCCGTGACCAGCGGCATCGCCACGAAGAAGATCATGATCACGCCATGGGCGGTGAAGACCTGGTCGTAGTGATGGGCGGGAAGGAACCCTTCGGAACCGTTGAACGCGAGCGCCTGCTGCGCACGCATCATCAGCGCGTCGGCGAACCCGCGCAGCAGCATCACGATGCCGAGGATCATGTACATGATGCCGATACGCTTGTGGTCGACGGTGGTGAACCACTCGCGCCACAGGTAGCCCCAGAGGCGGAAATAGGTGAGGCCGGCGAGCAGCGTGACGCCGCCGAGCGCGACCATCACGAAGGTGCCGACCAGGATCGGCTCGTGCAGCGGCAGCGAATCGATGCCGAGACGGCCGAAGATGAGCTTGAGAAGATCAGGAGACATGCGAGCTCTCTTTAGGAGTCTGACTTCAGGAGTCTGACTTGGGACGTTGTCCGAGGAAGAAGGACGAGGACTTCAGCGGCGCGAAAGTCGGCCGCTTCAGGCCGGCACCGAGGAGTGGCGCGGTGTCGAGCGGCGCCTTGATCGCGGCCGTCGTCTGGCCCTGCGGCGCATCCGGCGTGCAGGTGCCGGCGACGAAGGTCGGCTCGGGCCCGAGGGCGGTGCCACGGCGTGCGTACTTGTCGTAGGCCAGCGGCAGGATGTTGTTCAGGCCCTCATGGCCGAGACCGCCCTTGGCGTCGATCGCCATCATCTCGCTCTGGCACATCTTGCCGGTCTCGACGCACATGTTGAGGATCAGGCGGTAGAGATCGGCATCGACCGTGCCCCAGCGGCGCACCGGCTCGTTCTCGCTCGGTTTCTCGAGCTGAAGATATTCGGCGCGGCCGAGCGAGCCGCCGGCTGATTTGGCCTGCGCGATCCAGGCGTCAAAGCCCTTGTCGTCGAGGCCCTGGAAGTTGAAGTGCATGCCGGAGAAGCCGGCGCCGCTATAGTTCGCCGAAAAGCCCTTGTAGGTACCGGCGTGGTTGATCACGGCATGGAGCGACGTCTCCATGCCCGGCATCGCGTAGATCTGTCCGGCGAGTGCGGGGATGTAGAACGAGTTCATCACCGAGGAGGCGGTGATGTGGAAGTTGATCGGGCGGTCCACCGGCGCGGCGAGCTCGTTGACGGTGGCGATGCCGTAGTCGGGGTAGATAAAGAGCCACTTCCAGTCGAGCGCGACGACATCGACGTCGAGCGGAGCCTTGGACTGATCCACGGCGCGTTCCGCATGGATGCGGCCGATGTTGCGATAGGGATCGAGCAGATGCGTGCCCATCCAGGTCAGTGCGCCCAGGCAGACGATGATCAGAAGCGGCGCCGACCAGATCACCAGCTCGAGCTTGGTCGAGTGGTCCCAATCCGGCTCGTACCGGGCCGAGGTGTTGGACTGGCGGTAGCGCCAGGCGAACAGCACTGTCAGCACCATCACGGGGACGACGATCAGGAGCATCAGGACGGTGGAGATGATGACGAGGTCGCGCTGTTGCGCCGCGATATCGCCGGCTGGCGCCAGCACGACGTAGTTGCAGCCGCTGAGCGCAGCTGCCAGGGGTAGCAGCGCCAGGATCTTGAGACGGGACACGGGCCGAGCCTTTGAGAATGAGTTTCCTTTGCGGAGCCAAGGGGTAGCTGCGGCGCAGCAATCCGGACATTGGACAATTTGTCCAATGTTGCAGTGCGGGATGTTGGGTCAAACAAGGCCAGATTGCCTGGCGTCCCGCCGGGCGGTTGGCTTTGGTTTTCAGGACGTTAAGGGCGCACGCATGGCGACGGCACAGACCCCCGCAATGGCAGACCTCCACTCGGGCGAGCATGGCCACGACCAGGCCAGTCCCGGTGAGATCGCCATCGGCGTCATCATCGGCCGCACCTCGGAGTTCTTCGACTTCTTCGTCTACGCGATCGCCTCGGTGATCGTGTTCCCGCGCCTGGTATTCCCGTTCACGAGCGAGCTGACCGGCACGCTCTATTCCTTCATGATCTTCGCGCTGGCCTTCATCGCCCGGCCGATCGGAACCGTCATTTTCATGACGGTCGACCGCGAGTACGGCAAGACGGCCAAGCTGGTCTCGGCGCTGTTCCTGCTCGGCACCGCCACCGTGGCGCTCGCGTTCCTGCCTGGCTATCACGACATCGGCGTCGCCGCGATCTGGCTGCTGGCACTGGCGCGTATTGCGCAGGGTCTGGCCTGGGGTGGTGCCTGGGACGGGATGGCCTCGCTGCTGGCGCTGAACGCGCCGTCTTCCAAGCGCGGCTGGTACGCGATGGTGCCGCAACTCGGCGCACCCCTCGGGCTGATCGTGGCGAGTGCGCTGTTCGCCTATTTCGCCGGCAACCTCTCGGCCGACGATTTCTTCGACTGGGGCTGGCGCTATCCGTTCTTCGTCGCCTTCGCCATCAACGTCGTGGCGCTGTTCGCGCGCCTGCGCATGGTGACGACCGAGGAATACGCATCGCTGTTCGAAACCCGCGAACTGCAGCCCTCGCGCATCTCCGACACGGTTGCGCGCGAAGGCCACAACATCATGCTCGGTGCGTTCGCGCCGCTCGCAAGCTTCGCGCTGTTCCACATGGTCACGGTGTTTCCGCTGTCCTGGGTGTTCCTGTTCACCCGCGAAAGCCCGGTGCGCTTCCTCATCATCGAGATCGTCGCCGCCGTGTTCGGCGTCGCCGCGATCGTGGCCTCCGGCGTCATCGCCGACCGGGTCGGCCGCAAGTCGCTGCTGATGGGATCGGCGATCGCGATCGCGATCTACAGCGGCTTCGCCCCGCAGTTGCTCGACGCCGGTGCATTCGGCGAGACCATCTACATGGTGATCGGCTTCATCCTGCTCGGTCTGTCCTTTGGCCAGTCGTCGGGCGCGATCGCCTCGAACTTCAAGCAGATGTATCGCTACACGGCATCCGCGCTGACCTCGGATATGGCCTGGCTGTTCGGCGCCGGATTCGCTCCGCTGGTCGCGCTGCTGCTCGCCACCAATCTCGGCGTCATCGCCTCGGGTGCCTATCTGCTCTCCGGCGCGTTCTGGACCCTGCTCGCGCTCTGGCTCAGCGGCCAGCGCGAGGTGGGTGACATGGACGCGGGCGAATCGTCGACCTGACGGGAATAAAATTCGACCCGGACGATCCTGTTTGCTGCCGCAAACAGGAGATCACATGAACGTCCGGTCGAATTCCGTCCTCCCGCGCAGCACGACAAGCCCGGCTCTCGCCGCTATCGCGATTGCGCTTCTCTGCGCAGCCGGCCCCGCCGGCGCGACCGGCAATGTCGCGCGCGGGCAGACGCTCTACAAGGGCTGCGCGGACTGTCACTCGATCGCCGAGAACGGCGTCGGCCCGATGCACAAGGGCGTGGTCGGGCGCAAGGCGGGCACTGTTCCCGGCTACGACTACTCGCCCGATCTGAAGAGCTCGGGGATTGTCTGGACCGAGGAGAATCTCGACAAATGGCTGACCGGACCGCAGGCCATGGTCCCGGAAACCAAGATGTTCTTTGATGTGCCGGATGCGCAGGATCGCGCCGATATCATCGCGTTTTTGAAGGAAAAGGCGAAGTAGGCGCCGCGTCTCAATCCGTCACGATCTTTACGCGGTCACGCACCTTCACCTGCGCGGTGCGATCGAGGCCGTTCAGCACGCGAAATCGTTCGGCCGGGTGATCGATGCCGGCCATGCGGTGGGACAGCGATTCCACGGTGTCGCCGGGCTGCACGGTGATGACCTTGATGCGCAGCGGACGCGCGGCCTGGATCTCTTCGAGGGTCAGGCGGCGGAATGAATTGACGGTCTCGCGCGCATTGCGCTCGCTCTCGGTCGACTTCTGCCGCGTGGCGAAGATGAAGCGATAGACGTCGCTGCCGAAGCGCAGCGCATAGACCTTGAACTGCCACTGGTCGCCCTTGGCGGTGGCGGACGCGGCCGGAAAGCCGTTGATGGTGATGTCTTCGGTGGACGCCTTCTCGACGCCTTCCATCCAGCCGGAATTGAGGTAGTCGCCGAGCGACTGCTCGGCCGGCACGCGCACGACGTCGAAGCGCATTGCCTGCGAGCCGCCCTCGCGCACGCCGATCACAGCCTGCGCGGTGTTGTCGAGCGTGAAATTATCCGGCGCCTGGAAGGTGAAGCCGAGTTTTGGATGCAGGAAACGCCGGCCGCGGACAAAGCCTTCGCTGGGGTCCTCGCCATAGACGAGGTTGTCGATCGCGGCGAGATAACTCTCGCGGTCGCGCTCGCCGCCTTCGGGCGCCGTATATTGCCGCGCGATGGTCTGCGCATTCTGCACCCGCTCGGGCGTGGCCGGATGCGACGAGGTGAAATCCTGCGCGCGCGGATCGAGCGAGCTCTTGCCGGCCTTCAGCTCGGCATTGCGCTCCATCGCCGAGAGGAAACGCGCAGCACCATACGGGTCGAAATGCGCCTTGGCCGAGATGCCGACGCCGATGCCGTCGGCCTCGAACTCCTGATTGCGCGAAAAGCTCGCCATGGTGAGCTTGGTCTTGGCGAGTGCGAGCGCGGTGAGATCGGGATCGTTGCTCATGTCGGTGACGACACGGGTGACGATCGCGGCCTGGCGCGCCTGGTCCTCGCGCATTGCGGCGTGCTTCGACAGCACATGCGCCATCTCGTGGCTCAGCACCGATGACAATTCCGAGGTGTCACTGGCGAGCGCAAGCAGGCCGCGGGTGACATAGAGCTGGCCGTTCGGCAGCGCGAAGGCGTTGACGGCGCCGGAATTGAGGATGGTGACCTTGTAGCCCTGGTCGGGGCGGTCGGAGGCGGCAACGAGCCGGTCGACGGTCTTGCTGACCAGTGATTCGAGCCTGGGGTCGTCATAGGTGCCGCCATAGCTCGCCAGGATGCGTTCGTGCTCCTTCTCGGTGGCGGGGGTCTGGGCGACGGCCGGCTTCGGCTTGGGCAACGCGACCGTCGGGGGGGCCGCCGCGGTCTGGAACCGGCCCATATCGCCGCAGCCTGCGAGCGCGGCGCCCAGCACGAGGCAAAGCGCGGCCGGCGCAGCCCGATGGCGGCGTCCTTCGCCCTTTTTGTGCTGTTCTGGCACCCCATTCACGTCGCTTAACCCGTGCCTGGCCTTGTTTAAGGCCTTACCCCAATAGGCTCGTTTGCGCCCAGCAACTCGACCTGTCCCACCCGGAGCACATCGATACGCGGCCCCGTCGTTCCCTCAACCCAGCCCCGGACACGAATACGTCTATTTTCCAGGGACTTAAGGGGCATTCCGGCGCTTTCAAACGCCGGCAGATTGCGCTTTGAAATAGTCGCCGCAAAGCCGCGTGTCCAGCTCCGTCCGAAGTTGAGGTAGGTCATTGCCCCAGCTTGCCGGACCGACAGGACTTTGCCCTCGACCACCATAAAGCGCCCGATCCCGGCCAAAATATCGTCCGGACTTTCCGCGTTTTTTATGGCCGACGGGTCAGCCCAGCTGCCCTTTTTTTGGCGCCTCGCCTCGGCCTCTGACGATATCAAGGCGGTGGCGCACGCCTTGTCCGCGATTTCGGCCGACACGAGGGCGTCGCCTTGGGCGAGCAGCACGGCCTGTATCGAGGTGTCGCTTTCGCCGATGAACACCAGCGCGCCCTGGCGGCCGTAGCGGTCGGGTGTGTCGTCGGTGCTGCGCAGCGTCACGTCGCGGCCGACCAGCGACGACGTCAGCGCTTGCTTCGTTGTCGATGTCGCCTCGATGCCGGTGAGGCGGATCTCGCGGCCATCGTCGAGACGCACACTGCGCGCATCGACGATTCCCGCAACGCGGCCTTCGCCCTGCGTTTCGAACTGGCACGGTGCGGCGAACGCCGCACGACCCACGACGACAAGAAATGCGATGATGAGATGAAGCCGTTGCGTCATGAGACCCGGAGAGGTTGCTTTGTGTGCCAACCTTAACTCAAGCGCGGTGAGACGCGAAGCGCTTCCTCACACTCCGTCATTGCGAGCGCAGCGAAGCAATCCAGACTGTCGCCGCGGAAAGATTCTGGATTGCTTCGCTTCGCTCGCAATGACGTGGAGGCATTTCTCCGCACCTCACCATTCCGCTTTGCGGAAAACATAAGATCGTCGTGAGAGACGCGCATCGCGCTTCTGCTTGCTGCGCTCTTGCGCATGCGGCATGATTGCGCGAATAGCGATTGCCAAGAGCAATAATCAAGCCGCCATTCAGAGTCGGGCAATCAAGGGAGGTCTTCTTCAATGAAGCATATTCTGTCGGGCATTTTTGCCGCCGCGTTGGCCCTCGGCGCGAATGCTGCGCAGGCCCAGGACAAGCCACCTCTGAAGATCGGCGGCATCCTCGACATGTCGAGCCTCTATGCCGACATCACTGGCCCCGGCAGCGAGACCGCGGCCAAGATGGCCGTGGAAGATTTCGGCGGAGAGGTGCTGGGGCGCAAGATCCAGGTGATCGCGGCCGACCATCTCAACAAAGCCGACCTGTCCGCCAACCTCGCCCGCGACATGCTCGACAATCAGGGCGTCGAAATGATCTACGACGTCGCGGCCTCCGCGACCGCGCTTGCCGCCGGCGAGATCGCGAAGGCGCGCAACAAGATCATCATGTTCAACGGTCCGGGCTCGATCCGTCTCACCAACGAAGCCTGCGGTCCCTACACCATCCACTATGTGTTCGACACCTACGGCCAGGCCAACGTGACCGGCCTTGCGGCCGTGAAGTCGGGCCTCGACACCTGGTTCTTCCTCACCGCCGACTATGCCTTCGGCCAGGACCTGGAGAAGGACACCAGCGCGGTCGTGACGAAGACCGGCGGCAAGGTGCTCGGCAGCGTGCGCCATCCGCTCAACACGTCGGACTTTTCATCGTTCCTGCTGCAGGCGCAGGCCTCGAAAGCCAAGGTGATCGGGCTCGCGAACGCCGGCGGCGACACCGTCAACGCCATCAAGCAGGCGGCCGAATTCGGCATCACCAAGGGCGGCCAGAAGGTTTCGCCGCTGCTCGCTTTCGTCTCAGACATCGACTCGATCGGTCTCGAGACCGCGCAGGGCCTGCTGCTGGCCGAAGCCTTCTACTGGGATCTCAATGACGACACCCGCGCGTGGTCGAAACGCTTCATGGAGCGCACCAAGCGGATGCCGACCTCGGCGCAGGCCGGCGTCTATTCCTCCGTCATGCATTATCTGAAGGCGGTGAAGGCGGCAGGCACGACCGATGCGGCCGCGGTCATCAAGGTGATGAAGGACACGCCGATCAACGACTTCTTCGCCAAGAACGGCAAGATCCGTGAGGACGGCCGCATGATCCACGACATGTACCTGTTCGAAGTCAAGAAGCCGTCGGAGTCCAAGGGCCGCTGGGACGACTACAAGCTGGTTGCCACCGTGCCCGGCAGCGAAGCGTTCCAGTCGCTGGAGCAGTCACGCTGCCCGCTGGTGAAGAAATGACGCGAAGCGTCATCCCGGGGCGTGCGTGAGCACGAACCCGGGATCTCGAGGTTCCGGATTCTCGCTTCGCGAGCCCCGGAACGATAGCCTGACAAACGCCCGGAATGACCGAGCAAAACAACAACAAGGGAGACGTCCCATGAACGACATGGTCCTGCAGAAGCTCGAAGGCGGGCTGCTTACCATCACCATGAACCGTCCGGAGCGGAAGAACGCGCTCAATCCCGAGATGGTCGCCGGTCTGGTCGAGGCGGCGCGACGCGCGGCCGACGATCCCGAGGTGCGGGCGGTGCTGTTCAAGGGAGCCGGCGGTTCGTTCTGCGTCGGCGGCGATGTCAAGTCGATGGCGGCCGGTCGCGCGCCGCTGCCGTTCGAGGTGAAGATGGCGAACCTTCGCCGCGGCATGGAGGTCTCGCGCATCCTGCACCAGATGCCGAAGCCCGTGGTGGCGCAGCTCGATGGCGCCGCCGCCGGTGCCGGCCTCTCCATGGCGCTGTCGTGCGACCTGCGCGTTGCCTCCGAGTCCTGCAAGATCACGACCGCTTTCGCCAAGGTCGGTTTCTCCGGCGATTACGGCGGTACCTACTTTCTCACCCAGCTGCTCGGCAGCGCGCGGGCGCGTGAGCTCTATCTGACGTCGCCGGTGCTCACGTCCAAGGAAGCGCATGCGATCGGCATGGTGACCAAGGTCGTGCCCGATGCCGAGATCGACGCTGCCGCACATGAGCTGGCGCTATCGCTGGCGCAGGGCCCGTCGATCGCGCTCGGCTACATCAAGCGCAACATCAACAATGCCGAGCACCTGCCGCTGGAAGATTGCTTCGACGGTGAAGCCATCCATCACACTCGCTGCAGCGACACCGAGGATCACAAGGAGGCCGCGAAGGCTTTCGTCGAGAAGCGCAAGCCGGCCTTCAAGGGCGCATGACGATGGCGCGCTATATGCGTCTGCGGCAGATTTGTCTCGTCGCGCCGCAGCTCGCGCCTGTCATCTCCGATATCGCCGGGATCATGGGCCTCGCCGTCTGCTACCGCGACGGCAACGTCGCCAAATACGGCCTGGAGAATGCATTGCTCCCGGTCGACACGATCATGCTCGAGGTCGTCGCACCCTTCAAGGATGGCACCACGGCCGGCCGCTTCATCGAGAAAACCGGCGGTCGCGGCGGCTACATGGCGATCTTCTGCTGCAACGACCCGGACGAGCGCGGGCGTAACGCCAACGCGATCGGCGTGCGCACCGCCAACGTTATCGATCATGCGCCCTATCACGGCGTCCAGCTCCACCCCCGCGACTGCCGCGCTGCCTTCATCGAGTTCAACCACACCGAAGGCAGCGACGACATTCTGGGCCCCTATCCGCCGGCCGGGCCGGATTGGCAAAATTTTATCCGAAAGGATGTGACGCAGGCGCTGACGGCGGTGGAGATGCAGAGCCCGGACCCGCGGGGGTTGGCGGAGCACTGGGGGAAGATCATCGGTGTTGCGGCTGATGGCGCTGAGCTTAAGCTGCCCAATGCGACCTTTCGTTTCGTGAAGGGTGCCAGCGAGATCATGAGCGCGCTGGAGTTTCGGGTGGTTGATGCGGCCCAGGTGCTGCATGCCGCAAAGGCAAAGGGGCTCGCGGTTGCGGGGAACGAGTTCTTGCTGGGCGGGGTGACGTTTCGCGTGAAGCCGTGAGGATCGTCGCGCTTCGCGGCACCTCCTCCCACAAGGGGAGAAGGAAGAAAGAGGTTACCGCCCCCTGAAATTCGCCACACGTCGCTCTTCCGTGGCCTTCACGCCTTCCTTGAAATCTTCCGTCGCGCGCAGGCGGGTCTGCTCGGCGAGCTCGTGATTGGTCGCCGCCATCACGCGATCGGCGAGGCCGACGCGCATCGTGGCGCGGGTGGAGAGCAGGCCGAGCGGGGAGCATTCGGCGATCTCGCCGGCGAGCTTCATCGCCTCCGCCTTGACCTGGTCCTGCGGCACCAGCACGTTGGCGAGGCCCCACTTGTAGGCTTCTTCGCCGGTGACGCGGCGGCTGGTGTAGAACATCAGCTCGGCATTGTTCTTGCCGATCAGCTCGGGCAGCGTCGTCGTCAGGCCGAAGCCGGGATGGAAGCCGAGTTTGGTGAAGTTCGCGGAGAAGCGCGCTTCGGGGCAGGTGACGCGGAAGTCCGCCGACACGGCAAGTCCAAGGCCGCCACCGATGGCCGCGCCCTGCACCGCCGCGACGATCGGCTTCTTGGCGCGGAAGATGCGCACGGCCTGGATGTAGAGATGGTTGATCGGGCCGAGATTATCGGCGGGGTCGCCCTTTGCCTTTTTCTCGGCCTCCCGAGCTTCCTGCGCCTGCCGCGCCGGATCACCGAAATTGGCGCCGGCGCAGAACGCCTTGCCTTGCGCCGAGAGAACGGAGGCGCGGATCTCGATGTCGCGATCGAACTCATCGAGCGCGTCTGCGATCTGGTTGATCAACGAGATGTCGAAGAAGTTGAGCGGCGGCCTGCGGATCTCGATCGTGCCGACGTGCCCGACCTTCTCGACGCCGATATCTTTGTAAGAGCTCATGATGTCCTCGAAAAGTTAGCGCAAGCCCAGTCCGCGGGCGATGATGCCGCGCAGCACCTCGGTGGTGCCGCCCTGGATGGTGAGTTTCGGTGCGGTCTTGATGGCGAAGTCTAGCTGTCGCTCCAGCGTCTCGCGGTTGGTCGCGGTCTCCTCGACGAACGCCGCGAGATCGCGCACGCGATGCGGAAGCTGCTGCTCCCAGACCGTGCCGATGTCCTTGACGATGGAGGCTTCCACCACCGGCTCCTTGCCGGCCTGCAGCATGCCGGCGACCGAGACCGACATGCGCCGCATGGTGTGGAGCTGCGCCACCAGTCGCCCGATGCCTTCGGCACTGCGCGTATCCGGATTGGGACCGACCGCGCGGACCAGCTCGGTCAGCACGTAATAGGTCTCGAGGAAGCGCTCGGGGCCTGAACGCTCATAGGCGAGCTCCGATGTGGCCTGCTTCCAGGCGCCGTCGACCTCGCCGAGCACGTGATCCTCGGGCACGAAGAAGTCGGTGAAGACGACCTCGTTGAACTCGTACTGGCCGGTGATCTGGCCGATCGGGTTCACCTGAATGCCTGGCTGCTTCATCCTGACCAGGAACTGCGTCAGGCCGTGACGGCGGTTTTCCTTGGCCGGCGGCGACGTCCGGAAGATCGCGATCATGTAGTCGGCGATATGCGCCGACGAGGTCCAGATCTTGGTCCCGTTGATGAGATAGCCGCCGTCGGTCTTGGTCGCGCGCGTCTTCGCGGCGAACAGGTCGGAGCCGGAGTTCGGCTCGCTCATGCCGATGGCGAAGCAGATCTCGCCGCGACAGATGCGCGGCAGGATCTCCATCTTGATGTGCTCGGGGGCGTACTTCAGCAGCACCGGCCCGCTCTGGCGGTCGGCAACGAAGAAGCGTCGCGTCGGCGCATTCGCCACGCGCATCTCCTCGGTCACCACGTAGCGTTCGAGGAAGGAGCGCTCCTGGCCGCCATATTTCTTCGGCCAGGTCATGCCGAGCCAGCCCTTGGCGCCGACCTTGCGAGAAAATTCCGGCACGTCGGTGTCTTCGCGGTTGGGCTTGAATGGACTGAAGGTGCCGGCGGCGATTTCTTCGGCGAGGAAGGCGCGCACTTCCTTGCGCAGTTGCTCGCACTCGGGCGGCAGGCGGATCGGATCGAAACGGAGGGCAGCGGTCATGAGTTTCGTCTCCCGATCAGCGCGACGCCACGAGGGGCCACAATTCGTCGGCGCCGCGCCTGGCGACGAGCTTGCCGAGCTCGACCGCCCAGTAGCTCTCCGAGCCGAAATCGTCGCGCCAGGCCAGCGCCCGCAGCGAATAGCGGTGCAGGATGTGCTCGATCGTGAAGCCGATCGCGCCGTGGACCTGATGCGCGATGCCGCCGCCTTTTTCCGCGGCTTCGGCGCAACGGATCTTTGCCGAGGCGGCTTCGAGGTAGACCTCGTCATTGAATGACGTGGCGTTCGCGATGGCGTCGGCGGCCGAGGTTGCGGCCGCAAGGGCTGCTGCGGATTCGCCGGCGAGGCGTGCGAGATTGTGCTGCACCGCCTGGAATTTCGAGATCTTCTTCTCGAAGGCGACGCGCTCATTGGAGTAGCGCACGGAGATGCCGAGCATCGATTCCAGCGCACCTGCGATCTGAAGGCTGCGTGCGACGCCCCCCATCAGCATCAGCGTGGTCTGGTCAACGCCTTTCGGCGCGGCCTTGATCGTGACGGCCTGGACCTTGTCGAGCGTGACGGTATCGCTGTGGTCGTAGCCGACATTGAGGCCGGATTCGATCCGACCCTTGCTCGCATCGACCAGCGCGATCGAGACACTATCCTTGCCATGCGCGAGCACTGCAAAACGCTTCGCCGCTTTGGCAAAGGGCACGCCGCGGGCGCGGCCCGAGAGTAAGCCGTCGGCATCAATCGTGATGCGATCCTTCGGCGAGGCTGGCAGCACCGTCATCTCGCCTTCGGGCGAAGCGATATTCGCCTGCGCCAGCAGCCAGCCCGCGAGCATGGTCTCGGCCAGGGGAACTGCGACCGCGAAACGGCCGGCAGCGTTCAGCAAGGCAAAACCGTCGGCAAGGCTCGCGCCGGAGCCGCCGAGATCGTCGGGCACCCAGGACAAGGGTAAGCCGGCTTCGCTCAACGCCTGCCACAATGGCGCCTGCCACGAATTCTTCTTGTCGTTGTTGATGGTTTGCGGATCGGCGAGATCGGCGAAGATCTTCTCCGCGATCTCGACGACGATATTGTCACTCTCCGCCACAGCGTTCCCCGTGTTTTGCCATTGGCGCGTCCTGCCCGGTCGGTGCGGCGCGCGATCTCTTCTTGCGCCCGATGATCCGAAAAAGCCATGGTCCTGACAAGCGTTGATCGCAGGCCCATCTGCGGCGCCGGCATGGGGGGCAGGACCCGGCCGGGACTAATTCCGCTAAGCGGAGTTTGCTCGATTTGCAGGGCGCGACAAACTCGCTAAACAGGGCGCCACATTCAATCAGGGGGAAGGACATCCGGATGGCCAAGAACAGTTTGTGCGCAATCGTGACGGGGTCCGCATCCGGACTTGGTGCTGCGACCGCGGAAATTCTCGCGCGCAGCGGGGCGCGGCTCGTCATCAACTATTCCTCGAGCCAGAAGGAAGCCGAGGCCACGGCAGAGCTCTGCCGCAAGGCCGGCGCCGCGGACGTGCTGGTCGCGCAGGGCGACGTCTCCAAGGATGACGATTGCCGCAGAATCGTTGCGGCCGCGAGCGGTTGGGGCCGGCTCGACGTCCTCGTCAACAACGCCGGCACGACCAAGCATGTCGCCCATGCCGATCTCGACGGATTGTCAGCTGAAGATTTCCAGCGTCTCTACGGTGTCAACACGATCGGCCCGTTCCAGATGGTGCGTGCGGCGCGCACCTTGCTGGAAGCCGGCTCGAAGGCATCGGGGCGTGCGTCCGCCGTCGTCAACGTGTCGTCGGTCGCCGGCATCAGCGGTGTCGGCTCGTCGATCGCCTATGCCGCGAGCAAGGGCGCGCTCAACACCATGACATTGTCGCTGTCGCGTGCGCTGGCGCCGCTGATCCGCGTCAACACGGTATGCCCCGGCTATATCGACACGCCATGGTTCACCAAGGGCCGCGGCGAAGCCGGCGCCAAGCAGGTGCGCGACAGCGTGGTGGCGAAGGTGCCGCTCAAGGTCGCCTCATCCGCCGAGGACATCGCGCAACTGGTCTGCTTCCTGGCGATGCCGGCCTCCAGCAACATGACCGGCGAGGTCGTGCGCATGGATGCGGGAATGCATTTGATTACGTGACTCGTCATTGCGAGCGAAGCGAAGCAATCCAGACTGCCTCCAAGGCAACGGATTGCTTCGTCGCAAGAGCTCCTCGCAATGACGGAGTGTGGGGAGGCGGCGTGCCTCTATCCAACAGCTTACGCCATCACCCCTTGATCACGCCGCTCGCCACCAGCCGGTGCCAGATGAACAGCACCACCACCGCGCCGATCGTGGCCATGATGAATCCCGCGCCTTGATCCGGACCGTAATGGCCGATGGCCTGGCCGACGAAGGTCGCCAGAAACGCACCGACGATGCCGAGGATGGTGGTGAGGATGAAGCCGCTCGGGTTGTTCGGTCCCGGTGCCAGGAAACGCGCGATGAGGCCGGCGACGAAGCCGACGACGATGATCCACAACAGGCCGCCCATGCTCATGTCAGTGCTCCCCTTGCCGAGTACGCGTAGATCCAATTTGGATTAAATTCGTCCCGAGATCTCGTCCTCGGTCGGCAACCGCCCATCCGGCGTCAGATGGTCGATCACCTGCGGCAGATACTGGCTGAGGCCGGAGAGCAGCTCGTCGCGCGACAGGCCGCTCTGGGCGGACAGGCTCTGGATCTGGTCGGCGCCGAGCGCGTTGGCGAGATCGCCGGGCGCGATCGCCTTGTTCTCGCCCTTGCCGACCCAAGTGCTTGCGGTGTCGCCGTGGCCGCCCTGCTGGAGCTGGTTGAGGAGATCGCCGAGGCCGCCGCTGAGCACGGTGCCCGCCGCACCGCCCGCGAGCAGGCCGCCGAGGCCGCCCTTGAGGACATCGCCGAGGCCGCCGCCCCCGCCGAGAGCACCGCCAAGTCCTCCGGCAAGACCTCCGCCCGTACCCGCATTCGCCGGCGGGGGGACAGGTGCCGGCGCCGACTGCGGCGCGGCGCCCGGCTGGCTTGCGGTCAGATGCTTGAATGCCTTCCAGGCGAGCAGGCCGAGGATCGCCATGGTCATCGGCGACATGCCGCCGGAGGATTGCTGTGAGCTCGGGGTGCTCGGGCCGCGGGGACCGTTCTGCATGCCATTGAGGACGTCGAGTAGACCCATGGTGCTCTCCTTTGGCGTTCTCGTCGGCGAGCTCTCGCCGGTGACAAAGCCCCCGCGGCAAAAACATATGAGGCTCTCATGACGGTTACAAGGCGGATGCGTCGCAACCGCGCGGTGGGCGACGGCTTCTGCCTCTGCTATTGAGGGCAGTCATTCAGGGAGCAAGGTCTGGTGGTTACGGATCGACCGATCGTGGTGGCCGGTGCCGGCGCCATTGGCTGTTTTGTCGGAGGCCAGCTGGCGGCTGCCGACCGTCGGGTCGCGCTGCTGGTGCGTCCGCGGGTGAAGACCGAGATCGAGCGGTTCGGCCTGCGGCTGACGGATTTCGACGGCGCCGAGAAGAAGCTGGATGCGGGTCGGCTCGCGCTGTCGGAAGATCCCGCAATCTTCCACAGCGCCGGCATTGTGCTGGTCACGGTCAAGAGCGCCGACACGCTTGATGTCGCGGACCAGATCGCGCAGCACGCGCCCCAGGATGCCGTCATCGTGTCGTTGCAGAACGGCGTCGGCAATGTCGCCGTGCTGCAAGAGCGGCTCGGCGGCCGGCGCGTGCTCGCCGGCATGGTGCCGTTCAATGTGGTCGCTATGGGTGAAGGGCGTTTCCACCGCTCGAGCTCCGGCGACATCCATGTCAGCGAAGATGCCGGCAACACGGCTGCCGCACTGTCGGTGCCCGGGCTTAACCTGCGCGCAAGCCGCGACATCGCCGGCGTGCAATGGAGCAAGCTGATCATCAACCTGAACAACGCACTCAGCGCACTGTCCGACATGCCGCTCGCCGCGCAACTGGCGAACCGCGACTGGCGAAGACTGTTCGCCGACCAGATGGCGGAAGGTCTGGCGGCGCTCAAGGCGGCCGGCATCACGCCGGCCTCGGCAACGCCAGTCCCGCCGAACTGGACGCCGACCTTGCTGAGATTGCCCGACCTGATCTTCAACGCGATCCTGGGGCGGACGATGAAGATCGATCCCGAGGCGCGCTCATCGATGTGGCAGGATCTGAAGCAAGGCCGCAAGACCGAGATCGACTATCTCCAGGGCGCGGTCATTGCGCTGGCCGAGCAGAACAATGTCGACGTGCCGCTGATGCGCCGCATTGTTGCGCTGATCAAAGAGGCCGAGACGGCCGGCAACGGCCCGCCGGGGCTCTCACCGCAACAGATTCGGGGCGTAGCTTGAGCGCGATGGAGATGTGAGATGAGGCGTTATTTGATGACCGTGCTCACGCTGACCGCACTCTGCGGCGCGTCGACGCTGGCCCACGCCCGGCCGCCGACCGTGATGACCTCTCCCGGCTATGACGCGCGCTTGCAGGAGAGCCGCAAGGCGTTGGGTAATTCGCAGACGGCAACGACGCCAGCGGATGCTCCGGTGACCGCGCCGAAGCGCAGCAAAAAGAAGCATCCGAACTGACGACAGCGGAGGTTGCGGTCGCAGCTCAGCCCTTCTTCGCCGGCTTGCTCGGCGTCGGGCTGAACAGCTTCTTCAAATCGCTCAGGCTCTCCGACAGCCGTGGCCATTCGCAGGAAAACGAGCCCTTGGTGCAGGGCGCGCCCTTCGGTCGAGCACCTGCGGCCTGCTGCACCTTTGGCCGTCCCACGGGCACGGGGACACGCTCGACCTCGGTTCGCAGTGCGACCTGCTGAAGCTGCCGCACCTGTTGTTCCTGCTGCTCGCGCTGCTGCCGTGCCGTGGCCTGGGCCGCTTCATTGCTGCGGCGCTGATTGGCGAGATAGGCGGTGTAGGATTCGTCGATCTTCTTCTGCTCCTCCGGCGTCGGGTTCGGCCCGGCGATATCGAAGGTGCGATCCTGGAGGAAGTCGTAATAGGTGTAGCCGCCGCCCGCCTTGCGCCGGCCGGCGAATTTTGCGTTGCAGTCTGCGAGCGCTGAGGTCTTTTCGGCCTTGGTCGGGGATTTTTCGGCAGCGTCGGCGCATTCCTCGAAGTCGACAGGGGCGCGCTTCCACCATTGCGCGTGGGCATGCAACGACGTCAGCAGAAAAACTCCTGCTGCGGCAACGAGAAGCGGCGCCGCTCGACGCGATGCAAACACGGTCGACATTCTACGAGAGCATTCCCTGCAAAACTCAACTCCAACTGAGTCGGGCCTGATTTTTGCTCCATTATGGCCAACTTGTCACCCGTGGAACCCGGGAATTTCATGGCCGGGTTGCTGACATTTTTTGCTTGACGTGGCGCGGGAGTCACAGCCGCGCGGCACATGATGCGTCTAAAGTTTTATCGGTTCGAATGAGAGGGGAAATATTCGTCATGAGAGCGCTGAAGTGTCTCGCCGCAATCGCATTCGCGCTGGTTTGCGGCCGCGCGCTCGCCGCGGACGAGGATGCACCGAACCGCAAGCCGGTGAAGGTCGTTGCCGATGCGCGGCTGTCGGTCGGCGGCCAGGGACTATTGCCGCTCTATCTCTCCAGCGACTGGTCGATGCCGCTGCCGGCGATCTCGCGCGCGATCATTGTGCTGCACGGACGTCTGCGCAATGCCGACGAATATTACATCTCGGCTCACACCGCGCAGGTCGCAGCCGGCGACGACGGCAAGAGCGCGCTCATGATCGTGCCGCAGTTTCTGGCAGAGGTCGATATCGAAGCGCACAAGCTGCCCGCGGACACGCTGCGCTGGTCGTTGGAAGGATGGGAGGGCGGCGATGCCGCGCTTGCGCCAAATCCGGTCTCCTCCTTCGAGGCGCTCGACGCGATCCTGGCAAAGCTTTCTGACCGGCGCATCTTCCCGAACCTGAAGCAGGTCGTGGTCGCCGGTCATTCCGGCGGCGGCCAGGTCGCGCAGCGCTATGCTATCGCCGGCAAGGGCGAGGCGGCACTGTCGCGCCAGCACATCGAAATCCGCTATGTTGTCTCCAATCCCTCGTCTTATGCTTATTTCAGTGGTGAGCGTCCGGTGCCAGCGATTGCCGCGTCCTGCCCGGGTTACAACCATTGGAAATACGGCATGGACGAGCGCCCGCCCTATCTTGCGGATGCGACACCGGCTGCGCTCGAGCAGCGTTACGTCGAGCGCGAGGTGATTTATCTGCTCGGTACCCTCGACACCAATCCCGAGCATCCTGCGCTCGACAAGAGCTGCATGGCGAAGGCGCAAGGCCCCAACCGCTACGTCCGCGGCCATGCCTATGCGGACGCAATGGCGAAGCGCAATCATGGCACGCCCAATCACCGGGTGTGGGACGTCGCCGGCGTCGGCCATGACGGCGATAAGATGCTGACCTCGAAATGCGGCCTTGCGGCGTTGTTCGATAGTCCGGGCTGCGGCGCAGAGCGCTGATGCGAGCGCTTTCAAGGCTTGCGCCTTGAAGGTCCGGCTCCGGCTGTTACACTTCGTCCCGCGGGCGCCTCATCCTGAGGCGACGCCAAGAAGACGAAGTGGAAACGCCTGATGCTGCTGCCCTTGTCCGATGTGCCGCGCTGGTACGCGCAACGCAAACCCGAAGGCACCATCGCCGTCCAGCATGGGCAGGATCAATTGACATGGGACCAGCTCGAACGTGGTGCCAACCGGCGCGCGCGGGCATTTGCAGCGAAGGGCGTCAAGCCCGGCGATTTCGTCGCGATCGGATTGCCCAACGGCAATGCGTTCTTCGAGACCACGTTTGCGGTGTGGAAATGCGGCGCGACGCCGACCTCGCTGTCATGGCGGCTGCCGCGCGGTGAAGCCGCAGCCGTGCTCGAGATTCTCAAGCCGGCGCTGGTGGTCGGCGGCGAGGCCGACTGGAACGCATCGAACCGGCTGCCGGCGGATTTCGTGCCGGAAGGATTTTCCGATGAGCAGATCGACCCGCCGGTGGCGCGCTACTGGAAGGCCATGACCAGCGGCGGCTCGACCGGCCGTCCCAAGGTGATCCTCGATCACCATCCGGCGGTGATCGACACCGTTTTTCCGCTGCCGCTCAACATCCCGCTCGGTGCGTCGCTGCTCAATCCCGGTCCGCTCTACCACAATGCGCCGTTCATTGTGTCGCACTACGCGCTGTTCGGCGGCGGCAAGCTCACCGGCCTCGTCAAGTTCGACGCCGAGGAAACGCTGCGGCAGATCGAGCGCGAGCGCGTGCAATGGGTCAATTTCGTGCCGACCATGATGCACCGGATCTGGGCGCTGCCGGAGAACGTCCGCAACGCTTACGACGTGTCGAGCCTGCAGACCGTCTTCCACATGGCGGCGCCGATGCCGCCCTGGCTCAAGGAGAACTGGATCGCCTGGCTCGGGGCTGACCGGGTCTGGGAGCTCTATGGCGGCACCGAGCGGCAGGGCGCCTGCATCATCTCCGGCACGGAGTGGCTGGCGCACAAGGGCTCGGTCGGCAAGATCGGCGAGACGGCGAAGCTCCGCATCATCGGTGAGGACGGCAACGATGTCGCGCCCGGGGAGACCGGCGAGATCTATTTCCTCAACAATGACGGCAAGGACGCCACCTATCACTATCTCGGCGCCGAGCCGAAGCGTCGCGCCGACGGCTGGGAATCGCTCGGCGATATCGGCAGGCTGGATGCCGAAGGCTATCTCTATCTCGGCGACCGCCTCGCCGACATGGTGCTGCGCGGTGGCGCCAACATCTATCCTGCCGAGGTCGAGGCCGCCGTCTCCGAATGTCCCGGCGTACGTTCCTGCGTGGTGGTGGGCTTGCCCGATCCGGAGTTAGGCCAGCGTGTGCACGCCATCATCGAGCCGGAGGCGAACGCGGACGGTCAGGCGATTGCGGACGGCATGGCGGACTTTCTGAAAGACAGGCTCAGCCGCTACAAGCATCCCGAGAGTTTCGAGATCGTCCGTGTGCCGCCTCGCGACGATTCCGGAAAGGTTCGCCGCACGCTGTTGCGGGACGAGCGAGCTACGTGGATGAAGGAGGGGCGTGCCTTCCGTATCATGCCCGCGAAGGCGCGGGCGCACGCCGAATAAGAAATAGCAGAGGGGCTGAAGTCTATGACCATCACCATCGCAGCGAACAGCGTGCCGAAGCCGCCGGCCGACATCATCGAAGGTTTTCGGAATGCACCGACCTCGATCATCTCGGACAATCTTGCGCGACTGCCCGGTGCGGTCGGGCTAAAGCCCTATCATCGCAGCGGCAGGCTGATCGGCGCGGCTTTCACGGTGTGCACCCGGCCCGGCGACAATCTCGCCATCCACCGCGCGCTCGAGCTGGTCGGTCCCGGCGATGTCATCGTGGTCGACGGCGGCGGCGATGAGACCCGGGCGCTGGTCGGCGAGATCATGAAAAACATCGCGCAGTGGCGTAAGGCGGAAGGATACGTGATCGACGGTGCGATCCGCGATGTCGCGGCCTTCGCCGCCGACGACTTTCCCTGCTTCGCCCGCGCAGTGATCCATCGGGGCCCCTACAAGAATGGTCCCGGTGAGATCAACGTGCCTGTGACGATCGGCGGCAGCGTGATCTCGCCCGGCGACATCGTGGTGGGTGACGAAGACGGCGTGGTGTCGTTTCCCGCCGCTGGTGCGGCGGCGCTGCTGGAGGCCGTCCGTGTCCAGATCAAGCGCGAGGAGGAGACGCTGAAGGCGATCCGCGAGGGCCGCTATCAGGGCGCCTATGGCAAGGGCGGCTGAGACTGCGCCAGTTGCACGTTGGAGCTGTCAGCAAATGCGACTTATTCGGTCAGGACAACGGCCGTGCGAAACTGAGCTCATGGCCGTCGGGGTCGGTGAGATGGAAGTAGCGCTCACCCCATTCGGCATCGCGCGGCGTAGTCGACGGCTGCCACCCGGCAGCGCGCGCCTGCGCGTAGGTCCCGTCGACATCGGCGACGTAGAAGATGACGCGGCCCCACCAGGACCAGCGCTTATCTTCCGGCTGTGCCGTCAGGTTGAGGTAGCCGGTGCCAGCGCGAAAGCTCGTGAATGCGGCGGCTTCGCCGCCATACAAGAGCTCGAACTCCAGCGACCGGTAGAAGTGCACGGCGCGCCCCATGTCATGCGTGCCGAGCGTGATGGCGCTGATGCTTTCGATCATGTGAGCTGCTCCGCCGAGAGGGGCCTGGAAGCGATCATATAGCCACCCCGTCCAGGTTGACGATGGTCTGGCCAGCCTGGCGGCTGGCGAAGCGCATTTTGCTCTGCTATGACGGGATCGAACCCGTACCCACGGGTTCCGCGGTCCCGTAGCTCAGCCGGATAGAGCGGCGGTTTCCTAAACCGTAGGTCGGAAGTTCGAGTCTTCCCGGGATCGCCATTTTGTCATGGGCAATGACCGCTGTTTGGCGGGCTCTCCAGCACAAGTCTTGCTAGAAGCGATAGACTTCCCTCCTTAGCCCGGCTGATGCCGGCCACACCACACTTCCATATCCGGAGACCATGATGCCTTTCGACTTGATCCTGCGCGGCGGCCGTGTGGTCGACCCGTCCCAGAAGCTCGACGCCGTGACCGATGTCGCGTTTTCGGATGGCAAGGTCGCCGCCGTCGGCAGCGGGCTCAAGGCGGATCCGGGCACAGTCGTGCGCGACGTCTCGCAGCTCATCGTGACGCCGGGACTGATCGATCTGCACACCCATGTCTATTGGGGCGGCACCTCGCTCGGCATCGATGCCGAGGAATTCTGCCGCGCCTCCGGCGTCACCACCTCGGTCGACACCGGCAGCGCCGGCCCTGGCAATTTCGCGGGATTCCGCAAGCATGTGATCGAACCGAGCCAGGTCCGCATCCTCGCTTATCTCCACGTCTCCCACGCCGGTATTTTCGGCTTCTCGCACCGGATCATGGTCGGCGAGAGCGAGGAGTTGCGGTTGATGAATCCGATCGAGGCGGCGAAGGTCGCAGATGCCAATCGCGACCTGATCGTCGGCATCAAGGTGCGCGTCGGGCTGCATTCCTCGGGCACCTCGGGAGCCGTGCCGCTCGACGTCGCGCTCGAGGTCGCCGACGAGGTCGGCATGCCCCTGATGGCGCATATCGATCATCCGCCGCCGACCTACGAGGAGGTGCTGGCCCGCCTGCGCCCCGGCGACGTGCTGACCCATGCATTCCGCCCGTTCCCGAACACGCCGGCGACCGCGCAGGGCACGGTGAAGAAGGCGGTGCTGGACGCGCGCGAGCGCGGCGTGCTGTTCGATATCGGCCACGGCAAGGGCTCGTTTGCGTTCAAGACGGCGCGCGCCATGCTCGCCAACGGCTTCTATCCGGACACCATTTCGTCCGATATTCATCAGCTCTGCATCGACGGCCCGGCGTTCGACCAGGTGACGACCATGTCGAAATTCCTCTGCATGGGCATGTCGCTGTCGGAGGTGATCGCGGCGTCGACGGAGAACGCCGCGATGGCGCTGCGGCGGCCCGAGCTCGGCAGCCTCAAGCCGGGCAGCGTCGGCGACGCCACGCTGATCTCGGTGAAAGAAGGCCAGTTCGACTATGAGGACGTCGTCGGCGAGCATCTGATCGGCGACCGCAAGATCGTCTCCGAAGGCGTCGTCATCGGCGGCCGCTGGTGGCATCCGAATTGAAGGGCGAGGCGTCCTACAGCGACCTCGCGATCAGCAGCTTCATGATCTCGTTGGTGCCGCCATAGATCTTCTGGATGCGGGAATCGATGAAGATGCGCGAGATCGGATATTCCTGCATGTAGCCGTAGCCGCCGAACAGTTGGAGGCACTCGTCGGCGGTCTGGACCTGCTTGTCCGAGCACCAGTATTTCGCCATCGACGCGGTGACGGTGTCGAGATCCCCGGCGACCAGGCGTTCGATGCACCAGTCGACGAAGACGCGCGCGATCATCGCTTCCGTCTTGCGCTCGGCAAGCGTGAAGGCGGTGTTCTGGAAATCGATCAGCGGCTTGCCGAATGCCTTCCGCTCCTTGGTGTACTCGGTGGTGAGCTTGACGGCGCGCTCCATCGAGGCCACGGCGCCGACCGCGAGCGCGAGGCGCTCTTGCGGCAATTGCTGCATCAACTGCACAAAGCCCTGGCCTTCTTCCTTGCCGAGGAGGTTTTCCGGCGGCACGGTGACATTGTCGAAGAACAGTTCTGACGTATCGGAAGCGTGCAAGCCGATCTTGTCGAGGTTGCGCCCGCGCTTGTAACCGTCCGCGCCTGCGGTCTCGACCACGAGCAGGGAAATGCCTTTGGCGCCGACGTCGCCGGTGCGCGCGACCACGATGACGAGATCGGCGGCCTGGCCGTTGGTGATGAACGTCTTCTGGCCGTTGATGACGTAGGAATTGCCCTGCTTCTTCGCGGTGGTCTTCACGGTCTGCAGGTCCGAGCCGGTGCCGGGCTCGGTCATGGCGATAGCGCCGACCATCTCGCCTGAGGCCATCTTCGGCAGCCAGCGCTTCTTCTGCTCCTCCGAGCCGTAGTTGAGAATGTAATGCGCAACGATGGCGCTGTGCACAGAGACGCCGGTGGTCAGCTCCGGCACCGTGCTTTCGAGGTCGTCCAGCACCGCCGCGTCATAGGCGAAGGTCGCGCCCAGGCCGCCATATTCCTCCGGGACGCTCGCCAGCAGCGCGCCCATCTCGCCGAGCCCGCGCCAGGCGAAGCGATCGACCATCTTCTGCTCGCGCCATCTCTCGGCATGCGGCGCCAGATCATTGCCGAGATATTTGCGGAACTGGTCGCGGAAGACGTCGAGCTCTTCGGTCATCCAGGAGGAGCGGTAGGACATGGTCACCTCGGTTGATGCGGCCGTCGGCTTGGTAGGCCAGCCCGCCGCGGCATTTATTGTGTTTTCAGGCTGCGCCGGTGACGCTACCAAGGCGGCTGGAAACGCGTCTGTTGGGGATGGTTGATTGTGGCTGTTAAAACTCAAGAGCTCAAGCTCGACATAGCGCGCATCGGCGTGGTCTCCGCGATCCTGATGCAGCCGGGCAATGCGCGCGCCTGCTACGTTCTGGCGCATGGTGCCGGCGCGGGGATGCGGCATGCATCCATGGATAAGATCGCGGAGGGTCTTGCCGATCGCGGCATCGCGACGTTCCGCTTCAATTTTCCCTACATGGAAAACAAGCAGGGCCGTCCCGACCAGCCGGCGGTCGCCCAGGCCGCCGTCCGGGCGGCGGTCGAGGAGGCGGGGCGGCTGTGCCCGGGATTGAAGCTCGTCGCCGGCGGAAAATCCTTCGGCGGACGCATGACCTCGCAGGCGCAATCGAAGACTCCGCTGTCGGGCGTAAAGGGGCTCGCCTTCCTCGGCTTCCCCCTGCATCCCGACAAGAAGCCATCGACTGAGCGCGCCGAGCACCTTGGTGGCGTCGCCATTCCCATGCTGTTTCTTCAGGGCACGCGAGACGGGCTCGCCGATCTCGGCCTTCTCAAGCCCGTCGTCGCGGCGCTTGGGGCGAAGGCGACGCTGCATGAGATCGAAGGCGGCGATCACTCCTTCGCGGTGCTGAAGAAGTCCGGCCGCACCAACGAAGAGGCGCTTGCGGAAGTGCTTGATACGCTTACGGCTTGGATCGACCAACTCGCCTGAGGCTCAGGTCGCGTAGAGCCCCTTGTCGCGGGCCTTCTGGATTGCAAGCGCCGCGATCAGATCGAGCGTCGGGGTCGACAGGCCGGCGGTGCGCGCGAAGGCGGCGGGCGCCTTCACCAGCACGTCGATCTCCATGGCGCGGCCGAGCTCGTAATCCTGCAGCAGCGACGGCTTGTGGTTGGGGGCAGGGCCGCTGCGCGTCACGCGCTTGACCTCGGGGATGAAGTGCTGCGCGATATCGTTGGCCTCGTTCAACATGCGCGGAATCAGTTCGGCGAAGGCGGGATCGTCGCGCACGCCGCGCGCTGTCTGGCCGGTGAGCAGGCACAGCACCGACAGCGACATGTTGGTCAGCAGCTTTGACCAGATCGCCTCGCGGATTTCAGCCACCGGCGGCGATTCCAGCCGCGCGTCATTGAACACACCGCGCAGCTTCGTGATGCGCTCGCAATTGCGGTCGTCGCATTCGCCGATCAGGAGGCGGTTGCGGTCCGGGGTCAGGTTCTGCACGACGCCGGGGGCGATGACCTCGTTGGAGGAGAAGATCACTCCGCCGATGATCCGCTCCTTCGGGATGCAGGCGCGCAGGCGACCGCCCGGATCGAGAAAGGAAATGTCCGGCGGCGTCGGGTGTCGCGGCGGCAGGCCGATACCGTACCACCAGGGAATGCCGTTCTGGGCGAACACGATCGCGGTGTCGTCTTGGAGCAGAGGCTTGATGCTGGAGACCAGCCCGGTCAGCGCGGTGGCCTTCAGCGTCGAGATCACCACGTCCTGCGGGCCGAGCTGGGCCGGGTCGCCGGAGGCATTCACCTTGGCCGAGACCTCGGAATCGCCGACGCGCAGCTTCAGGCCATTGGCGCGCACCGCCTCGAGATGCGCGCCGCGCATCACGCATGAGACCTCGTGGCCGGCGCGTGCGAGCCTGACCGCGAGGTGGCTTCCGACGGCACCCGAGCCGAAAATGCAGATGCGCATGGATATGTCCCGTCCCTGATCGCCTGGCCTGGCCTGGTCTCTTGTCATCGCCCGGCGCCAGCATGACACAAGCCGCCATGCGATGGGCGCGACCGCCCCACGCCGGAAAGATATGGATCGAGGTCCGTCGCCTCGTCCATAGTGCACGGCAATCAAGATGACCGGAGGATCGCCGATGACTGCCAGCCCCGTCCTGTGGACCCTCGACGAGCGTGGGGTTGCGACCGTCACGCTCAACCGCCCGGAGGTCAACAACGCCTATGACGGCGCCCTGATCGCCGGCGTGCTCGCGGCGATGGACGATCTCGGCAAGAAGCCGAACCTGCGCGTCGTCGTGCTCAGGGGCAACGGCAAGCACTTTCAGGCCGGCGCCGACCTCAAATGGATCAACGGCGTGCGGCCGCAATCGCCTGAAGCCAACGAGGCGGCGTCCCGGGCGACGTTCGAGGCCGTGCAGCGGCTCAACACATTGCCGATCCCGACCGTGGCACTGGTGCAGGGCGGCTGCTTTGGTGGCGGCACCGGCGTGATCGCGGCCTGCGACGTCGTGATCGCCGCGGACAACGCCTTGTTCTCGATCACCGAGGTGCGCTGGGGCCTGACCGCGGCGATCATCATCCCCCAGCTCTGCGACGCCATGAGTGTACGGCAAGTCCGCCGTTACGCGCTGACCGGCGAACGCTTTGGCGCCGAAGACGCCCGTCGCATCGGCCTCGTCCACGAGGTGGTGCCACTCGCCGATCTCGAAGCCGCGGGCGCCAAGGTGGTGGAGCAACTGCTCGCCAACGGCCCGGGGGCAATGGCCGAGACCAAGCGGCTCGCGCTGGAGAGCTCATTCGGCGGGATGGCCGTGGACGATGCGGCCTACGCGCGGCTCGTCCAACTGCATTCCCTCAAGCGCCAGAGCGCCGAGGCGGCGGAGGGCCTGGCGTCGTTCGCCGAGAAGCGAGCGGCGAGGTGGGGGCGCATTGAAAAGTGAGCGGCCGCGTCTTACAGCGACCTCGCGAGCGACGTTTTCAGCAAAGTCAACAGCGCCTGCACTGCCGCCGCATTGCGTCGCCGCTCGGGGATCGCGGCCTTCACCCACAATTCCGGAATCGGAAAGTCGCGCAGCACGGGCTTGAGCGTGCCGTCACGCAAGGCATCCGCGACGAGATAGTGCGACATCAGCGCGATGCCGTTGCCGGCGATCGCGCTGCGCGCCAGCACGTGTCCCTCGTTGGAGGAGAGTAGCGGACTGACCTGAATGTTGATGCGGCCGCGCGGCCCGTCAAAGATCCATTCCGGGCCGGTCGGCAGGAAGCTGAGGCAGCGATGATCGACGAGATCGCGCGGATGCTTTGGCGTGCCGTGCTTCTTCAAATAGGCCGGTGAGGCGCAGAGCAGCCGCTTCAGCGCGCACAACGGCTCGTCGACCACGCCGCCGAAGGAATGCGGGAAGGCGCCGATGGCAATGTCGAATCCCTCGGTCACCGGATCGACCGGACGATCGATCAGCACGATCTCGAGCTTCACTCGCGGGTTCTGGGTCTGGAAAGCGCTGAACGCGTCCGCAAGCCGCGCCACCGTCAGCGAGGTCGGCGCCTTGATGCGGAGGTGATCGACGAGATCGTGGCCCTTCTCGCCCATGCGCGAGAGCAGATCGGTGGCATCGGCCACCACGCCGCGCGCGCGATGCACATAGCGTTGACCGGCCTCGGTCAGCCGCAATTGCCGGGTCGAGCGGTGAAACAGCGGCGTGCCGATCCGCGCCTCCAGCTGCGTGACGCGTTTTGCCACGACCGAGGTCGAGACATCGAGCTTTCGCGCGGCGGCGGAGAAGCCCGCTGCGTCCGCGGTGGCGAGAAAGGCCTGCAGGTTCACCAGAATGTCCATCTCGACCTTTCGCGATTCGAGAAAGCTGATCGCATATTTTGGTGGATTGTAGCTTGAGCCGCGTTAATTCATAGTCGGCCCCAAGCAAGAGATTTTGGGAAGGACGCGCCATGCGGGCCACGACGATCGAAGAACCAGCGCGCCAGGTGCCGCTTTACGGCGAATATGAAGTCGTCGTGCTCGGCGGCGGCCCGGCCGGCATCGTCGCTGCGGCCTCGGCTGCGCGCGCGGGACGGAAGACGCTGCTGATCGAGCGTTACGGTTTTCTCGGCGGCATGGGCACCGCGGCAGGCGTCACCAATTTTTGCGGTCTGCATGGCAATGTCTACGGCGAGGCCCATCGGCTCGTGCAGGGCATGGCATCCGACCTGCTGGCGCGGATCGATCATCTGAATGGCCTCAACGCGCCGCATCTGATCCTCGGCAAGGTCTTTGCCCAAGCCTATGACACCGCGGCCTACAAGATCGCAGCCGACGAGCTGCTGGCCAGCCACAAGGTGCACATCCTCTTCCACGCCCTCGGCGCCGGCGTCGTGATGGGCGATGACCGCCGCATCGATGCACTGATGGTCGAGACCAAGGCCGGCCGGCAGGCGGTGCGCTCAGAGATCTTCATCGACTGCTCCGGCGATGGCGATCTCGCGGTCTGGGCCGGCGCGCCGTTCGACATTGGCGACGAACACGGCCATCCGATGTACCCGTCGATGATGCTCCGCCTCAACGGCATCGATCCCGCAAAGGCGGGCGATGCCTGGCGGACCATCCCGCAATTGATGGAAGAGGCCACCGCCGCCGGCACGCACAAATTCCCGCGCAAGAGCGCGATCGTGCGGCCGCAAAAATCCGGCATCGAATGGCGGGTGAATTTTACGCAAGTGGCGCGCGAGGACGGCCACGCCATCAATGGTGTCGAGCCCGACGATCTCACCCGCGGCGAGATCGAGGGCCGCAAGCAGGCGCTCGCCGCCTTTGAATTCCTGCGCACCGTGCCTGGGTTTGAAAAATCCTACATTGTCGACTTGCCGCCGCAGCTCGGCATCCGCGAGACCCGCCGCATCAAGGGCGGCTACCAGCTCAGCGGCGAGGACGTGCTCGGCTGCGCCTCGTTCGAAGATTCCATCGGCGTCAATGGCTGGCCAATCGAGGCCCATGTTCCCGGCGACGTCGTCTTCACCTTCCCGCCGATCCCGGAATCGCGCGGCTATAACGAGCTGCCGTACCGGATGCTGCTGCCCGAGGGCGTCGATAACCTCCTGGTCGCCGGCCGCTGCGCCTCGATGACCCACGAGGGCCAGTCGGCGGCGCGGGTCTCCGGAGCCTGCTTCGTGATGGGGGAGGCCGCCGGTTCCGCTGCAGCGCTGGCGCTGACCGGAAACCGGATCCCGCGTGAGATCCCCATTGAAAAATTGCAGGAAACGTTGAAACAACAGGGCGCCTTCATCGGGCGGGACCAGCCGGTGCCCGAGGGCCTGTAACGGACTGCAAGAAGAACCATTGGAGGAAGCGGGATGATCGGGATTGCGCGGCTCGCGGCAGCTGGACTTTTGGCGATGATGGCGATGGGCGCGGCCCGGGCCGAAGACGCCCTGAAGGCCAAGATCGGCGTGCTCCGCCTGTCGTCCTCCGCGCCGGTCTTCATCGCGCAGGACAAGGGCTATTTCCGCGAGGCCGGCCTCGACCTCGAGCTGAAGTTCTTCGATGCGGCGCAGCCGATCGCGGTCGCCACGACCTCGGGCGATGTCGATTTCGGCGTCACGGCTTTCACCGCCGGTCTCTACAATCTCGCCGGCAAGGGCGTGCTGAAGGTGATCGGCGGCATGAGCCGCGAGAAGGCCGGCTATCCCCTGATCGGCTATTTCGCCAGCAACAACGCCTATGCGAGCGGCCTCAAGACGCCGAAGGACCTCGCAGGCAAGCGCATCGCGATGACCCAGGTCGGCTCGAGCTTCCATTATTCGCTCGGCCTGCTCGCCGACAAATACGGCTTCAAGCTCGCCGACGTGAAAATCGTGCCGCTGCAGTCGTTGTCGAACGCAGCCGCGGCGCTGAAGGGCGAGACCGTTGATGCGGCGCTGCTTCCCATCTCGACCGCGCGAAAGCTGATGGACGACGGCGGCGCAAAATTCCTTGGCTGGGTCGGCGACGAGACGCCCTGGCAATTGGGCGCGGTGTTCGCCTCGCCGAAGACGCTGACCAACAAGGCGCTCGTGACAAAATTCCTCGGCGTGCTCGCGAAAGCCGATCGTGAATATCACGACGTCATCCTGGCTTCGATGAAGGACGGCGTCGCGCCGATCAACGACGAGACCAAGCCGCTGCTGGAGATCATCGCCAAGTACACCAACCTGCCGGTCGAGCAGGTGGTCGGCAACTGCGCCTACATCGATCCGGACGGCAAGCTCGACGTTAAGAACGTCGACAATCAGATCAAATGGCTCCAGGAGCAGGGATTCGCGGACAAGGGCTTTGATGCGAACACGATCATCGCCAAGGATTTTGTGAAGGCGGATTGATGCTGCGCTCACCCTCCCAAACCCGTCATCCTGAGGTGCGAGTAGCGCAGTGCATCTGCACTGCGCTGCGAGCCTCGAAGGATGAGCGGCCGAGCTGCATCCGGGCCGCGCATCCTTCGAGGCTCGCTGCGCGAGCACCTCAGGATGACGGGTCGAGAGTAGAGAGCAGCACATGGACCTGATCGCCAGCCACATCACCCACCGCTTCGGCGATCTCGCCGTGCTCGACGACATCTCCTTCACCGTCGGCGCCGGCGAGGTGGTGGCGATCGTGGGTCCTTCGGGCTGCGGCAAAAGCACGCTGCTGTCGATCCTCGGTGGCCTGCTGCAGCCGACCTCGGGCGCGCCCGAGCTGCGTGGCGCGCCGCCGGCGGACAGTCTCAATCCGCTGACCTTCGTGTTCCAGGATTTTGCGCTGCTGCCCTGGGCGACGGTGGAGGACAACGTCGAATTCCCGCTGCTGCACACACAGCTCTCGGCCGCGCAGCGCCGTGCGCTGGTCGAGGATGCCTTGCGCCGCACCGGGCTGACCGATTTCCGCCAGACCTATCCAAAACAGCTGTCCGGCGGCATGCGCCAGCGCGTCGGCATTTCGCGGGCACTGGCGGTCCGGCCAGCCATTCTCCTGATGGACGAGCCACTGTCGGCGCTGGATTCGCAGACGCGCGAGCTCCTGATGGAGGATTTCGTCCGCTTGCTCGCCGATGGCGGCATGGGCGCGGTCTATGTCACGCATAATCTCGAAGAAGCCGCACGCCTCGCCGACCGCATCGTCGTCCTGTCGCGGCGGCCGGGCCGTATTCGCGAGGTCGTAGCCGTGCCGATGACGCGCACTGAGCGCGGCGAAACCGCGGCGCGCGAGAAGCTGCTGGCGCTGCAGAACCAGATCTGGTCGCTGATCCGCAACGAGGCGATCGATGCCGAGCGCGAGGTGCAGCATGCTTGATCGCGCGACGGACACATCAGCCAAGGACGATATGACGCGGCGCGTCCGCTTTCGCGGCGCGGGCTTCGTGCCGGCATCGAGCCGCTTCGGCGGCTGGATCGCGCTCGCGCTGGTCATTGCGATCTGGCAGGCTGCGGGCAGCGCCAAGCTCGTCAATCCGCTGTTCCTGCCGCCGCCATCGGCCATCGTGCGGGCGATCTATGAGCTCGCGATGTCGGGCGCGCTCTGGCAGCATCTCTCGGCGTCGCTGCTGCGCATCGGCGTCGGCTGGCTGCTCGGCACCGCGGCTGGCGTCGCCGTCGGCTTTGCCATCGGCCTGTCGCGGCTGGCGCGCAGCGTCGGCATCACCTTCATCTCGGCGCTGTTCCCGATCCCGAAGATCGCGCTGCTGCCGCTTCTGATTCTCTGGCTCGGCATCGGCGAAGAGCCAAAGATTGCGACCATTGCTCTCGGCGTGTTCTTCTCGACCGCGATCTCGGTCTATAGCGGTGTCGATGCGGTGCCGCGCAACTTGATCCGCATGGCGCAAAGCTTCAACGTCCCGTTCGCCACCATCGTGCGCAAGGTGGTCTGGCCGGGCGCGCTGCCCGCGATCCTCGCCGGCTTCCGCATCACGTCGTCGGTGGCGCTGCTGCTCGTCGTCAGCGCCGAGATGATCGGCGCGCAATACGGCGTCGGCGCCTTCGTGCTCCAGGCCGGCAATCTCATGCAGACCGATCAGCTGCTCGCGGGCGTGGTGATCCTATCGGTGTTCGGATTGGCGGTGGGGAAGGTGATCGGTTGGCTGGAGACGCGGCTGCTGCACTGGCGGTAGCCAAGCCCGTCATTGCGAGGAGCGAAGCGACGAAGCAATCCAGACTGTCTCCGCGGAGAGATTCTGGATTGCTTCGCTGCGCTCGCAATGACGATGTGGCGAACGGCTTGGGCTACGCGTTCCCACGATCCTCACGAAACAGATCCAGCTTCTGCTGCACCGGCCGATCCGAGAAGCTGAACAGCACGGCGTCGTCATTCGCCTCATGCGTCACCCATTGCCAGCTCGGCACCACGAACAGATCGCGCGGGCCCCACTCGAAAACGGCATCGCCGATGCGGCTGCGTCCGTTGCCCTCGATCGGGCAGAACACGGTCGCATCGGTCGCGCGGTAGCGTGCGGTCTTGAACCCTTTCGGCAGCAGCTGGATGAATGTCCCGATGGTCGGCATCGCGAAATCGCCGGACTCGGGGTTGCTGAACTTCAGCTTCAGCCCGTGGCAGGCGTCCCACTCCTGGCTCGTCCTGGCTTTCTCCAGCGCCTCGCGGGTGTAGGCATAGGGATAGCTGAAGATCGGCGAGGTCTTCGATGACCGCTTCACATCGACCGGCAGCAGATTATGACCATAACGCGCAAAGCTGTCGCCGGCGGGGCGTGTGATCTTCTGCTGGTCTTCCTTCGATCCCTCCGCGAAGGAGCAGTCGAAGAACTGCACCAGCGGGATATCGAGGCCGTCGAGCCAGAACATCGGCTCATCGGTCTCGTTGGAATGATCGTGCCAGGTCATCGACGGCGTGATGATGAAGTCGCCGGGCTCCATCGCGGTGCGCTCGCCGTCGACGGCGGTATGGGCGCCGTTGCCTTCGAGCACGAAGCGCAGGGCCGACTGGCTGTGCCGGTGCGCGGGCGCGACGTCGCCGGGCACCACCATCTGCACGCCGGCATACAGCGATGTCGTGATCTTGGACTGGCCGCGCAGGCCCGGGTTCTCCAGCACCAGCACCCGCCGCTCCGCTTCCTTCGCGGTGATCAGCTTGCCGGCCTCGGTCATGTAGTCGCGGATGACGTCGAACTTCCACAGATGCGGCCGGCAAGCGCTTTTCGGCTCAGGCGTGATCAGATCGCTCATCACTGTCCAGAGTGCGGTGAGGTTTTCGCCGTCGATCTTCTTGTAGAACGCCTCGCGTTCCGGCGTCTTGGTCACGGCTTCCATGGCGCGGCTCCCGTCGTTTTTCTGTAGATTGACAGCATACTGACAATCTTTGTAGCGTCAATGGCGGCCACTCTTGCTAAGTAACGAGAAAATTCACGGGAGGGTTCCGATGAAGCTGCACGGCTATTTCCGCTCCAGCGCCGCCTACCGCGTGCGGATCGCGCTGAATCTCAAGGGCCTCGGGGCCGAGCACCTGCCGCATCATTTGCGCAAGGGCGAGCAATGCGCGCCGGCCTATCTCGCCATCAACCCGCAGGGCCTGGTGCCGGCGCTGGAGAACGACGCGGGCGCGGTGCTGACCCAGTCGGTCGCCATCATCGAATGGCTCGACGAGACTCATCCCAACCCGCCATTGCTGCCCAAGGATCCGCTGCAGCGCGCCAAGGTGCGGGCGTTCGCGCTGGCGATCGCCTGCGACACCCATCCGGTGCAGAATTTGAAGGTGCTGGCGCGGCTGCGCGAGCTTGGTTTGGCTGAGGAGAAAGTCCAGGACTGGGCCGCCTGGGTCAATCGCGAGGGGCTGTCGGCCTGCGAGACGCTGATCAGGGCCGAGCCGGGACCGTTCTGTTTCGGCGATGCACCGACGCTTGCCGATCTCTGCCTGGTGCCGCAGCTTGCCAATGCGCGCCGCTTCGGCGTCGATGTCGCGGCCTATCCGCGCCTGCTCAAGGCAGAGGCCGCGGCCAAGGCGTTGGGCGCCTTCGCCAATGCCGCACCGCAGAAGCAGCCCGATGCCGAGTAAGCCTCTGCCTCCGATCACGATGGACGCGGTCTATGCCGCGCCGGGCTATCTGTTCCGGCGCATGCAGCAGATCGCGGTCTCGATCTTCATGGAGGAGTGCAAGGCGTTCGATCTGACCCCGGTGCAATATGCGGCGCTGATCGCGATCCACACCCATCCCGGCATCGACGCGACGCGGTTGTCGGCCGTGATCGCCTTCGACCGCTCCACGCTCGGCAGCGTGATCGAACGGCTCCAGGCCAAGGATTTTATCGAGCGCAAGCCGGCACCGGAGGACAAGCGGATCAAGCTGCTCTATCTGACCAAGCAAGGCGCCGCGATCCTGCGCGAGATCATCCCGGCCGTCGAACGCGCCCAGGCGCGCATGCTGGAGCCGCTCAAGCCCACCGAGCGCAAGGCGTTGATGGGGCTGATGGCGCAGCTCGTCGATCTCAACAACGAGGCGTCACGCGTGCCGCTGCGGGCCGAGGATGCGCTGGAGCATTTGGGCAAGGCGGGGTGAGGGGAGGCGTGTGAGGCAATGTTCGCGCCTCATACTCCGCTGTCGTCCCGGACAAGCGAAGCGCAGATCCGGGACCCATACGCCGCAGCAGTAGTTTGGCGAACACAGGTAATGACCATCTCGCGCAACAACTGCTGCTGCGGCGTATGGGTCCCGGCCTTCGCCGGGACGACAGCGAGGGTGTGGCGATGACAGCGGAGCCTCACATCCGCAACAACGCCTGCCGATCGATCTTCCCCGTACCCGTCTTCGGCAGCTCGTCGGTGAAAATCACCTCGCGCGGATATTTGTAGGGCAGCAGCTTGCTCTTGACGTAATCCTGCAGCCGCCGCGTCGCCTCGCTCTGATCGGTGGCGCGGTTGTTCATGACCACCACCGCCTTCAGCGTCATGCGCCGGTCCGGCAGCTCGGCCGCGAACACGGCGCATTCACGAATCTCGGGGTGGTCGGCGAGGCACAGTTCGACCTCGAGCGGGTAGACCCACTGGCCCGAGATCTTGATGAGATCATCGGCGCGGCCGCGGAAGAAGTGGAAGCCGTCGCTATCGCGGACGAAGCGGTCACCGGTGTAGATCCAACCCTCCTCGCGGATGGTCTCGGCGGATTTGTCCGGCCGGTTCCAGTACAGCGGCGTGTTGGAATCGCCGCGGACCCACAAAATGCCTTCCTCGTTGTCGCCGACGTCGCGTCCGTCCTTGTCGCGCAGCGCCACCTCGTAGCCGGGCACGCGCAGGCCCGCGGCGCCGAGCTTCTTCTGCCCGGGGCGGTTGGAGAGGTAGATGTGCAGCACCTCGGTCGAGCCGAGACCTTCGACGATCTCGAGGCCCGTGAGCGTCTTCCAGCCGTTGAAGACCTCGGCCGAGAGCACCTCGGCTGCCGAGAGTGCCATGCGTAGCGACGAGAAGTTCGTCTTGTCCGCGCCCTCGGCCTTGGTGAGGGCGGTGTACAGCGTCGGCAGACCGAAGAAGACCGTCGGCTTGTACTGCCCGATTGCGGCGAAGATCGATGCCGGCTTCGGCTGTCCCGGCAGCAGCAAAGTTGCCGCGCCCGCGGAGAACGGGAAAGTGACGGAATTGCCAAAGCCGTAGGCGAAGAAAATCTTCGGCACGGAGAAGCAGATGTCCTCCGGGGTCAGCTTCAGCACGTTTTGCGCAAAAGCAGCCTCGCTATAGGCCATGTCATGCTGGAGATGCACGATGCCCTTGGGCCGGCCGGTTGAGCCGGAGGAGTACATCCAGAACGCCATCTCGTTGCGATGCGTCGGGGCTTCGGCCAGCTCGGCTGGAAATTGTGCAAGCCAGTCCGCTGCGGCCAACACCTTCGGCGCTGCGTGATCGCCCACCACGCCATTGACGACGACCAGTGTGCTCAGCTCCGTGTCCTTGCAGGCCTCGGTATTGAAACGCGCGCAGAACTCGGCATCCGCCACCGCAACGGTCGCGCCGGAATCGGCGAGATAGAATTGCAGCAGGTCTGGCGGTGTCAACGTGTTGATCAGCAGCGGGACGAAGCCGGCGCGCACCGCGCCGAAAAAGGCGGCGGGATAGGCGGGGGTATCGTCGAGGAACATCAGCACGCGGTCGCCGCGCTCCAGGCCGAGCGACGCAAAGCCGTTGCCCCAGCGGCAAGCCTCGGCACAGAGCTCGGCATAGGTCCGCGTACCCGCCGGGCCAATCAGCGCGAGCTTGTCGCTACGGCTTTTGGCGAGATTGTCGAACAGCACGCGGCTGGCGTTGTAGATATCCGGAACGGCAAAGCCGATCTCGCGGGTGCCCGCGCTGTCCGCGGGCACCTGGTCGCGTATCTCGTTGCTCATGCCGCGTCTCCGCCGTTCTTCTCCGCCTCGTAGCGCGCCATGAAGGCTGGCGACATCACACGCAGCCGTGAATCATCGATGCGGCCGGAGCGGGTGATGTAGCTGTAGGCGAAGTCCATCAGGCCAAGCTGCATGTGCTGGGCAAAGTGCTCGTACCAGAAGGCCGAGGTGCGCGCGGCATCGATGAGTTTTTGCACCACCGGCTTGCGGGCGGCCTGGTAGCGGTGCAGCGCGGTCGACAGATGGGCATCCGATTCCAGCGCCTTGACCAGCGCGATCGCATCCTCGATCGCGAGCCGCGTACCCGAGCCGATCGAGAAATGCGCCGAATGCAGCGCGTCGCCGATCAGCACCATGTTCTTGAACGACCAGTGCTCGTTCCAGACCCAGGGGAAATTGCGCCAGACCGATTTGTTGGAGACGAGGCAATGGCCGCCGAGCGTGTCGGCAAACACCTCTTCGCAGACGCCCTTGGACTGCTCGACGTCCTTGTAGGCGAAGCCATAGGCCTGCCAGGTCGCATGATCGCACTCGACCAGGAAGGTGCTCATGTTCGGCGAGTAGCGATAGTGGTGCGCATTGAACGCGCCGCGGTCGGTCTTCACAAAAGTCTGGGACAGCGTGTCGAAGCGTTTTGAGGTGCCGTACCAGACGAATTTGTTGGAGGAATAGGACAGCGAGGTGCCGAAATCACCCTCATAGGCGCGACGCACCAGCGAGTTCAAGCCATCTGCGGCGACGATCAAATCGTGGCCGTTGAGCTGGTCGATGCCGTGAATCTGGGTGTCGAAGCGAGGGGTGATGCCTGCATCGAGCGCGCGCTGTTGCAGGAACTGCAGGAGCTCGAGCCGGCCGATCGAGGAGAAGCCGACGCCGTCGATGGCGACGCAGTTGCCGCCATGGTTCAGCGTGATGTTCTGCCAGCTCTCCATATGCGGCGCGATCGCATCGACCGTCTCGGGGTCGTCGGCGCGCAGGAACTCCAGGGCCTGGTCGGAGAACACGACGCCAAAGCCCCAGGTCGCGTCGGCCGGGTTCTGTTCGAACAGGTCGACGTGATCCTCGGGGTGACGCTTCTTCCAGAGATAGGCGAAGTAGAGCCCACCTGGCCCTCCGCCAATCACGGCGATCCGCAAATTCTGCCTCCCTAATTGACAGTATACTTACTATCTCAGGGTAGCTTCCCACGCCAGCGGAATTATCGGCGAGCGAGGTGCACCGCAGCAAAGTCGCGAGCACACGCCTCGCGCGGACCCGAAACCGTCAGTTCCGAACCATAGCCAAACTGCGCTGGATTGACTACCCGCGCGTCAGACGCAGCGCTTCACGTAGACACCATTCACCAGCACTCTGGTGCAGCGGACAACCGGCACCGGCCTGCGGACCACCACGGCCGCATTCGGCCCGGCGCAGCCGGCGCGGTAAACGCCGCGGGCGCACACCACTGCGTTGGCATCGGACGACTCGAAGGTCATGGTCGCCGCGAAGGCGAGGAGCGCGGAAGCGATGAGCAGGAATGCACGCATGTTGTCCTCCCGGTCTTGTCGTGATTGAAATCGGATATAGGCAAAGATTAGTCGCTGCCGGCGTACGAAAATTCATCCATGCGCCGTCGGATATCGACGGCGCCTGACTTGCGGGTAGCCTTAGCGCGCCGCGAACGGCGCCAGCACGTCCTTGCAACCCGGCGACAGCGATGCGGCCTTGCTGGCGATGCATTGCACGATGCGGCCACCGCCGGGCGGGACGCCGGCGCAGAGCGTGCGGATGTCGGCGCCGCAGGCGGAGCGGACGATGAACAGCTCTTCACGCGGCCGCAGCGGGCGCAGTACGATCGCAGCGGGCGCCGCCGCCGGCGCGGCTCCGGCAGCCGGTGCGGCAGCAGCCGCTGGCGCGGCCGTCGCTGTTGCGCCGCCGCCACCGGCCGCAGCGGTCACGGCCTTCGCGCAAGCCGCCGAAACCTTGGCCTTATTCTTCTCCAGGCATTCGAGCGCGGGAGCGCCGCCCGGCGGCACGCTGGCGCAAACCTTGGGATAGTCGGCGCGGCACGCGCTCTTGACCGCAGCAACTTGTGCGTTGCTCGGCTGCTTGGCCGCCGCCGCTTTCGGAGCGGCTGCTGCGGCCGGCTTCGCCGCAGGCTCGGCAGCGGGCGCTGCTTCGGTCTTTGCAGGTTCAGACTTGGCAGGCTCAGATTTGGCCGGCGCTGCAGCCGGCTCGACTGCGCGAACCGCGGTCTGGCATCCCGACGACAGGCTCGACATGTTTTTCTGCAAACATTGATACGCTTCGACGCCGCCGGGCGTCACGCTCGAGCAGTGCGCCATGAAATCCGAGCGGCACGCGGAGCGGATGGCGCTCTTTTGAGCCTCGGTCGGCGCCTGCGCGAATGCGCTTGTTGCAGTTGCGAAGAGCGCTGCCGCGAGCAACGCCTGACCCGTTGATGCATGTTTCAACGTATTGAACATCTGGGTGAATCCCTGCCCTGTCGGTAACGCCGACGATTTATTAAAAGTGATGCAAACAATGGTCGCGGGTGATGCCGCGCGCGCGGCACCCTTGGCCGCTTTGGCCACTACCGCAAGTAGATAATACGTGTCGAATTGCGACGTAACTTAGAGCATGATCCGGAAAAGTGTGCAGCGATTTTCCGAAAAGATCATGCTCAAAACAATACGTCATCAGAGCTTGACCATCCGCTTGCCGCGGTTCTCGCCGGCCAGCAATCCGATCAGCGCCTTCGGCGTGTTTTGCAATCCGTCGATGATGTCTTCCTGCACCTTCAGCTTTCCGGACTTGACCCAGGCCTGGAGATCGGCGAGCGCGCGCTGGCTCTCCTTCATGTAGTCCATCACGATGAAGCCCTGCATCACGAGCCGCTTCACCACGATCAGGCCGGGCACGCCGCGCGGACCGTGCGCCGACGGCGCGCCGTCATATTGCGAGATCGCACCGCAACAGGCGATGCGGCCGCAATTGTTCATCTGCGGGAGGCAGGCTTCGAGGATGTCGCCGCCGACATTGTCGAAATAGACGTCGATGCCCTCCGGTGCGGCCGCGCGCAGCGCCTTGAACACCGCGCCGTCCTTGTAGTCGACCGCGGCGTCGAAGCCGAGCCCGGAGGTCAGCCAGTGGCATTTGTCCGCGCCGCCGGCGATGCCGATGACGCGGCATCCTTTGATCTTGGCGATCTGTCCGACGATCGAGCCGACCGAGCCTGCGGCCGCCGAGACCACGACCGTCTCGCCTTCCCTGGGCTTGCCGACCTCGAGCAGGCCGAAATAGGCGGTGAGGCCCGCGATGCCGAACACGCTCAGAAGATGCGTCATCGGCTCCAGCTTCGGCATCTTCGTGAGATGCTTTGCGGGCACTGCGGCAAATTCCTGCCAGCCGGTGTCGCCGAACACGATGTCGCCCGGAGCAAGCTCTGGTGCCGTCGAGCTGATGACCTCGGCGATGCCGCCTCCCGCCATCACGCTGTTCGCCTCGACCGCCGAGCGATACGTCGCGCCGTGCATCCAGGCGCGGTTGGCAGCGTCGAGCGAGATGTAACGCACGCGCAGCAGGGCCTCGCCGTCCTTTGGCTCGGGCATCGTGCCCTCGACCATTTTGAAATGCTCGGGACCGAGCTTGCCGCTGGGCTTTTCCACCAGAAGGATCTGGCGATTGATCTGTCCACTCATGGCGTTCCCCTCACTGTTTATTTGGCGATTATTGATGCAGCTGCCGCAAAGAAAACGTGCAAGCCGCATTCGTTGTGCGCTGCGTGAAGGCTAGATCGCTGCGTCCAGTTTCGCGACGGGAACATCCGGCAATCGCGACTGCACGCAAAGCGTGTTGCGTCGTTGTCATATCTGCGACATCATGAAGCGGCCGATGTAGCGGGGTAAGTCAATGTCGAACAGGTTCACGCAGTACATCTTGATGGCGATGGTGCTCGGCATCATCATGGGCTCGGCGATCTTCAACTTCATGCCCGATACGCGGGCCGACTGGGCCTCGTCCATCAACCTGATCGCCGTGATTTTCCTGCGCCTGATCAAGATGATCATTGCGCCGCTGGTGTTCGCGACCCTGGTCGGCGGCATTGCCCATATGGGCTCGGGCTCGAAGCTCGGGCGCATCTTCGCCAAGACCATGGGCTGGTTCGTCAGCGCCTCTTTCATCTCGCTGCTGCTCGGCCTCGTGATGGTCAATCTGCTCCAGCCCGGTGCCAATTTCCCCGGCACGCTGCCTGACAAGGCGCAATCGACCGGCCTGCCGGTCTCCGCCTTCTCGATCGAGAAATTCCTGACCCATCTGATCCCGACCTCGATCGCGGACGCGATGGCGCAGAACGAGATCCTCCAGATCGTGATCTTCGCCGTGTTCTTCTCGGTGGCGATGGGCGCGCTGCCCGAGCGCTCCAAGCAGATCCTGGCGCTGATCGACGATCTCGGCCACATCATGCTGAAGGTGACGAGCTATGTGATGCTGTTCGCACCGTTCGCGGTCTGGGCCGCCATCACCGCGACGGTCGCGAAGAACGGCCTCCTGGTGCTCTGGAAGCTCATCGTGTTCATGGGCGGCTTCTATCTCTCGCTCTTCATCCTCTGGGGCATCCTGGTCATCGTCGGCTTCATCGTCATCGGGCCGCGCTACAGCCACCTCCTCAGGCTGATCCGCGAGCCGCTGATGATCGCGTTCTCCACCGCGAGCTCGGAAGCGGCCTACCCGAAGACGCTCGAAGGCCTCAACCGTTTTGGCGCCTCGTCGCGAATCTCGAGCTTTGTGCTGCCGCTCGGCTACTCCTTCAACCTCGACGGCACGATGATGTACTGCACCTTCGCCAGCATCTTCATCGCGCAGACCTATCACATCGAGATGTCGCTCTCGACGCAGCTTGCGATGCTGGCGACGTTGATGATCACCTCCAAGGGCGTCGCCGGCGTGCCGCGCGCCTCCCTCGTCGTGATCGCATCGACGCTGTCACAGTTCGGCATCCCCGAGGCCGGCCTGCTCATGATCATGGGCATCGACACCTTCCTCGACATGGGCCGCAGCGCCACCAACGTGATCGGCAACACGCTGGCGACCTCGGTCGTGGCGAAGTGGGAAGGCGAGCTCGGGCCCGAGCATGCGATGGGACCGGACGATGTCGTGCCCGGCGACATGGTTCCGGGCGAAGTCCCTGCGATGGCCGGCCACTGACGGGAGTGCGTCATGCGCCCTTTGACGGCGATTTCGGGCGGCCTGCTGCTGGCAGCATGCCTGCTGGCAACGGGCGCCTCCGCCCAGACCGGTGGCGGCGAAGGGCTTAGCCCGACGCTAGCAGCTATCAAGAACGCGCACGCCGTGCGGCTCGGCTATCGCGAAAGCTCACCGCCGTTCTCCTTCCTCGACCAGTCGGGCCGTCCGATCGGCTACAGCCTCGAACTCTGCGAGGCCATCGTCGAGGAGATCGGCGTCGAGGTCGACGATCCCAATCTGAAGATCGACTACGTCAAGGTCACCTCGGACGACCGCATCGACGCGGTGCTCCAGAACAAGATCGATCTGGAATGCGGCTCGACCACGGCCAATTCCGAGCGCGGCAAGCGCGTCGCGTTCTCGCCGCTGATGTTCGTCGCCGGCACCAAGCTGATGGTGCCGAAGGGAGCGGCTGTTTCCGGCGTCGCGGATTTGAAGGGCAGGACCGTCGTGGTGACCAAGGGCACGACCAACGAGCAGGCGATGCACGCCGTCGACAGCAAGCTATCGCTCGGCCTTAACATCGTAACCGCGCCGGATCACGAGCAGTCGTTCCGGATGGTGGCCGACGGCAAGGCCGATGCGTTCGCGACCGACGACATCCTGCTCTACGGCCTGATCGTCCGCCATAAGGCGCAGGAATATTTTCGCGTGGTCGGGGACTATCTGTCCTACGACCCCTACGGCATCATGTTTCGCAAGGGCGAGCCGCAATTGTCGGCGGTGGTCGACCGGACCTTCCGCAAGCTCGGCTCCAACCACGATCTCGTGCCGCTCTACAACAAATGGTTCACGGCGCGGATGCCGACCGGCGAGAAAATGAACGTGCCGATCTCGCTGCAACTGGAAGAAGCGTTTAAAGCGATGGACGATTCGGCGAGCGCGAATAATTAGTGCGAGCGGGTTTCCTGAAGATTTGACCGCTCTATCTCCGTCATCCTGAGGTGCGAGCCACGCGACGCAAAGCGTCGCGTGGGGAGCCTCGAAGGATCACGGCCGAGATGCAGCAGCCGGGCCGTCGCCGTTCGAGGCTCGCCGAAGAGGCGCGCACCTCAGGATGACGGGGATAAAATCAGTGTTAGCGGTGATTGCCAAACACCTGATCCAGCGCCGCGTCATACGTCGCCTGCACCAGCTCAGGATGCAGCTTCCCCAGCGCTTCCATCATCACGCCGGAATTGATTTCCAGCACTTTCCACGCGCCATCCACGCGCACCACGTCAATTGATGCAAAGGCGATTCCGATGGCGCTCGCGGCATTGGTCGCGAGCTTCACGCAGGCCGCGCGGACCTCGCCGTCCTCCAGCAGCACCGGCCTTGCGCCGGCGTCGAGATTGTGCCGCCAATCCGAGCCACGTTGCTTGCTGTAGACGACGCGGGGGACATCGTTGAGCAGGATCACGCGGACCTCTTGCTCGATCTCGACATAGGGCGAGATCACGAGCCCTGTGCTCATCGAAAAGACTTCGCCAGCCGCATGGTCGAGCTCCGTCTCGGTCGTCACCCTGAAGACCGATCGTCCTGACGTCCCCTCGTTGGGCTTCACCACCACACCTTGCGGATTGTCGTGAAGCAGCCCAAGCATGGCCTCTCGCCAGGCGGCATCAACAACATTCCTGCCCAGCTTCGGATTGAGGAAGAGGTGATGCGGAATGCAGGGCACACGTGCCAGCGACAGCGCCTCGGCGGTCGCCGATTTGTCGTTGGCGAGGCGATGCGCGATCGCGCTGTTGAGGCCGATGTCGTAGCCGAAGGCGAAGCGGCGCATCTCGCCACGACGCATCGCGATCAGCCAGCCGCCCGAGCGGACGTCGATGTCGATGCCATGGCGCGCGCCATAGCGCCTGATCGCCTGGACGAAGATCCGCTCGCCGCTTGCCATGTCCTGATCGTTCCTGTCGTCCAAAGCCGCAAAAATGCGGGAAACGACGCCAAACCGGGGTGAAAGTCAGAGCTATTCTTAATGAAATTCTCGCGAGCAGGATGGAAATTAGGTGCTGCAATTGCGCTCGAAAGGGAAAAGAAATTGCCCTCTGCGCGCCCCGGACAGCAGATCCGTCAATGATGTGGCCATTTCCGCCGCAAATGCTGGTTTGACCGGCATCAATTGCATCCGGAACGAGGTTGATTATTGGTCTCAATGGCGTAGATCACACACGCGAAATCCTCCGCCATGGCAATGGTGTCCGCCCCGTTTTCAGGGCCGGGCAACGCTTTTGCCCTAAAACCGCAATTATTCGGAATATCGAAAATCATGAGCGCGTTTTACCGAGAGAAAGTTCTTTCCGTCCAGCACTGGACCGACACGCTGTTCAGCTTCCGCGCGACGCGCGATACCGGATTCCGCTTCCAGAACGGCCAGTTCGCGATGATCGGCCTCGAGGTCGATGGCCGTCCGCTGCTGCGCGCCTACAGCATGGCCAGCGCCAACCATGAGGAAGAGCTCGAGTTCTTCTCGATCAAGGTGCAGGACGGTCCGCTGACCTCGCGCCTGCAGAAGATCAAGGAAGGCGACACCATTCTGGTCGGCCGCAAGGCGACCGGCACGCTGATCACCGACAACCTGATCCCCGGCAAGCGGCTGATGCTGCTCTCGACCGGCACCGGCCTCGCGCCCTTCGCCAGCCTGATCAAGGACCCCGAGGTCTATGAGCAGTTCGAGAGCATCGTGCTGGTGCATGGCTGCCGCCAGGTCTCCGAGCTCGCCTATGGCGAGAAGCTCGTCGCGAACTTACGCGAGGACGAGCTGTTCGGTGAACTGCTCGCCGACAAGCTGATCTATTATCCGACCGTGACCCGCGAGCCGTTCCGCAATCGCGGCCGCATCACCGACCTCATCAATTCCGGGCAGATCTTCAGTGATATCGGCCAGGGCCCGCTCGACATCGCAACCGACCGCATCATGATGTGCGGCAGCCCGGCGATGCTCGAAGAGCTCAAGGTGATGTTTGAAGGCCGCGATTTCATCGAAGGCTCCGGCAACAAGCCCGGCCATTTCGTGATCGAGAAGGCATTCGTCGAGCGGTAAGGGCGGTTCGCTGCCACCAGCTGTCGTCTCGGACAAGCGCGCCGAAAGCGCGCGCCGATCCGACGATTCGGGTGACAGCTTTCTCCCAGCCACGAATCCTGTGGTTATGGTTCCCGGGTCCTGCTTGCGCTTGCCCGGGATGACCGCTCAGCTTGTGGCCCATTATGGCCGCCCCCATCCCCCGCCCCTGTTGCAGTGCAGCAGCCCGCCCATCGGGCTGATTGATTTGTCCCGGCCAAATTCGCTAGCCTGAAACAAGGGGCGCGTCATATCCGTATGACGGGCGAAGGCGTATCGTATCGCCTCATGCTGGCGAGAGGATGGGAATCGTGGCCGACAACAACATGCAGGAAGCGCCCAACCCCCCATCACCCAAGCGCCTGCCGCTGGCGGAAGAGGGGATGATGGAAACTCTGCTGCTTCCATTTTCGCCACGCTTCATCATCCTGACGATCTGCGCGGTCGTCACGGCGCTATTGATCGGCATCGGCATCGCCGACCGCAAGATCTTCGACATCCTGCTGATCCCGATCTGCATCTTCGGTGCGCTGACGCTGCTCGGCGTCCGCGATCTCATGCAGAAGGGCCATGCGGTTCTGCGCAACTACCCGATCTCGGCGCATATCCGCTTCCTGCTCGAAGAGATCAGGCCGGAGATGCGGCAGTATTTCTTCGAGAGCGAGAAGGACGGCATGCCGTTCTCGCGCGACATCCGCGCGGTGGTTTATCAACGCGCCAAGATGCAGCTCGACAAGCGCCCGTTCGGCACCCAAGAGGACGTCTATCGCGAGGGCTATGAGTGGATGCATCACTCGGTGGCGCCGCAGGCGCATGCCGAGGAGAAGTTTCGCGTCACCATCGGCGGGCCGGATTGCGCAAAACCCTACTCGGCCTCGGTGTTCAATATCTCGGCGATGAGTTTCGGCGCGCTCAGTCCGAACGCGGTGCGCGCGCTCAATGCCGGTGCCAGGAAGGGTGGCTTCGCCCATGATACGGGCGAGGGCGGCTTCAGCCCCTATCACCGCGAGATGGGCGGCGACATCATCTGGGAGATCGGCTCCGGCTATTTCGGCTGCCGTGATCTCGACGGCACCTTTGATCCGGAGGCGTTCGAGCGTGTCGCGAGCCAGGATCAGATCAAGATGGTCGAGCTCAAGATCAGCCAGGGCGCCAAGCCCGGCCATGGCGGCGTGCTGCCGGCGGCGAAGGTCTCCGAGGAGATCTCCAAAATCCGCGGCGTCTCCATGGGCGAGGACTGCATCTCGCCGGCCTCGCACCGCGCCTTCTCCACGCCGTCAGGCATGATGCAGTTCATTGCCGAGATGCGAAAGCTCTCCGGCGGCAAGCCGGCCGGCTTCAAGCTCTGCATCGGCCACCCCTGGGAGTTTCTGGCGATCTGCAAGGCGATGCTGGAGACCGGCATCTATCCTGATTTCATCGTCGTCGACGGCAACGAGGGCGGCACCGGTGCTGCGCCGCTGGAGTTCATGGATCATCTGGGCATGCCGATGCGCGAGGGCGTCAATTTCGTCCATAACGCGCTGGTCGGGATCAATGCGCGCGACCGCATCAAGATCGGCGCGTCCGGCAAGATCGCCACCGCCTTCGACATGGCGCGCGCGATGGCGATCGGCGCCGACTGGTGCAATTCAGCGCGCGGCTTCATGTTCTCGCTCGGCTGCATCCAGTCTCTGAGCTGCCACACCGACCGTTGCCCGACCGGGGTCGCGACCCAGGATCCGACGCGGGCGCGCGCGCTCTACGTGCCGCTCAAGATCGACCGCGTGCACAATTATCACCACGCCACGCTGCACTCGCTGACCGAGCTGATCGCCGCGGCCGGCCTGACCCATCCGCAGCAGCTGCGTCCGGTCCATTTCAGCCAGCGGACCTCGACGACCAACGTTCAGTCGTTCGCACAGCTTTACCCGGCGCTGCGCCCGGGTGAGTTGCTTGAAGGTACGGAAGACCCTCGGTTCCGCGACGCCTGGCGGATGGCGCGGGCGGATTCGTTTCAGCCGGCGCTGTGAGCGCCCGGCCACCGGATGATACCGCCTGCTCCTGCGGGGGGCGCGAATTTGTGAGGGGTAGGTAGCGTTTTAACGTCTGTGTCAGCTTCGGGTGTAAATTGGCCCCATGGACGAAGAACGACGCAACAAGGCCAGGCATCGTGTATTGAAGGCCGGAACCATCGAGTTCGGCGGCGGCGCGATCGATTGCACCGTCCGCAATTTCTCCAGCACCGGCGCCGCCCTCGACGTCACCAGCCCGGTCGGAATTCCCGAGCACTTCTCCCTGTCCATCAAGGCCGACGGAGCGCAGCTGCCCTGCACCGTGGTGTGGCGCAAGGAAAAGCGGATCGGGGTGCGGTTCGGGTGAGGGGGCGCGGGCGCTCGCTCACCCCGTCTCGACCTCACCCAGCCGGCTCGCCAAAATCTTGTCGATCCTCCGGCCGTCGAGATCGACCACCTCGATATGCCAGCCGGCGAAGTCGAAGGCATCGCCGATATTCGGCAGCACGGTGAATTGCTGCAGCACGAGGCCTGCCACCGTGTTGTAGCGGTGATGCGGCGGCAGCTCGATGCTCAGGAGCTCGCCGAACTCGTCGACCGGCATCCAGCCTGAGACGAGCAGTGAGCCGTCTGCGCGCTTGACGTAGGCCGGCTCCGGCGGGCCTTCCTCGGAATGGAAGGCGCCGACGATCGATTCCAGAATATCAGCCGCCGTCACCACACCTTCGAACGCGCCGTACTCGTCATAAACGAAGCCGACATGGACCGGCGCAGCCTTCAGGATTGCCAGCACATCGCGGGCATCCGCTGACGCGGGAATGCTCGGCGCCTCGCGGACAAGCGCGCGCAGATCCGGTGTGCGTTCGCTCATATACGCGACCAGCAGGTCCTTGGCCTGGAGCACGCCGATCGGCTTGTCGCGATCGCCGTCTGATGCGGGAAAGCGCGAATGCGGGCTCTTCGCGATGATTGCCTGAATGATGTCCGGAGCATCGCTCAGGTCGATCTCGTCGACCTCGGTGCGCGGCGTCATGATCGCGCCGACCGGCCGGTCGCCGAGCCGCATCACGCCCGCGATCATCTCCTTTTCGCCCGACTCCAGCACGCCCGCGCTCTCGGCTTCGCTGACGAGATGATGGATCTCGTCCTCCGACACTTTCTCCTCGGCCTTGCCGCCGCGGCCCAGCAGCGTGAGGATCAGCTTGCCGGAGAGGTCGAGAAGAAACACCAGCGGCAGCGAGACCCGCGCCAGCACATGCATCGCCGGCGCGACCCTGACCGCGATGCTTTCGGGATCGCGCAGCGCCACCTGCTTCGGCACCAGCTCGCCGACGATCAGGGTCGCATAGGTGATGAGGGTGACGACGATGCCGACGCCGACGATGTCGGCGATGCCTGAGGACAGGCCGAGCTCGACCAGCCATTGCGTCAGCCGCTGCCCGAGCGTCGCGCCGGAGAACGCGCCCGAGAGCACGCCGACCAGCGTAATGCCGATCTGCACCGTCGAGAGAAACTTTCCGGGATCGGCGGCCAGTATCAGCGCGCGCTCGGCGCCGCGTACGCCCTTGGCAGCCAGCAGCGACAGCCGCGCCGGGCGCGATGAGACCACGGCGAGCTCCGACATGGACAACAGGCCGTTGATGACGATCAGGACGACGACGATGATGAGTTCGACGGACAACATTTGTGGGCAAGGGGAGGGACATTGAGCCCGGCGGACGCTGGACCAAGCCGTTTATATATGAAGCGGGTGCGCGTTTTGCCCGGTTCCGACCAAATTGTCGCACCGGGCTGAATGTGTCTGCGGAGGCTCAGAACTCGGCGTGCAGGCGGCCCGAGACAATCGAAACCGGACCGCGGTCCGCGTTGTAGGCGGGATTGACCACGAGTTGATAGTCGGCGGTCAGCGTCACGCCCTTGATCACCGAGTAGGCGTAGTAGGTCTCGAGGATGCGTTCGGTGCGATAGTTGAGCTGGCCATCGCCGATCACCAGACCCGTGCCGCCGGCGGCGAGGAAGTCGCGATGCGCGCCCGACAGGCCGTTGATGACTCCGCCGATGCCGACCGTATCGTCAGGACGTCCCCAGCGGCTGCCCTTGATCGACAGGCCGCCTGAAATGCTGCGGTCGATGTCGGTGAAGTTCAGGATCTGGTTCTGACCGTCGTTCCAGCTGGCGCGCGCAAACAGCCCGACGTCGTTGACGATCTGCTGCTCGAGGTTGACGTAGAAGCCGTATTTGGAGCGGTTGCGCCGGTTTGCGATGGTGATGTCGTTGATGTCGAGCGCCGGGTTTGCCGCCGCCAGCGCCACGACTTCGCGATAGTTCGCGGTGTTGCCTTCGTTGGCGAAGACACCGACGCGCAATTTGCCCGGCTGTTCGAAGATCGAATGGCGCTCCTCGAACTCGACGACCGCGCCGCCCGTCTTGTAGACCAGTGTATCGCTGTTGGGCGCATCGGGGACCTGGAACAGTCCGGCGCGCACCGCCCAATCCTTGCGATTGAGCTCGACCACGGCGCCGCGCGTATAGCCGGGGAGATCGGCGGGGAAATCATAAGCGGCCGAGGCCCACATTGCCCAGTTCATGAAATCGGCGCGCGGATCCTTTGCGTATGAATTGCCGTCGAAGAAATCGCCCACGGCGAAGCGGCCAACGATCAGCGTGACGCGGTCGATATCGCGCTTGCCGGCCAGCTGGTTCGGAGCGTCGGGCACCTCCTCCTGCTCGCCGCCGAGGCCGAAAGTCTGCTTGAAATAATAGCGCTGCGCACGGATTTTCGGGAACGGCGCACCGGCCTTCTGCGCCTCGCCGTTGGGGAAACCGGCAAGCCCGAGCGTGCCGTTGATGCCAAAACCCTGCGCCAGCTCGGGATTGAAATAGAACTCGCCGCCGTCCCACAAGCGCGTGCCCAGGAAAGCCGTCGTGGTCCAGGTCGCCTGAAACTGGCCACTGCCGGGAAGGCTCTGCGGGCTCGCATAGGGCGAGTGGATCGGGCCGTAGCCTTGCGGCAGCACCGTCGTCTGGGCATGGACGTTCCAGTCGCCGGACTCCGGCAGTTTGGTCTTTCCGTTGATCGCCGGCATCCACGGTGTGTCGCCAAACTGGTAGTTCAGGCCGAGCTTGAACAGATGGATGCGTGGATCGACGTTGACACTGCCGAGGCCAAAGCCGCTCAGATCGTAAGTCTTGCGGGAGAGGTCGACATATTCGTATTCGGCTTTCGCGGTCCAGTTGCCGCTCACGGCGTATTCGAGACCGAGGCCCGCAGTCCATCCGGCCTGATACTTTCCGACCGGAAACAGCTCGGAGACTCCGTCCGCATCGTTGACGTTGATATGCGTGTGGCCCCAGGCGAAACCGCCTGTGACGAAAGGCATGAAGCGGTCGAAAGCATAGCCGATGCGTCCGCGCACGGTGCCGACATAGTCGATCGTGGTGTTGAAGGGCGCCGGCGACCGTTCGTGCGCGACGATATCGCGCGGACCCGTGAACGTTGCGTCAGCTTCGATGCCGAGCACGACGCGGTTGGCGAGCTGGCGGTTGTAGCCGAGCTGATAGCCGCCGCTGAACCCCGTTGCGCTGTGGGGCAAGACGACGCCTTGCTCGGGCAACGGATTGGTGCCGGGTCCGAAGCTCGCGTCGCCGTAGCCGAAATGGCCGCCGACATAGAAGCCGGTCCAGTCGTAGACAGTTTTCGCGGCGCGTGCCTTCAGCGGCAGGTCGGCAGCGAAGCTGGCACCTGGAAACACGAGCACGCCCGAGGCAATCGCCGCGGCCGTCCGCAAATACCGGTGTCGGTGACCTCTCAACGTCAAAACTACGCCCCCAGACGCGACTCTGCCCCAACCGCTGCCGACATCCCTGCCGATTCGCGGTGCTCCTGTCATCAGGGTCCTGGCTGTTCACGCGGCCGGACGAGATAGGCTCGTTCCGGCGCGATTTCACCCCAAGGTCTTGCCAAGTCCCTGCGTTCGTTGGGAACCTTATTGCTAATAATTCGCAATAGCAACAGATCCAGAATGTCGCAGAGGATGCTTCGCATCGTTATGTGACGCGACGGCAACAAATTCCCGGTCTCCAAAAACGGTTGACCCCGCCCGGGGGACAGCCGGGCGGGGTCGGGGCACGACACGGGTGGATGAGGCGCCCGTGTCGGACGCGGGATCCACGTGAGATCGGCCTCAGATACTCAGATCAGTAGCAGGTGCGAATGCTGCCGACGTACTGGCCGAAGGCGTTGTAGCGGGGGGACCAACCGCAATGGTGGTAGCCACCGTAGTAATAGGGTTGGTTGCTGGCGGCGACCGCGGTGCCGACGATGGCGGCGGTGGCGATGCCGGCGCCGATGGCCCAGCCGAGCGGCTTGGCCTGGGCGCTCGAGGTCGCGGAAGCGACACCAGCGGTGACAGTAAGGGCAGCGAGAGCGACAGCGGCAATCTTGGTCTTGATCGACATGTGAAACTCCATCCGGGTTGAGGCGGTCCGTTGTGGTCCGCGTGCCCAATTGGACGGAGGCTTGCCGAAACCGGTTCGAAAACGCCTCAGATGGTCTGGGGCTTCAGCTCTTTCCAGAATGATTTCAGATAGATGCGAGCTAGCCGAGGGGGCCCTTGGCGAGCCTGTTCACGTCGAAGTTATCGACCTCAGTCAGCAGCTCGCAAAAGGCGCGCGCGCCGTGGTCGAGGAGCTGCTCGCCCTTCTCGACGACGGCCAGTGTCGCGTTGCCGACGGCGCCGCTGGCGTTGAGATCCTGCGCCTGCCAGGCAAAGGGCGCGGGCCGCTGCGTCGAGAGCCAGCGATATTGTTTCTCCATCGCGATGCTGCTCGCGGGAAAATCCGCGATCGCATTGGCGCGCACCTGCTCGGGGTAACGCGCCAGCATGATCGAGGTCTCGACTGCACCGCCATGGATGCCGTGGCGCACTTCATCGGCCGGGAACAGGTTCTCTGCGCCCGACAGGCGCGACCACGACGTCGTCACCACGAACAGTTTTTGATGCGCGCGAAGATCCTGCGCCACCAGCATCATGGCCGCGCTGTTGCCGCCATGGCTGGTGATGATGACGAGCTTCTTCATGCCGCGTCGCGCGATGTCCTCGCCGATGGCGGTCCAGCGCTTCAGCGCCACCTCGGTCGGCAGCGTCTGCGTGCCCGGATAGTCGATATGCTCGGTGGAAATGCCTATGGGTTCAACGGGCAGGAAGGTCGCCGGAATGGTCTCGGGCAGAAGCTCGCGGACGCGCGCGAGATAGGCGTCTGCGATCAGCACGTCGGTCTCGAGCGGCAGATGCGGGCCGTGCTGCTCGGTCGCTGCCAGCGGCAGCACTGCGATCCAGCGCGATACGTCCGCAGGGTTCGCATCGGCCCAGCGGATCTCGGTCCAGTCGCGGGAAGGCGTCATCAAGGTTTCATTGCCCGAATTTGTCACGTAGTTTGGTGTTATGGAGGGGACGCGTGCCTGGCTGGCTCGCGTCCCCGAATGTCTTGCGGTTTTATCGCTTTGTTTTCATATCGGCCAGACTCGATCGACGGAGTGCATTCATGAGCCCTTCCCATCTGCGGCGAGCGTTAACGGCAGGCTTGCTGGCCACGGTCGTGTCGATCCTGCCGGCGCGCGCGGAAACCCTGGACAAGGTCACCTTCGGCACCAATTGGGTCGCCGAGGCCGAGCACGGTGGCTTCTTCCAGGCGGTCGCCGACGGCACCTACAAGAAATATGGGCTCGACGTCAGCATCGTTCCGGGCGGCCCCAACGAGAACAACCGGATGTTGCTGATCGCCGGCAAGATCGATTTCTTCATGGCCGCGAACACGCTGATGTCGTTCGACGCGGTCGCCAACAACGTCCCCGTGGTGACCATCGCCGCGGTCTTCCAGAAAGACCCGCAGGTGATGCTGACGCAGCCGGATGCGAAGGTCAGCAAGATCGAGGACCTCAAGCCGCTGACGCTGTTCGTCTCCAAGGAAGGCATGGGCAGCTACTTTCAGTGGCTGAAGTCCGAATACGGCTTCAGCGAGAAGAACGTCCGTCCCTATAATTTCAATCCGCAGCCCTTCATCGCCAACCCCAAAAGCGCGATGCAGGGCTACGTCACCTCCGAGCCCTTCGCCGTCGAGAAGGCTGCCGGCTTCAAGCCCAACGTCATCCTGCTCGCCGATGCTGGCTTCAACACCTATTCGACCCTGATCGAGACCCGCCGCGAGCTGGTCGAGAAGAAGGCGGACCTGGTGCAGCGCTTCGTCGATGCTTCCATGATCGGCTGGTACAATTACATCTACCGCGACAATTCCTCCGGCAATGCCATGATCAAGCAGCTCAATCCGGAGATGACCGACGAGCTGCTCGCCTATTCCGTCGCCAAGATGAAGGAATACGGCATCGTCGATTCCGGCGACTCCTTGAAGAACGGTATCGGCGCGATGAGCGACGATCGCTACACCTCCTTCTTCAACAAGATGGTGAAAGCCGGTGTCGTGAAGAGCGATCTCGACTTCCGCAAGTCCTACACGCTGCGCTTCGTCAACAAGGGCGTCGGTGTCGAGCTGCGCCCCAGCAAGCCGTAACGCATGCCGAGATTGGATCAAGGTGCGGCGGCGAAGTTCACCTCTCCCGAAGGGAGAGGTCGCATCGCATCGTCCGATGCGATGCGGGTGAGGGGTTACGCTCTCTCGTGGGACCTGCGTCCCCTCACCCGCGCCTTCGGCGCGACCTCTCCCCGTCGGGGAGAGGTGAAAGGTGCGGCTCGACCGAGCCCCGCAACAGCCAACGATCAATGGTAGAGCGCAAAACCTCGTCCGCCGTCGAGGCCAGCCTGACGGCACTTGCCGTCAGCCTGCGCGGCGTGACGAAGACGTATGACAACGGCGTCATGGCGCTCGGTCCCTTCGACCTCGCGGTACGCAAGGGCGAGTTCATCTCGCTGCTGGGGCCCTCCGGCTGCGGTAAGTCGACGGCGCTGAGGCTGATCGCGGGGCTCAGCGCTGCGTCATCCGGCACGGTGCGGATGTCGCGTCACGAAGGAGCGGCACAAATCGGCCATGGCGTCGGCTTCGTGTTCCAGGAGCCGACCCTGATGCCCTGGACCAGCGTGCGCGAAAACGTGCGGTTGCCGTTGAAGCTCGGCGGCGTTCCGAAGGCCGAGGGGCGGGCGCGGGTCGACGAGGCGCTGGTCAGCGTCGGCCTCGCCGATTTCGCCGATGCCTTTCCGCGTGAATTGTCCGGTGGCATGAAGATGCGGGTGTCGCTGGCGCGCGCACTCGTCACCGACCCAGATATCCTCCTGATGGATGAGCCGTTCGCGGCGCTCGACGAGATCACGCGCTTCCGCCTCAACAACGATCTGCTCGCGCTGTGGCGCAGCCTTGGCAAGACTGTCATCTTCGTCACCCATTCGGTGTTCGAATCCGTCTATCTGTCGCAGCGTGTCGTGGTCATGACGGCGCGGCCGGGCCGCATCCAGGCCGACATCCGCATCGAGACCGTCGAGCCGCGCGGCGAGGAGTTTCGCACCTCGGCCGCCTATTCCGATTACTGCCGGCGCGTGTCGGCCGCGCTGGCGCCGTCCTATTCGGGACAGTCGATGCTATGAACGCGCAAGTCTCCACCACCGCAAAAACCTCCGGCGCGCAAAGCGCGGTGCGCTTCGTGCTGCCCGTCATCGTGTTCGCGGCGGGCCTTGCCGCCTGGGAGCTCGTGGTCCGCGTCCGGGAGATTCCGCCTTACGTGCTGCCGGCGCCGTCGGTGATTTTCCTGACGCTGATCAAGGACTGGCCGGTGCTGTCACAATCGCTCGCCACCACGCTTCTGACGACGCTGGAAGGTTTTGTCGCCGCGAGCATCGGCGGCATCGCGCTGGCGCTGCTGTTCAACCAGTCGAAATGGATGGAATATTCGCTGTTCCCCTATGCCGTCGTGCTGCAGGTGACGCCGGTGATCGCGATCGCACCGCTCCTGCTGATCTATCTGGAGCAGCAGACCGCGGTCGTCGTCTGTGCCTTCATCGTCGCCTTTTTCCCGGTGCTGTCCAACACCACGCTCGGGCTGAATTCGGTCGATCGCAACTTGGCGGGCCTGTTCCAACTCTATGGCGCCTCGCCGCCGCAAACCCTGCGCTTCCTGAAGCTGCCGGCGGCGCTGCCCTATATTCTGGGCGGCCTGCGCATTGCCGGCGGCCTGTCGCTGATCGGCGCGGTCGTGGCCGAGATCGCGGCGGGAACGGCGGGCGCCGGCTCAGGCCTCGCCTACAGGATTGCCGAGTCAGGCTATCGATTGAACATACCCCGCATGTTCGCAGCGCTGCTTCTGTTGTCGCTGGCCGGGATTGTCATCTATGGGGTGCTGGCGCTAGTTTCCCACCTCGTTTTACGGCGCTGGCATGAGAGCGCGCTTGGAAAGGAAAACTGATGTCTACCGGTTCGATTTCGTCCGACAAGATCGACCTTCTGATCTATGGGCCGGTGCGGCCGATCCTCGAGAACGGGTTTTCCGATCATTTCGTCGTGCACAAGGCCGAGACGCGAGGCGACCTCGAGCGGCTGACGCCGGCGATCCGCGAGAAGATCCGCGGCGTCGCGGTGACCTATCACACCGTCCGCGCCGACAAGGATTCGCTGTCGCAATTGCCGGAGATCGAGATGGTGGCGAGCTTTGGGGTCGGCTACGACCACATCGACGCCAAATACGCGGCCGAGCACAACATCATCGTCACCAACACGCCTGACGTGCTGACCGAGGAGGTCGCCGACGTCGCGATGGGCCTGCTGATCTCGACCGTGCGCGAATTCATCAAGGCCGATCGCTACGTTCGCTCCGGTCTCTGGCAGACGCAGAACTATCCGCTCAGCGTCGGCTCGCTACGCGACCGCAAGGTCGGCATCGTCGGCATGGGCCGGATCGGCCAGGCCATCGCGCGCCGGCTCGATGCCTCGCTGGTGCCGGTGGTCTATCATTCGCGCAATCCGTCCAAGGACGTTTCCTACAAGCACTATCCCGACCTGATCGAGATGGCGAAGGCGGTGGACACGCTGATGGTGATCGTGCCGGGCGGTGTCTCGACCAACAAGATGATCAATGCCGAGGTGTTCAAGGCGCTCGGCCCGCGCGGCGTGCTGGTCAATGTGGCGCGCGGCTCGGTGGTTGACGAGCAGGCGCTGGTCCAGGCGCTGAAATCAGGCACCATCCTCGCCGCCGGTCTCGACGTGTTCGCGGCCGAGCCCACCGTGCCGGACGAGCTCAAGGCCATGCAGAACGTCGTGCTGCTGCCGCATATCGGCTCGGCCTCCGTGGTGACGCGTAACGCCATGGACCAGCTCGTGGTCGATAACCTCAAGTCCTGGTTCGCCGGCAAGGCACCGCTGACGCCGGTTGTCGAAACGCCGTTCAAGGGGCGCTGATGACCGCTCTTCGGGCCGTTGCTTTGCTGATCGCGGCCTATGTCGCCGCGATCGGCGTTGCGCGCGCGCAGGATGCGACGACCCTGAAGAAGGAGATGGTCGGGCAGTGGGAGCTCTCGACCACCGAGCGGAGCAAGACCTGCGTTGTCACGATCAAGGGCGACGCGGTGGCGCAGGGGTTCAAGCTCGAGCTGGAGCCCGCCTGCAAGACCGCGCTGCCTTTCACCAAGGACATCGTGGCCTGGAGCGTGAAAGGTCTCGACATCGTCCGCTTGCAGGATGCGGCCGGTGAATCCGTGATCGACTTCACCGAGGTCGAGGCCGGCATCTTCGAAGGTCTGCGCCAGGGCGAGGGCGTCTACATCCTGCAGGACCTCGCCGCCGCCCGCTCGATGGCCAAGTCGATGGACCAGATGATCGGCGACTGGGCCATGGTGCGCGGCAACGGCCAGCCGGTCTGCGGATTGACGCTGACCAACACGGAAGCCGATCACGACAATTTCCAGGTCTTCCTCAAGCCGAAATGCGATGCGGCGATCGCCCAGTTCAACCCGACGCAATGGCGGCTCGAGCGCGGCCAGATCATCCTGATGTCGAAATCGGGCGACGTCTGGCAGTTCGAGGCGGACGACAACGCGCAATGGCGGCGGGTTCCCGACACGGCCGATCCCCTGATCATGCTGCGCCAGTAGGCATCCTCCCGGTCCCGCAATTTTTCCCGTGCCGATGTCGATCCGGCCCCGGCTGGATCGTCATCTGGGTAGCGAGCTGATCGCGCGGCCGAACCGGCCGCGTCTCGCCTCAACAGGAGTCTTGCATGCGCTTCATGTACATCGTCACCTCCAGCCAGCCGATGAAAGGCCCGTCTCCGGCGCTGATGGAGGCCATGCAGAAGATATCCGAGCGGGAAATCAAGGCCGGCCGGATGATCGACAATGGCGGTCTGATGCCGCTTGCGACCGGCGCGCGCGTGCGGATCGTCGACGGCGAGCTCAGCGTTATCGATGGTCCCTTCATTGAGGCCAAGGAAGTGGTCGGCGGCTACGCCATTTTCGAGCTGCGCGACAAGGCCGAAGCTCTGGCCATGGCCAAGGAATTCATGCAGCTGCACCTCGATCACATGCCGGGCTGGGACGGCGCCTGCGAGTTGCGGGCCTTCGCCACGCCGGGCGTCGATGGCGCCTGCGAGGTCGACGCAAGGTCGGGCGTAGCCGCGCACGCCTGATGGTCACCACCGCGCGTCCTAGAGCGTTTTCGAGCGAAGTGGATACCGGTTCGCGTAAAGAAAACGCGTCAACACAAGAATCTAGAGCCCCGTTCCGATTCCATCGGAACGGAAAAGGCTCTAGTCGGTGGCGATGACGGCCGCCGACATCGATCAGATCATTCGTGCCACGATTCACGCAACCTGGCGCGTCGTGCAGCCGCGGCTGATCGCGACGCTGTCGCGGATGCTGCGCGACGTTCCGCTTGCGGAAGAGCTGACCCAGGACGCACTGGTTGCGGCGCTGGAGGCGTGGCCGACCATCGGCGTGCCCGACAATCCCGGCGCCTGGCTCATGACGACCGCAAGGCGGCGTGCGCTCGATCATTTGCGCCGTGGCAGGATGCTGGCGGACAAGCACGACATGCTGGCGCGCGACATGTTGCAGGAGCAGGAGATCGTGCCCGATTTCGATGCCGGCCTCGACGACGACATCGATGATGAAATGTTGCGGCTGGTCTTCACCGCCTGCCATCCGATCCTGTCGCGCGAGGCGCGGGCGGCGCTGGCGCTGCGCATGATCTGCGGCTTGACCACGTCCGAGATCGCACGCGCCTATCTGGTACCGGAAGCAACCATCTCCCAGCGCATCGTCCGCGCCAAACGGACGCTGTCGGGATCCGGCCTCGCCTACGAGACGCCGTGCGGTGAGGCGCTGTCGGAGCGTCTCGCCTCGGTGCTGGAAGTCATCTATCTGATCTTCAACGAAGGCTACCTCGCGGCGCGTGGCGATGAATGGCTGCGGCCGCAGCTCTGCGACGAGGCGCTGCGCATGGGCCGGGTGCTCGCCGGCCTCGCCCCGGACGAGCCCGAGGTTCACGGCCTCGTCGCCCTGATGGATTTGAATGCCGCGCGGGCGCGTGCGCGCACCGACGCGAATGGTGATCCCATTCTGCTGATGGACCAGGATCGCGCCCTCTGGGATCGCTCGCAGATCCGTCGCGGCCTGCGCGCGCTCGAACGTGCTCGCGAGCTCGGCGGTGCCGGACGATTTTACGCGCTCCAGGCCGCGATTGCGGCGTGTCACGCCACGGCGGAGACGGCCGCGGACACTGACTGGCGGCGCATCGCGCAGCTTTACGCCGAGCTGGCGTGGCTGGTGCGCTCGCCGATCATCGAGCTCAATCGGGCGGTCGCGGTTGGCATGGCCGAGGGACCGCAAGCCGGGCTCGACGTGCTTGACGAGATCGCCGACGCACCGGCGCTGTCGGCCTATCATCATCTGCCGGCGGTTCGTGGTGATTTCCTGCAAAAGCTCGGACGGCTCGCAGAGGCGCGGCAGGCGTTCGAGGCCGCCGCGCATCTTGCGACCAACGGGCGTGAGCGCGCTCTGATGGAGCGCCGCGCTGCTGCGCTCCACGCCCAAGACATTTAGCAAGACATGTCGCAAGACATCTCGAGATATCTAGGCCGTCGGCTTGGGCGGCGGCGCGGTGCCTTGCGCCCATTTCTCCATCTTGCCGAGCACGCCCCAGGCCGTCAGCGCCAGCGAGATCGGAAGCGCGAACTGGCTCAGGCCCGGCACCGCGGATGCGATCGTCCCGAGCAGCCCGGCAAGTCCGCCCGCATTCGGGCTCGCCGTCACGGCGGAGAGCAGCGCGGTGATCAGCGAGGCCCCGATGCCGAGCGCGGTCTTCTTGCCATCCAGCATTTTGCCGATGGTCTCGCCGAGCGCACCGTTGACCTGGCCGAGCACGGGCTTGCCGTCCTTGTTGAGCAGGACGCCGAGCAGGTCGAGCACCGGCTTCAACTGGTCGACGGGGGTGGGATTGGTCGGAGCGGTCGTTCCGGGCGTGGGCGCCGTCTTGTTGACAAGAGAGAACAGCCGTTCGAGCAGGCTGATCGGATCGTTGGTGGCCACCGTCGTGCCACCGGATGTCGTACCGCCAGATGGTGCGGCTCCTGGTGACGCGCCCGTGCCTTGCAACAATTGCGCGAGACCTTCCAGCCTTCTCAGGATCTGGGAGAGATCGACATTTGCCGTCCGGGCCGGTTGCATTCCCGCGCGCGTGATGGCGGCGATCGTGGTCCCGTCGAGCAGGCCGGTATCCTCGAGGGCGTGCTGCTGCTGAAATTGCGAGACCGCCGCCTTGGTCTTCGGTCCGCTGATGCCGTCTTCGTCGAGCGGCGGATTGGCGCCGAGCTTGTTGAGCGTCTGCTGCATCAGCAGCACCGATGACGCCACGTCCTCGTCGGGCTCGCAGCGGCTCGTGATCGGCGGGCTGTCGTCGATCGTGATCGAGGAATCCTGCGACATCATCGCATGCAGAATGACCGCGGTGCCGAGCTGGGAATCGACATGGCTCGGGTCGAAGACGTGGTCCGCGACGAACTTGCCGGCCTTGGCCTCGGCCGGTCCGTAAAGGGTCGAGCCGCCGTAGAGATAGGGCGAGTTGACGCCCTTGGCGTGATAGCCGAAGCCGTTGAAGCATTCGAGCCGGTACAGCGTGCGCGCGATGCACCAGTCCTGCGTGCCGACGAAGTGCTGGATCCTCAGCGCATCCACGGCGCCGTCGACGAACGAGGCGAACGGGCCGCGGCCCTTCGGGACGAGGCATGTCACGCGCTTCAGCGACTCGCCGTTGCCGAGATAGGTGTCGAAATCGAAATTGGATTCGCGATAATGGCAGAGCGCGACGAAATACCAGGGCACACCGGTCAGTCGCTCGACCTGCTGATAGGTCGCCTTGCCGTTGATGGCCTTGCGTCCCGTCGCATTGGCCTCGCCAAGGCGTGCGGGCCGGATCTGGAGGTTGGCCCAGTTTCTCTCATACCCGCTCTTCAGACTCTCGTATGACACCATCTTCTGCTCCCGCGAATTGATAAATTATCGGTTCGTTATGCAAATCAGGCGTGAGCCGCGTGCCACTATCTGGGGCATGGGCTCCGGGCGTGGCCCGGCAAATGTGGCAGGCCATCGCTGCAGCGCATGTGAAGTGGCTTACAGGTGCGGTGCGAAAGGTTGCGGTCAAAGGACGCAATATCGGGGCGACGCACGGCGAGCGCGCGGTCGCCACACGCAATCCGGAACCCGCCGGGTGGCCGTCCGTTATCGGAGACGGTCTGCTCAAGGAATCCTGCGATGGCCAAGCGCGTCCTCGCGATCGGTATCGAGCCCGGCGCTGCGGACTACAGCGCGTTTCCGCAACTCACGCCGGAACTCGTGCGCAACTACATCGAAGCGCAGCTGCTGCGCCTGCGCGGTCTCGGCTACGAGGTCACGAGCTGCCTGATCGATCTCGACGTGGCCGCGGAAGCGGCCGTGACGGCCGCGTTGCGCGACGAGCGCTTCGATTGCATCGTCATCGGTGCCGGCCTGCGCGAGCCGAAGGAGCGGCTGCTGCTGTTCGAGAAGGTGCTCAACCTCGTCCACCGCCTGGCGCCGCAAGCCGCGATCTGCTTCAACACGACACCCGCCGACACGGCGGAAGCCGTGCAGCGCTGGATCGAGCCGTAGCCAGCCGCGCCCTCGATCTGAGGCATCAGCTGGTTGTCGCGCCGGGCTGGCCTTGTGACGTAAAGGGCGGGAAGCGAGCCGGATCCGCGCGATTATTCTGGCCCGGGATCGTCCCAAACGCTATGACTGGCCGTATCAGATGGGAGGACTCGCGATGCTTCGACGTCTTGGAATTGCAGCGTGTTTCGCAGTCGCGATGGCCGTACCGGTCCATGACGCGGTGGCGCAGGACGCAGTCGGCGGCGCCATCATCGGCGGCGTGGGCGGAGCGATTTTGGGCGGTGCGCTCGGCGGTGGCCGCGGCGCCGCCATCGGTGCCGTCGTCGGCGCCGGCACGGGGGCTGCGATCGCCTCCGAAGGCGAGCGTCGCCGGTCCGGCTATTACGCCTATCAGCGAGGCTGCTACATGCAGCGTCCGGACGGCCGCTACGTCCCGGTCGATCCGAGATATTGCTACTGAACAGACTATGCGCCGGCGCCGTCTCGCACGCGCCGGCGCTGCCAATTCCTATCGCTGTGCCTTAAGCCGCGCTGGCCTGCCGCGTGGCCGCTCTCAATGCCTGCGCAGAGACCTGATCAATTCAAGCGAGGAGTGCGAAATATGCGCCTGTCGAACTATCTCTTTTTCACGACCCAGTGCGAGCCGGCGCTTGCCTTCTACGCTGCCTGCGGTCTCGGCAACGTCACCGAGATCATGCGCCACGGCGAGCCCGGCATGCCGCTCCGGAATCCCGCGATGCGGGGCAAGATCATGCACGCGAAGTTCGAAGGCCCCGGCATCTGCTTCTATGCATCGGACAACGACGACGCCGAGCCAATGCGCGGCTCCGCCCATATTCTCGCGATGGATGATCAGGAGACGACGACGGACCTGTTCGCGCGTCTCGCCGAAGGCGGCACGATCACCACGCCGCTCGGCATCCAGCCCTGGGGCGACTATTATGGCAAGCTCACCGATCGCTTCGGTGTGCAATGGATGCTGAACTGCGCGCTGGCGCGCGCCTAGCGCCGAAGACTGCCCGCCGGTGCAATCAATTCCGTCCCGCCGGGCGCTTCCGGCATGATCTGGCGCAGCGGCTCCGGTGAGATCGATATCTGGCCGGTGAACGGGCGGTCGTGCGCCGCGATCAGGAGCACCGAGGTGGCGACGCCGGTCGCGAACAGGCCCATCGCGATCGCCGATCCCAGCCGGTTGTCGCAATGAACGAAGCCGATCACCAGCAGCTCGCACAGGGCCTGGAGATACAGGCACCACCATTTCACCGAGTTGACCGAGGCCAGGCTGACGATGATCCGCTGCCGCCGCGCATCGAGCGCCTGCTCCAGCGCGGCGACGATCTCGTGCTGCGTGGTCTCCTGTGCCCGGCCCTGCGGCGCCATGGTGACGACCAGCTGCAGGGCTTCGGCGAGCGCCGGCGGCGTCGCCTTCAGCGAGGCCTCCTGATGCGCCATCTCCGGCCATTCCACCGCGACGGCCTGCCCGACATAGTCGCGCACCAGTCCGCGTAGCTTGGCTTCCTGCTCCGCCGGCAGGCCGGCGGCGAGCAGCACGGCGCTGCGAAGCGCGCTGGCCTCGCGGCTCACCGCCGCGCCGGCGCGGTCGCTGTCACCCCAGACCTGCGCCGCAGTGAAGGCGACGAACAGGCCGAAAATGATGCCGAGCACCGGCAGCATGCCGGGCGAGATCGCCTTCAGCGCTTTCGCGCGCTCCTCCGTCGCCACCAGCGCGACGGAGACGAACACCGCCGCTGCCAGAAGATAGGTGAAGCCGAAGATCACCAGCGCCATCAAGGGCACCGGCAAATTGTGCAGCCAATCGCTCATGCTGTTCTTGCTAGTTGATTCGCAGACCTAAATCAGCCTGCATCCTGCGCAGGCTGGCCATCCGCAGCTAACTCACTGCGCGCGCATGAACGATCTCGCGTGGCCCGACCGATCGTACATCGGCCGCATCGAGGGTCACGCCCGCAACGGTGTCACCCGAGAGCGTCGTAAATTCTACTTCATAGCCGGCACCCTGCTGATGCACCAATACAACGGTGCCAACATCACCGGCGGTCAGCCGCTCTTCGGGCAAATCGCGCTTCAGGACGACGAGATCCAGTTCATCGATCATGGGGTAGCCATCCTTCAGGGCACCAACGTCACCAGGCGCAGGGCAGTTTCCTGTGACACCACAGACCATACCACACGAACGATCGGGTTACGACCGTCTGGCGTCGGCAGCGGGCCGTCAATCTCGTATCTGGTGCCGAATGGTGTTTGATGCAATGCGGTGATGTCGTTTGCCGTCGCGTGGGCAATGATGGCGTCACGCAGTATATGCCAACCCTTGGCACGAAACCCAAAACCCTCGAGGAATTGTGCTTTCGCGCGCGCGCCGAGTGGCCGTGGCTCAAATCAACCGCATCCCCCGCAGGCTCGCATGCCCATTCTTGCCCACAATGATGTGGTCGTGCACGGCAATCCCCAGCGGCTTGGCGATGTCGATGATGGCCTTGGTCATCTGGATGTCGGCCTGTGAGGGCGATGGATCACCGCTCGGATGGTTGTGCACGAGGATGATGGCGGTCGCCGACAGCTCCAGCGCGCGCTTGATCACCTCGCGCGGATAGACCGGCGTGTGGTCGACGGTGCCGGTCTGCTGCACCTCGTCGGCGATGAGCTGGTTACGCTTGTCGAGGAAGAGCAGGCGGAACTGCTCCTTGTCGGCGAAGGCCATGCTGGTGCGGCAATAGGCGATCACCTCGTTCCAGGACGACAGCGCGTTGCGGCTGTTGACCTCGCCCTTGGCGACGCGGTGCGCGGCTGCCGCGATCAGCTTGAGCTGGTTGATGGCGGCTTCGCCGACGCCGTCGATCTCGCGCAACCGCGCTACCGGCGCGTGGACGACCTCGGCGAACGAGCCGAAGATCTTGATCAGCGTCTTCGCCAGCGGCTTGGTGTCGCGCCGCGGCAGCGCCGGAAACAGCGCCATCTCCAGGAGCTCGTAGTCGCTGAGCGCGTCCGCGCCGGCGCTGTAGAAGCGCTCGCGCAGCCGTTCGCGATGGCCGAGATAATGCGGCGCGTTCTCTGGCTTGCTGTCGTCTTGGTCGGTTTTGGCGGGCATCGGCCGGCAGCATTGCCGCGGACCATCGTTTTTGCAACCGTCAATTGCAGCGGGCCTGAGCCGAGGCTCAGTGGGCAGACTTCAGTCCCGGCACCAGCGCCGCAAGCCGATCCTTGATCGGACGTCCGAACATCGGCCCGCCCATGCCGCCGGGCGGCGCACCCGGCGGCGGTCCGGCGCGTCCGACGGTCGCCTCCGCCCGGCGGTCGACGCCGAGCGTCAGCGCCGCGACGTAGCGGTCACGTTCCTCCTTCACCGCGCAGAAGGCGCGATGCTCGGGATCGGAACGTTCGATGACGAGGTCGTTGGCGTTGATCACCATGCGCTGCCGTGCGCGGTCGCCGTAATCGGGCACGTTGGCATAGATGAACTCGTTGAGCGCATCCGGCAGGAAGGTCTGCCCGGTCAGCACGGTGCGGTCGCTAAGAAACACCTTGAAATGGATGTGCGTGGTGCGGCCGTCGTACCAGCCGGGATAAATGGTGTTGAAGGTGACCCAGCCGGCGCCGTCGGTCATTTGCGTGCCGCGCAGGAACGTCTTGCCGGTCGCATCGACGTTGTGGCTGTCGCTCTGGCCGGCAAAGGCGGAATAGAGCCCCCTGGCGTCGCAATGCCAGATGTCGACCCGGGCGTCATGGATCGCCGTGCACGATCCGGCCTCGATCACGCGCAGCCGCAAGGTCAGCGGCACCCCGGGCTTGCCCTCGGCGATGTCGAATCGCGCGAGCTTCGGGTCGGAATAAAACGGCCCTTCCTCCGCCTGCGGCGTCAGGATGCAGGCAGGCGCGGTCTCCGTCGCAGCGGGGCAGCTTCCGCGCGGCCTGGCAGCAGGCCAGCGGCGGTGGCCGACACAAATCCGAGAAAGCCGCGGCGCGTCGACGTGCTCACTTCGCCTCTCCTGTCTGTTTGACGAGAGATTGTCATCGCGAAACAGGATGGCAAGATCGGGCTTTGAAGATGGCGACAATCAGCCTCGCGGTTTCTCATCGTGTCGCGCTGGCGGAGGCAGCGTGACAGCGATCACCCCGGCGAGAATGAGTGCCATTCCAGCGAGGATTGACCAGGTGAAACTCTCGCCCAGCAGGGTGATACCGAGCATCACCGCGAAACCTGCCCGCAGATAACTCCCGCTGGTGGTGCCGAGTGGGCCGATGGTGCGGATCAGCCGGAAATAGATCACCATCGCGAGCGCCGTGCAGACGATTGCGAGCGCCACGACAGCCGCGATCACCTGCGCCGGCGGGGGCGCCAGCGCCCATGGCCGCTCGAGGATCGCGGCCGCAGGCAGCATCAGGATTGCGGCGCAGCTCATGGCGCCCGCCGCCGTGACGATCGCGGGAAGTTTCGCGAACCGCTGACCCCAGAGCGGGGCGAATGCGTAGCAAAGGCTCGCGCCGAGCACGGCCGCCTGCGCCAGCGGCGCGGCCGTGCCGATCCCGGACAGCGCATCGATCCCCACGGTCACGGCGACGCCGGCGAGGCCGAGAGCGACGCCTGCGATCTTGCGGCCGCTGATCGCCTGTCGTCCGCGCCCCGTCATCAGGGCCATCGCGAGCACGAACATCGGTGGCGTCGCGTTGAGCACACCAGCGAGGCCGCTTGTGATATGCGCCTCGCCCCAGCTGATCAGCGTGAATGGCAGCGCGCTTTGCAGCAGCCCTTGTACGAAGAAGGCGGCCCACCGATGCCCGGCGAGGGAGGGCATGTCCCTGCGCCGTCGCAATGAGAAGGAGAAGACCTGCCGCGAGTGTCACGCGCACCGCGACCATCGTGAAGGGCGGAACCGAAGGGATCGCCACCTTGATCAGCGTGAACGAGCTGCCCCAGATCAGCGACAGCAGCAGCAACAGGGCGATCTCGCAGGCGAGGCTGGTTTGTTCTGACGTTGCCTGCAGGCCTTGCGCGCTCATGCGGTGTGCTCCGGGATTTGCCGGCACCATGGTCCGGAGCGGCGGCGCAGGCTGGCCGAATTCGGACCTCATCGTCCGATCGAGTCCGATTTCAGCTACTCGACGAGCTCCTTCGAAACTATTGTTGCGGCATGACGACGGGCCCGGCGCAACGGCAACCCTTGCCGCCACATCTCGACTGGGAGACGTGCGACCGCGCACGGCTGGCACGTGCCCGCGCGTTCGACGGCCTGTTTTTCTCCGGCGTTCGCTCGACGCGCATCTATTGCCGGCCGGTCTGTCCGGTTCGCCCGGCACGCTCGGAGAATGTCACCTTCTGCCCAACGGCTGCCGCCGCCGAGCGGGCCGGCTTTCGCCCATGCCTGCGCTGCCGGCCGGAAACCGCGCCGGGCTCGCCGGCCTGGCGGGGGACGGCCACCACCGTCGCGCGCGGGATGCGGCTGATCGACGATGGCTTTCTCGATCGCGCCACCATGACGGAACTTGCCGAGGCTCTTGGCGTCGGACCGCGCCATCTGTTGCGCCTGTTCCTGCGCCATGCCGGGGCGAGCCCCAGCGACATCGCGGCGACCCGGCGCGTGCAGGAAGCCAAGCGCCTGATCGATCAGACCCATAAGACCTTGGCGGAGATCGCTTTCGCTGCCGGCTTCGGCAGCGTTCGCCGCTTCAACGATGCCTTTGCCGCGACCTACAGGCGGACGCCGTCGTCCTTCCGCCGCCAGCGATAGGGCGCTCGGCAGCATCCGCGATTTTCTCTTCGCGCATGCGATCGAAGGCGCGGAATTGTTCACGCTGGATTGACGGCGCGGAACGGCCGGAGGTCAGCCGATCTGCTTCTCGCCATGCCGCTCCGACAGCGTGAAGATCTCGACGCCGGTGGCGGTGACGCCGACCGAGTGCTCGAACTGCGCCGACAGCGAGCGGTCGCGGGTCACCGCGGTCCAGCCGTCGGACAGGATCTTCACATGCGGCTTGCCGAGGTTGATCATCGGCTCGATGGTGAAGAACATGCCGGGCTTGAGCTGCACGCCTTCGCCGGGCCGGCCGATATGGATGATGTTCGGCTCGTCGTGGAACATGCGCCCGAGGCCATGGCCGCAGAAATCGCGCACCACGCTCATGCCCTGCGGCTCGACGAAGCTCTGGATGGCGTGGCCGATATCGCCGGTGGTGGCGCCGGGCTTCACGGCGGCGATGCCGCGCATCATCGCCTCATACGTCACTTCGATCAGCCGCTCGGCCTTGCGCGCGATCGGGCCGACCGCATACATCCGGCTGGAATCGCCGTACCAGCCGTCGACGATGAAGGTGACGTCGATGTTGACGATGTCGCCTTCCTTCAGCGGACGGTCGCCGGGCATGCCGTGGCAGACCACGTGGTTGAGCGAGGTGCAGGTCGAGTAGCGATAGCCGCGATACATCAGCGTTGCCGGATAGGCGCCATGGCTGAAGGCGAACTCGCGGACGAATTCGTCGATGCGATCGGTCGGCACGCCGGGGCCGACGATGTCGGTGAGCTCGTCGAGGCACTTCGCCACCAGGGCACCCGCCTTGCGCATGCCGGCAAAGGCCGCCGGCCCATGCAGCTTGATCTGTCCGGTCTTGCGCAGGGAGGTATCAGTGGCTTCGACATAGCTCATGCGGTCTGGTCTTCTAGGCTCGGGCCCGGTGCGGGCGGAAAGGCTTGATTTCAGGCCCCAATTTAATGATTGCGGGCCTTCGTGCAAGCTTAGCCAGAGCGTTTTCGAGCGAAGTGGATGCCGGGTCGCGTGAAGAAAACGCGTCAAAACAAGAATCCTAGCCACCATGTCCCCGAAAGCAGGCTCAATTCGGGACTTCTACGGTGGTTTCGACCGGCAGCGCCCCGCCGCGGACGCGGATCTCGCGGACGGGGTAGGGAACCCGGATGCCCTCGCGCTTGAAAGCGTCCCACAGCGCCAGCATCACGTCGCTTTTGACATTGTCCATGCCGTCGGGGTCCGCGAGCCAGAGGGTCAGCGAGAACTTCATGCCGGCCTCGGCGAACTCGGTCAGAATGCAGTTCGGCGGCTTGCCCTTTTGCGCGCGCGGATGGGCGGCGGCGGTCTCGATCGCGAGCTTGCAGACCAGCCTGGGATCGGCGTCGTAATTGGTGCCGAAGGTGATCTTCACCAGCGTGTTCTTGTCGGTGTAGGTCCAGTTGACGACCTTCTGGGTCACCAGATCCTCGTTCGGCACCAGGAATTCGCGGCCGTCGCCGGCGGCCACGGAAATATAGCGCGTCTTCATCGCGCTGATGCGCCCGGTGTTGTCGCCGATGGTGACGAGATCGCCCGGCTTCACCGATTTGTCGGCGAGCAGGATGATGCCGGAGATGAAGTTCGCGACGATCTTCTGCAGGCCGATACCGATGCCGACGCCGACCGCGCCGGAGAACACCGCAAGCGCGGACAGGTCGATGCCGACCGTGCCGAGCGCGATCACGATCGCGATGGCAAGCAGCCCGATGCGGATGATCTTGACCAGCAGCACCTGGACCGATGGTGTCAGGTCCGTCGCCGAGTTGATCTTGCTCTCGGCGAAATTGCTGGCGATGTTGGTGAGCCAGAGTGCGAGGATCAGCAGCGCGCCGGCCTTGAGCACCAGCAGCGGCGTCAGCCGCAATCCGCCGAGCACGATCGCGTAGGAGTCGAGTAGCTCGACCGTGGTATCGAGCTGGCCGAGGATGGACAGCGCGGCGACGAACCAGGCCACGACCGACACCAGCTTGACGAAGAAGGCGTTGCGCAGCACCGAGGTCAGCAGCCGGATCGCGAGCCAGGCGAGCCCCAGCTTGGCGGCGACCATCAAGAGGTAGCTGCGGCTCGGCCAGGTCGCGTGATACATCACCACGCGGGAGATGATCACCAGCAGGGTGAACACGGCCGTCGAGGCGCTCGAGACCATCACGCGGGCGAAGTGGCGAAGCGGCAGCGGCCAGCGCATCGCCAGCGAGGTCATGTCGACGCGGTTGCGAATGGCGGCTTCCGCCGCATAGGCGATCCCGGCCGCCGTCAGAATGAGCCCGAACTGCAGGTAGAACCAGGGTGAGGAGATTTCGGCCCCGACGCTGCGCGCGGTGGTCTGCACGAACTCCATGATGTCTTTGAGGTCCATGTCCATCGGGCGGTCTCGTCGGGATGCGGGCGGGAGGGTTTGATTCGAAGGCGCCGCAGAATCCCACAAAGGCAGCGGCCGGGCCATCGATACACCGCGAAGTGAAGCGCGTTAAGGCCGCAAAACGCAGGCAGATTGCCGCGAGCGGGAGAAAATGGGTTGGCGCGCCGGTGCGGCGACGATAAGGATGCAATTCCAGCGATTTGGACCCGGAAGGTGGATGGCCTCCCTCGACTCTTTCAGCATCGCCATTCTGCTCGGCGCCGTCCTCGTCATGGCCGGTATCCTGTCGAGCCTGCTCGCGCTGCGCTTCGGCGCGCCGCTGCTGCTGGTCTTCCTCGCGATCGGCATGCTGGCGGGTGATGCAGGCCCCGGCCAGCTCCAGTTCAATGACGTGGGCACGACCTATCTGGTCGGCTCGGTGGCATTGGCCCTGATCCTGTTCGACGGCGGGCTGAAGACGCGCTTTGCCAGCATCCGCACCGTGCTCGCGCCCTCCGTGGTACTGGCGACCGTCGGCGTGTTGCTGACCGCACTGATCACGGCGCCGTTCGCAAAATACGCGCTCGATCTGAACTGGACGGAGTCGTTGCTGGTCGGTGCGGTGGTGGCCTCCACCGACGCGGCCGCCGTGTTCCTGCTGGTGCACACCCAGGGCCTGCGTCTGCGCCCGCGCGTCGGTGCGACGCTGGAAGCCGAATCCGGCACCAACGATCCCTTCGCGATCTTCCTCACCTTGATGCTGGTCGAATACATCTCGCTGGGCTCGAGCTCGCCCGGCCATGTGGTGATGGAGTTTGTCCAGGAGGCGGCGCTGGGCGCCGTCGTCGGCTTCCTTGGCGGGCGCCTCGTCGTCATCGGGCTCAACAAGGTCGCGCTGCCGCAGGGCCTGCACGCGCCGTTCGTGACCACGGCCGCGCTCGTGATCTTCGGCGGCTCGCAGATCATGCACGCCTCGGGCTTCCTCGCCGTTTATCTCGCCGGCATCATCATCGGCAACCGGCCGACGCGCGCCCACAATTCGGTGGTGGCGTTTCTCGATGCCGCCACCTGGCTGGCGCAGATCGTGATGTTCGTCCTGCTTGGCCTGCTGGTGTCGCCGAGCCGGCTGGGCTCCAGCGTGCTGCCGGCGATCGGCGTCGCCTTCGTCCTGATGCTGGTGGCGCGGCCGATCGCGGTGTTCGTGTGCCTGGCGCCGTTCCGCTTCAACTGGCGCGAAAAGATCTTCATCGCCTGGACCGGATTGCGCGGCGCGGTCGCGATCTTCCTGGCGTCGATCCCGATGCTGGTCGGCCTGTCAAAAGCCTATCTCTACTTCGACGTCGCCTTCGTCGTCGTGATCATTTCGCTGCTGCTACAGGGCTGGACGCTGGCGCCGGCCGCGCGCAAGCTGCACGTGGCGCTGCCGCGCGCCGAGCGCGGCCCGCGCCGTGTCGAACTGGATCTGCCCGGCCAGCTCGAGCAGCAGCTGGTCGGCTATCCGGTGCGGCCGAAGAGCCTGTATTTCCGCCGCGGCCTGATCCCGTCCTGGTCCAAGCCGACGCTGGTGATCCGCAAAGAGAGCATTTTGACGCCTGTGGAAGCCGAGCCGATCGCGCCCGGCGATTACATCTATCTGCTGGCGCCGCCGGAAAAAGCCGAGGCGCTCGATCGCTTCTTCGTCGACATGCAGCCGAGCACGGAGCCCGACCCGCATCTGCTCGGCGACTTCATGGTGTCGGGCGAGCACACGCTTGCCGAGCTTGCCGAGATCTACGGCGTGAAGGTGAGCGAGGACGAGGGCAAGCTCACCCTCGCCGATTATTTCGACGTCAATCTCGACCGCGCACCGAAGGAAGGCGCCGAGCTCGCGCTTGACACCATCGTGCTCGTGGCACGCAGCATCTCCGGCGGCCGCGTCAACGTCGTTGGCCTGCGCCTGCCGGAAGACGACGAAACTCCGGCGCCGCTGACCCGCAGCCAGGCCTTGCGGCGTAGGCTTGCGGAACTGTGGACCTCGGTGGCGGGGGTTTAGTCTCGGTCATTCCAGGCTCGCGCTACGCGCGCCCGGAATGAGGGGAACCGCCACCAAATCGCCGCGACCGCCGAAGATTTGCGCGGCTTCGTGACCGCTGGTTCCGGAACACCCCGCTGCGTTGCTCGTTCTTCGCGTGACGGTCAACGTCTTTGACAGGAGCAGTTCCATGCGAAGTTTCATCTTGCCTGCCATCGTCGCGATCAGTCTCGGATCGGCTGCGCCGGCGCTGGCCTACGACACTGGCGATCAGATCTCGATGCAGGTCGCGCTCGACGTCGCGACCGACATCGGCGTCACGACGGTCTCGCACACGAACTTCCTCGGTGATGAATGGCAGATCGAAGGCCGCGACATTCGCGGACGCTGGATGGAGGTCGATGTCGACGCCCGGACCGGCGATGTGCGCAACGTCGATCGCGGCTGGTAGACACACCCTCGCTGTCATTGCCCGCGAAAGCGGGCAATCCAGTATTCCAGAGGCAAGTGACGTAGCCTGGATGGAGCGAAGCGAAATCCGGGGACTTTCTCTCCCGCAGCACCGTCCCGGATTGCGCTCCGCTCCATCCGGGCTACAGGCTACGTCAGCACCTTCACCCCGCCGAACGACGTCACGCGGCCCTGCCTCAGCATCACGATCTGGGTCGCGAGCTGGCGCAGTTCGGCCACGTCGTGGCTGACATAGACCATGGGGACATTGGCCTCGTCCCGCAGTCGCACCAGGTAGGGCAAAATCTCGAGCTTGCGGGCCTCGTCGAGCGCGCCGAGCGGTTCGTCGAGCAGGAGCAAACGTGGCTTTGACAACAGGGCACGGCCGAGCGCGACGCGCTGGCGTTCGCCGCCGGAGAGCTTTCCGGGACGGCGATCGAGCAGCGCGCCGATATCGAGCAGATCGACGACGCGCGTGTGCTGCGCCGGATCGGCCGCAAGGCGGTTCATCCGCCGTCCATAGTCGAGATTTTGCGCGACGTTGAGATGCGGAAACAGCCGCGCGTCCTGGAAAACATAGCCGATGCGGCGGCGCCAGGTCGGCACATGAATGCCGGCGGCGGTGTCGTCGACGGTCTCGCCGTCGATGACGATGGTGCCGCGGTCGGGCCGCAACAGGCCTGCGATCATGTTGATCAGTGAGCTCTTGCCGGCACCGGATGCGCCGAACAGGCCGGTGACGCGGCCTTCGCTCGCGAAGGACGCGGAGAGCGAGAATTCACCGAGCTGTTTTTCGACGTCGACGCGCAGCATGGTCAGTTCCCGTGCAGGCGCGCGGTGGCGCGGCGGGCGAACCATTCGGCGGCGATCAGCGCGCCGAGCGCCAGGATCAAGGAGACGATCACGAGCCGCCCCGCAGCCGCGTCGCCATCAGGCGTCTGGATCAGCGAATAGATCGCCGAGGAAATCGTCTGGGTCTCGCCGGGAATGTTGGAGACGAAGGTGATGGTGGCGCCGAACTCGCCGATCGCTTTTGCAAAACCCAGCACCATGCCGGCGAGCACGCCGGGCAGCGCCAGCGGCAGCGTCACCGTGAAGAACACTTTGAGAGGTGCGGCACCGAGCGTCTCTGCGGCCTGCTCGAGCCGGCGATCGATCGCCTCGATCGACAGCCGCATCGGACGCACCAGCAGCGGAAACGACATCACGCCGCAGGCAAGCGCTGCACCGGTCCAGCGGAAGGCGAAGACGATGCCGAGATGATCGGCCAGGAAGGCGCCGACGACGCCGCGGCGGCCGAAGGTGAGAAGCAGGAGATAGCCGGTCACAACCGGCGGCAGCACCAGCGGCAGATGCACGACGGCGTCGAGCACCGACTTGCCCCAAAAATCCCTGCGGGCGAGCAGCCACGCCAGCGCAATGCCGAACGGCGTTGCCACCAGCGTCGCGATGACGGCGACCCTGAGCGAGAGCAGGATCGCCGTCCATTCGGCGGGAGAGATGTCGGGCATCAAGTCGTAAAAATCAGGTCGGAAGGATTACGTTGTCGGGCTGATCAGGAATTTAAAACCGTACTTTTCCAGAATGGTCTTGGCGGCCGAGCTGCGCAGGAAGGCGAGATAGTCGTTGGTCTCGGGCTTCGCGGTCGTGGTCGCCGCCACCGGATAGATGATCGCAGGATGCGACTCCGCCGGGAAGGTCCCGACGATCTTCACACCGGGCTCGACCTTGGCGTCGGTGGAATAGACGATGCCGAGATTGGCCTCGCCACGCGCCACCAGCGTCAGCGCGGCGCGCACGCTCTCGGCCATCGCGAATTTCGGCTCCGCGGCCTGCCAGGCGCCGAGCTTCTCCAGCGCGGCCTTGGCGTATTTGCCTGCTGGCACCGACTTGACGTCGCCGGTCGCGATCTTGCCGTCGCCGGCGAGCTTTGCGAGATCAAAGCCCTGCGAAATGGTGACGTTGTCGATTTTGGAGTCCTTCGGCGCGATCAGCACGATGCTGTTGCCGAGCAGGTTCACGCGGGTCGGCTCGTTGATGGTCTTCTTGGAAGTCGCGTAGTCCATCCAATCGGTGTCGGCAGAGACGAACACGTCGGCCGGCGCGCCCTGCTCGATCTGCCTGGCGAGCACCGAGCTCGCGGCATAGCTGACGCTGAACTTGATGCCGGTCTTGGCGGTGTAGGCGGCATCGACCTCGTCGAGTGCGTTCTTCATCGACGCGGCGGCGAAGACCGTGATGGTCTTGTCCTCGGCGTTGGCAGGCGAAAGGCTCGTGCCCGCGAGCATGACGAAGGCGGTGAAAAGTCCGGCAATACGATACATGGATGGCGCTCCCTGCGAGCCCGCGCACAAATGCACGCGCAAATCTGGCGTTGGGTGGGTTCGATCGCGACGGGCGGAAGCGCTGTTCCACGTGTCCCCGCAACGGCTTACGGCCGGCGAGGATATCGCTAGCCTCGAAGATAGCAGGCCGGCGCCTCAGGTCAAAGGCGACCGTTTGTCTAACCTATTGCGCCGGCAGGATCGAAATCGAGAGCGAACTGTCCTTGGCGCCGCTGATCTGGAGCACGAAGGGCTTGTCCGAGAGCTGGTATTTCATGGTCTTGCGGATGCCATCGCAATCGGTCGCGCCGCTGAAGGCCACCGGCTTGAGGAAATGCCCGTCCTGGACCAGATCGACCCGGGCGCCTGAGGACAGGCTGATCGTGTAGAGCCCGGCCTTGGCCGCCTTGATGCTGGTGAAGCCGGCAAAGGTGCCGTCCTTCGGCGCCCGCTCCGGCGGCGAGGGCAGCTTTGCTTCCTGAGGCGCGACCAGGCCCAGCGTGATCGCCGATGACGGGACCGCGGCCTGTTCGCTTCCCGAGGCGAGTTTGGCGCGGTCCGGCGCGGTCAGCGCGGCGCGGTCGCGCTCGATCGGCCATTTGAACTTGTCGCAGCCACTGGGCTCCTCCGCGGCAAGGGCGGAGGTCGCGCTGATCGAGAGCACGGCAAGGAGAGCGAGGACGCGCATGTCAAATCTCATCGTTGGCCACGCGGGCGCGGGGCTTGCAGTCAGGCTTGATTGGCGAACGGGAGGCGCATCCCGGAATGCCGCAGGCTTACGGCCCAGCGACAAGGCGATCCTAGCGCAGTCATGTGGTGCGAACCAACCAACTTGTTCGTCATCCCGGACAAGCGACCCATTCACATGTCGTCCTGGACAAGCGAGTAGGGCGAGCGCTGATCCAGGACGACGGTTGAGTGTATAGCGCCTGCGTCCGGTCAACCACATTACGGCTTCGCATTGCCCGCATGCAGCACGGCTTTGCAGGCGGCCGGCATCTGGGCCAGCGTCATCGGCGGTTTCGGCTTCGGCGGCTCCGGCGGCGGTTTGGGATGCAGCATGCCCTCGCTGAACCAATAGGCGAGATCGGACGGCTTGCAGCCTTCGTCCTCGGATTGCGACGGCTGGCCCTGGCATTCGCTTGCGCCCGCGGGGCAGCGCATGCGGATGTGGAAATGATAGTCGTGGCCCCACCACGGCCGGATCTTCGACAGCCAGGAGCGGTCGCCCTTGGCCTCGCGGCACAGTGCCTTCTTGATTGCGGGATTGACGAAGATGCGCTGCACCGCCGGCTCCTGCGCGGCATCGCGCAGCACCAGCACATGGCCCAGCGTGAACACCTTCGGGTCGATGTCGAGGCGATCCTCGCGCACCATCATCACCGCCGACATCTCCTCGCGCTCCTCACGCGAGAGGCGATGGTCCGGCATCGGCGTCAGCCAGATGTCGGCGTCTATCCCGATCTGGTGGCTGGCATGGCCGGACAATGCAGGACCGCCGCGCGGCTGGCCGATGTCGCCGACCAGAATCCCCGGCCAACCGGTATCTTTGTGGACCTTGGCGGCGAGGCGCTTGATCAGCGCGATCGTGTCCGGGTGGCCCCAGTTGCGATTGCGCGACAGCCGCATCACCTGCCAATTGTCGCCGTTGAGCGGCATCTCGACGGCGCCGCCGATGCAGCCCTTGGTGTACGAGCCGATGATATGCGCAGGGCCGCTTGAGGGCAGAAGCTTTCGCGCGAACAGCTCCTTGGCGCCGATCTTTGGATCGTTCGGATTGGCGAGCGGCGGCAACGGTTTTGGGGTCACGCTGCCCTTGTCCTGCGCCAGCGCGCCGCCGGTGGTCAGGAGCGTCATCATAAGGAGGAGAGAGGCGATGCGGCGGGGACTCATGCTGACATCCTTATAGCCCAACACCGCGTCAGGGTCGACGGCGCGCCGCGTTACCCCTGGCCGCCGCTGCAGCGCGATTTTTAACGGTCCGATAACTCTATCGTGCGTTGACCAAAATTCGTGCTCGGAACGAGATGCGCTTGGCTGCTGCATGCACGCAGAGCTGCGTTCCGGAATTGATTCAAGGAGAGTGCACGTTTTTGCATCTCCTCTCTCGCCGGTCGCGACGAGCAAGCAGGTTCGACGCGTCTGACGACTCTGACCGCGCCTCGCAAACAGGCAAAACGCTGCGGCTCCCGGCCATGGCAAGGCGTGTCCCGGGAGAGCGAGCCCACCCGAGATTACTTTTCTTTCAGACACTTGGAGCAAGACTTGCGTCCGCTGGGCGCGGCTAGGACGTGTGAAGTTGAGTTTGGGGTCCAAAAAAACAGAAAAGCGAAAGCGCAAGCCGGCTGCCCGAAGCGGCCGGCAGCGGCGCAAATCGCGATTTGCGCGCGCGCCTCATCCGCCCGCCGAACGCGATCAGCTCCTGCAGAGCCGTGCGGAAACCGAGGCCGCCATCGTCGAGGCGCGCAAATCGCATGAGCGGCTGCGCCAGGCGGTCGATTTGCTGCCGCAGGGCATCGTGATCCTCGATCCCGAAGGCCGCTACGTCCTCTGGAACAAGCAATATTCCGAGATCTACAGCAAGACTGCCGATCTCTTCCAGGAAGGCGCGCGGCTCGAAGACACGCTGCGCATCGGCGTTGCCCGCGGCGACTATCCGGAAGCGGCCGGCCACGAGGACGAGTGGATCGCCGAGCGGCTGAAGAAGCTCTACGAGCCCGGCAAGCGCCACGAGCAGACGCTGTCCGACGGCCGCGTCATCCTGATCGAAGAGCGCCGCACCGACGATGGCGGCGTCGTCGGCCTGCGCGTCGACATCACCGAATTGAAGCAGCGTGAGGCCTCGTTCCGCCTGCTGTTCGACGGCAATCCCGTGCCCATGATCGTCTGCGCGCTGGATGACGAGCGCATTCTCGGCGTCAACGACGCCGCGGTTGCACATTACGGCTATAGCCGCGCCGAATTCGAGAAGCTGAAGATCCGCTCCCTGCAGGCTTTTGACAGGGAGCCGCCCTGGACCACCGACCCGACCGGCGAGCAGCAGGCGGCGCGCACCTGGAAGCACGTCAAGGCCGACGGTGCGCTGATCGACCTTGCGATCTATTCGCGCGAATTGACCTATGACGAGCGGCCGGCGGTGCTGCTCGCGCTGATGGACATCACCGAACGCAAGCGCGCCGAGGCGCGGCTTGCCTTCATGGCCCAGCATGACGGGCTGACCGGCCTGCCGAACCGCAATCTCTTGCGCCAGACCATGGACGAGATGCTGCAGCATTCCCGGCGCAGCCCCGAGAAGGTCGCGGTGCTGATGCTCGGGCTCGACAATTTCAAGGCGGTCAACGACACGCTGGGCCACGCGGTCGGCGACAAGCTGTTGCGCGGCGTCGCCAAGCGCCTGCGCTCGACCTTGCGCGAGGAAGACGCGCTGGCGCGGCTCAACTCGGACGAGTTCGCAATCGTGCAGAGCGGGTTGGCCCGGCCGGAAGATGCGGTGGGACTCGCAAAACGTCTGCTCGAGGCCATCGCCGATCCCTATCTGCTCGACGGCCATTCCGTGGTGATCGGCGCCTCGATCGGCATCGCGATGGCGCCCGGCGACGGCGACGAGTCCGAAAAGCTGCTCAAGAGCGCCGACATGGCGCTGTCGCGCGCCAAGTCCGATGCACGCGGCAGCTTCGCCTTCTTCGAGGCCGCGCTCGACGCGAAAGCACAGAGCCGCCGCAAGATCGAGGTCGAGCTGCGCGACGCGATCCAGAACGACGTGCTGCGGCCCTATTACCAGCCGCTGATCGATCTCCAGAGTGGCCGCATCACCGGCTTCGAGGCGCTGGTGCGCTGGCCGCATGCCGAGCGCGGCATGGTCTCGCCGGCCGAGTTCATTCCGGTCGCCGAAGAGACGGGGCTGATCAACCCGCTCGGCGGACTGATGCTGCGCCGCGCCTGCCTCGATGCGGCAACCTGGCCGGACGACGTCCGTGTCGCTGTCAATTTGTCGCCGCTGCAGTTTCGCAGCGGCAATCTGCTCTCGATGGTGACGGATGCGCTGAAACATTCCGGCCTGCCGCCGCGAAGGCTCGAGCTCGAGATCACCGAAACGCTGCTCTTGGAGAAGAGCGCCCAGGTGCTGGCGACGCTGCATGCGCTGCGCGCGCTCGGCGTGCGCATCTCGATGGACGATTTCGGCACCGGCTATTCCAGCCTCAGCTATTTGCGCAGCTTCCCGTTCGACAAGATCAAGATTGACCAGTCCTTCGTCCGCGATCTCGGCGCCAACCGCGAGGCGCAGGCGATCATCCGCTCCATCGTCAGCCTCGGCAAAGGCCTCGGCGTCATCATCACGGCCGAGGGCGTCGAAACCGAGGCCGAACTGAGCTGCCTTCGCACCGAGGGCTGCGACGAAGGCCAGGGCTTTCTGTTCAGCAAGGCTCGGCCGAATGCGGAGATCATCAGCCTGCTGGCCGCGCAGCGCGGGATCGATGGTGACACCGAGGACGCCGCGCTGGTGGCGTGAGGCTATGCTCCGTTGAGGGCATTTCCGCTAATGAATCGTCTGATGTCAGGGACGCGCCGCTCTTTCGGTTAACCTCTCCCGCTTGCGGGAGAGGTCGCGCCGGAGGCTCGGGTGAGGGCTCTTTCCTCTTGGGGGTCTCGTTGGCGGAAACACCCTCTCCCCAACCCTCCCCGCGAGCGGGAGGGCCATCGCATATGGCATTTTGCGCGACCTGAGCCGCGCCTCGTCCTTCGAGACGACCGCTTTGCGGTCTCCTCAGGATGAGGCTAGGCAGCATCGGTGCCCGTCAAAAACTACGGCCGCACATTCGGTCCTCATCCTGAGGGCCCGCCAACGGCGGGCGTCTCGAAGGATGGCCACAGGGGAAGCGCTTCCATACGCGATTGGCCTGCCGCGAGCGGGGGAGGGAGCATACCGGCCTTGCGGCTATCCCTCCGTTTCAACCGCCCAGCAAAATCGCCTTCCCCACATCCTCGTAATGCGTGTCGCGCGCCTGGATCTGCTGGGTGATGGCGTGCATGTCACGAAACCGTCGCTCGAACGGATTGCTGCGGAATACGGCGGTGGCGCCGGCCATGTGATAAGCGGTGTCGACCACTTTTGCCGATTGCTGGATGGTCCAGGTCGAAGCGAGGCGGACGGCGCTGCGATGCGCCTGACTGAACGTGCCGGTCGCCGAAAGATCGCGCCACATCGCATTTGCCGTCGCATAGAGATAGGCGCGGGCGGCGCGCAGATCCGCCTCGGTGCGGCCGATCAGACCCTGGACCGCCTGGTTGTCTCGCATGGCGCTCGCCGCCAGCGACTGATGCTTTGCGCGCGCCAGAGCAATCGCCGCATCCAGCGTCGCACGCGCCACGCCGAGCGAGACTGCGGCGAAGCCGAGGCTGAAGGTCGATCCGGTGGGAAGCCGGTAGAGCGGGCCCGGCTCGCGCAAGGCCGCCGGCACGTCGCGAAACGCAGCGAAGCGATCGGGGATGAAGAGGTCGTGCACCTCATAGGAATCGGTGCCGGTGCCGGCGAGCCCGATCGCCTGCCAGACGTCGTGCATCACGGCGCTTGCGAGCGGAAACAGGATGGTGCGCATCTCCGGCGCACCCTCGGGGGTCTTGCGCGGTGTACCGTCGGCATTGACGATGCGGACATGCGCGCCGAGCCAGCTCGCCTGCAGCGAGCCCGAGGCGAAATCCCAGCGCGCCGTGACACGGTAGCCACCCTCGACCGCGCGCGCCTCGTGCGCCACCGCGCCCCAGGCGAGGATGCCGGGGGCGGTGTTGAAGATCTCGTGCGCGCTGTCGTGGTCGAGGCTGGCTGCGATCATGGCGCAGACGCTGCATTGGCCGAGGCACCAGGCCGTGGACGCATCGGCCTTCGCGATCTCCTCCAGCATCTGCATGAAAATCTCGGGCGGTGCTTCCGACCCGCCGAGACTCTGCGGCAGCAGCGCACGATAGAGCCCGTTCTCGATCAGCGCGTCGACGACGGAAGGCGTCAGCCGCCGCGTCCGCTCGATCTCCGGCGCCTCGCTTGCGATCAGCGGTGCGAGGGCGCGGGCGCGTTCGGCCAAGCCAGCTCCGAGGGTTGCGTTCATACGCGTTTCCTCGCTCCTTCTGCCGCGAGCGATCAGCCGCGATGGTGGTTCATTTGGCGGCTAGGATCAAGATCGTGCCGCCGTCATTCCGGGGGCGCGACTTGTCCGCCGAGCGCGAAGGCGGAAGCGCGCGACCTTGGACTCTATCGGGCGGCCGGCAAGGCGGGGCTTGTCCTTGCGTCCGCGCAAATCGTCCTTGCCGATGTTGGTGATGAGAGCAGGCAGCGCTGTGCCGCTGTCATCGTAACTTCGCAAAGCCACTGCCAAGAATAACGCGCGCGATCCATCCCATGCAACCTGGCGCAGTCTCAAAAATGACGTGGCTCTTGGTGCAGCCACGACCGAGTTCATTAAGCTCGCGGGACGGCGACAAGGAAATTCAGAGGACTTCCGTGACCATCGGGCAACGACTAGACGAGGTTCAAGGATTTGGACCTGGCTTTGATTTCCTGCGCATATTTCTGGCCGTCAGCGTCGTGCTCATTCACGCTCCGCTGATTACCGGAACGTGGTCTCCGCTCGATCCGGTCTGGATGTTTCAGTTTTCGATCCTGCCGATGTTCTTTGCTCTTAGCGGCTTCCTGATCGGAGGAAGTGCACAACGTCTCGCGTTTAGCTCATTCATCCTGAACCGCGGGTTCCGGATCATGCCGGCCCTGGTCGTGGAAATCGTTCTCTCGGCACTGGTGCTAGGACCGCTCGTCACGAGCCTGGATATCGCCTCTTATTTCAGCGACGAACGGTTCTTCAGGTACTTCCTCAGCATCGTCGGTCTCATTCAATACGAACTGCCGGGTGTCTTTGAGAACGCGCACTATACGAGGTTTCTCAACGGGCACGAGGTAGGGATTGTCAACGGGTCGCTGTGGACCGTCCCTCATGAGATGTTCTGCTACCTCGTCATGTCAGCCATTATTCTCCTGGGTCTGCTCAAGAAACCTCTTTTGGTGCTGGCAGTGACGATTCTCGTTGTGTCCGGCGGCATCGCGCTTCAACTGACGGCGCCGCATCCGGGTCCGATTCTGGACTCGCTCACTTACGTCTTCGCCCAGCGTGGCTCCGCGCGCCTCATTCCCGCGTTTCTGGCTGGATTGCTCTTCTATCAATTCCGATATGCGATACCACTCAGGTGGTCGCTCGTAGCGGTTTGCTTCGTCGGCCTTGCCGCGATCCAGTTCATTGGGACACAAGACTTGATTGCATCGGTGCTCATCCAGGCCATAACCACACCGATGCTCGCCTACATCACGGTCTTCTTGGGATTGACGCCGCTTCCAAGGCTTGGGATTCTCAACACGGGCGATTACTCCTACGGAATCTATCTCTATTCCTGCCCGATCCAGCAAGCCGTGAATTGGCTACTGCCGGACATTCGCAGCAACGCCTTCAATTTCATCACCAGCCTGGTACTGACGGCGCTGTTCGCGGCCTTCTCTTGGCACTTCATCGAGAAGCCCGCACTCAAGCTGCGGAAGAGCTTTTCTTTGCGGCGGCCCGCACGTCAGGACGAGACGCTCGCCGTTGAAACTACACCGCTAACGGTGCCCTCACGGGAAATCGCCTAGGCAGAGGATGCGAACTGAACTGTTCGCGATTGCCAGAAAAGCGATTTCGCGTCGAAGGGTGACGCCTTCACCCTTCTCAGACAGCGATCTGGCTACGCCCGGGATACTAGGTCCCGTTGGCGAAGTTCAGCGTCACGACTTTTATGCTATCGAGGGGTGAAACGCCACGGATAGGCGCGGCAAGAATTTCTCCGTATCCGTCAAAAATCCCTGTACGGACGACGTATCCGGGCTATTTGATGGAGTCGTTCAGCAGCCGCTTCATGATGATCGTGCGTTCGTCACCAAAATAGCTGTCGTGCACGGCATTGAACCCGAGCCGGGCGTAGAAAGCTTCGGCGGTGACCGAGGAAGGAACGGTCAATGAAGGGATCTTCCGCTCGCGCGCGGTACGCTCGATCTCAGCCATCAGCAGCTTGCCGATGCCGCGGGCCTGAACGTCGGGAGCGACGAAGACCGTACGAACGACGCTCCCGTCAAGACTTGCGGTCGCAACGACGCGGCTGCCGACGGCGGCGACAAACACGGTGCGCTTCCCGATCAGCGCCCGTACGGCATCCGGGCTGAAGCTGCGCTCGATCCTTTCGATGATCTCGTCGGTATAACCCTTTGCATTGGTTTCGCGTAGCGCACGCAGGATCACCGCGCTGACGTCGGCGGCGTCATCGTCAAGCGCAGGCCGGATCGCGCAGTCCATCATTGGCTCCTGATCGGCTTGTCGTGCAATCCGGATAAATGCTACGTTTCGTAGCATATCTCCGTCCGAGAGGCACGTCATGAAGAAGCCAACCCGCCGCGCTGCAGCGCCGCCCGCGCCCGCGGTGGCGCTCGAGGACGCGCCGATGAGCGACATCATCGATGCCCTGTCCGGCGGCCGGGTCACCGCCACGGCGCTGACCAACGCCTATCTCGCGCGCATCGCGGCCTATGATCGCGGCGGGCCCATGCTGAATTCCGTCCGCGCGCTCAATCCCGACGCACTCGCGATCGCAGCGGAGCTCGACGGCGCCAGGCCATCAGCCAGGCGGCCACTGGCCGGCGTGCCGATCCTGGTGAAGGACAACATCGCCACCGGCGACAGGCAAGCGACCACGGCGGGCTCGCTGGCGCTTGAGGGGGCGCGCGCCAAGAGGGACGCCACCGTCGTCAAGCTGCTGCGGAAGGCCGGCGCGATGATCCTGGGCAAGGCGAATTTGACCGAGTTCGCCAACATCCTCGCGATCGAGATGCCCTCCGGCTACTCGTCGCTGGGCGGCCAGGTGAAGAACCCTTACGTGCCGACGCTGATGGACGATCGAGGTATCCCGCTCGTGGATCCGGGAGGCTCGAGCTCGGGGTCGGCGGTTGCCGTCGCGGCCGGTCTGTGCGCGGCCTCGATCGGCACCGAGACCTCCGGCTCGCTGCTGCACCCGGCGACCCGGAACGGCCTCGTCACGGTCAAGCCAACCGTCGGACTGATCAGCCGCGCCGGCATCGTGCCGATCGCGCACAGCCAGGACACCGCAGGGCCGATGACGCGCACGGTGCGCGACGCCGCGATGCTTTTGAACGTGCTGGCGGCGAAGGACCCGCGCGACCCGGCGACGGAGCGGCAGCGTAGGCCAGCCGACTACACGGCCGACCTCGCGCGCGATGCGATGAAGGGCGCGCGCATCGGCGTGCCGAGCGACTCCGCCGACCCGCTGAACGATTTCTACTACGGCAAGTTGCCATCCGACGGGGCCAAGCTGATGGCCGAAGTCATCAAAGTGCTCGAGGATCTCGGCGCCGTCATCGTGCGCGCCAACATGCCGACGCGTGGCTGGATCGCCGGGCCAGGCACCGGCATGGCCGTGCTCAACCGCAACCCGCTGAGCAGCAACAAGGGCAATCCAACGGGGTCGCCGATCGTGTTCCTTTACGAGCTGAAATACGGTCTCAACCTCTATCTGAAGGATTGGGCGACCAATACCGAGATCAAGACCATGGCCGACATCATCGCCTTCAATGCGGCGAACGCGAAAGAAGCGCTGCGTTTCGGCCAGGACCTCTTTCTCGCCTCCGACCTCACCAAAGGCGACCTGAGCGAGCGCGAATACAAATCGGCGCGCGCGATGGACCTTCTCGCCGCCAGGACGCACGGCATGGACGCTTACATGAACCAGCACAAGCTGGACGCCGTCCTATTCCCCGGCGCGACCGGCGCAGCAATTGCCGCGAAGGCGGGCTATCCCAGCGTCATGGTGCCCGCAGGCTTCGTCTCGGGGGCCGACGGCAAGGACACGCCGGACTATCCGCTCGGTGTCAGCTTCGCAGGCCGTGCCTGGAGCGAGCACAAGCTGTTGCGTCTCGCCTACGCCTATGAGCAGGCCTCGCAGATGCGCAAGGCCCCACCCGGCCTGCCGGCGCTCTGAACCTCGGCGGCGCGGCCCGCGACCAACAACGGCCATTGTTAAGAATACCGCCGCTTGAGACCTCCATGCCGATCGTCAGAATTCTCCTGATCCTTTTCGCATTCGTGTCGCCCGCGCTGGCGCACGACGGCGCGCACGATCTGGCCGCCGCGCGCGATGCCGCGAAGGCCTTCAAGGTCTATGTCGACGGGGTCGCGAAGAAGGGCGAGCGGCCCGATCTGACCCGGCCGGAGGTCGCTGCCCTGCTCGGCCATGTCTTCGATCTCGACGCTCTCGCCGCGCTGCCGCCCGTGCAGGCCAGCGATATGAGCTGGCTGATGGACTGGACCGACGCCGCAAACCAGACCCACAAGCTGTTCATCCTTTACGGCGCGAGGCCGGGGCCGCAGCCTGATCTGGCGGCACTTGCGCGCAACATGACCGAGTATGGCGACCAGTACGCCGTGGCGATGAGTTTCATGATCCGCGGCATGGCGCGCGAGGCGCTTGCGGGTCAACTGTTCTGGGCCGAGCTCGCGCCGGAGCAACGCACCCGCATCCGCGAGGAGGGATTTTTAGGCTTCCGCAAGAACAGCGCCGTCTACATCCTGACCACGGTCTGCGCGGCGATCCAGGGCGCCAGCAAGCCCGCCAACGCGCGGCTGGTGGCAGCCGCACTGCGCGACACGCGCGAGGTCTGGGCAAGCTTTCTGCTGCCGCAGGATCGGGCCCGCGTGATCGCAGAGCTCGCCGACCTTCCGAAATGGGCGCCCGACGAGCTGGCGCGCGCCGACCTCGCCACCTTCACTGCCGCGCTTCAGGCGGTGAACTAACCGGACGCGCTACTCCGCCCCAGCCGCGGCTCCGTGCCCGCGAGCAGCCGCAGAATGTTGGCGCGGTGGCGAACGATCACATAGAGGCCGCCTGCGATCACCAGCAGCCGATACGGCCATGGGTGCGCAAAGCCGCAGACGAGGATGATGGCCGTTAGCGCCGCGAGCATCGAGCTGAGTGAGACGATCCGGGCCAACGCCAGCACGAGAGCGAAGACCGCTGCCGCCCCCAGTCCCACCGGCCACGACATCGCCAGCAACACGCCAAGCCCGGTCGCAGCCGACTTGCCGCCCGTAAAATACAGCCAAATCGAGCGGCCATGCCCAAGCAGCGCGGCGATGCCGGCGAGGCACACCACCCATGGCAGCCAGGCCTGCAGGTCCGTCGGCGGTGCCGCTGACAGCTTCGTAGTGAGCCAGGGACAGAACCAGCGCGCAACGAAGATCGCAGCCGCGCCTTTTAGCACGTCGATGACGAGCACTGCCAAAGCCGGCCATTTGCCGAGAGTGCGCAACACATTCGTGGCGCCGGTGGATCTGGAGCCGTGCTCGCGAATGTCGATGCCTCTCAGCAGCTTCCCGGCGAGGTAGCCCGTCGGGATCGAGCCGAGCAGATAGGCGATCACCAATCCGACTGTAACAGCTATCCAGAATGCCATCGGCCGCGTGTCCAGTGTCCCGCACGCGCTGTTTTATCGCCGACTTCGTATAATCGCCATGGGCGAGTGCCTTGGACGAGTGCCTTGGAACCGTGTTCCCGCTGTAGTAGAAAGCGTCCCGGCACGGGTGAAAGATCATGCGTTGGGCGCTCAGGATTTTCGGCTTCGTTCTCAGCATTTTAGCGCTGGCGATCGTGGGCTTGACGCGAGCGGCTGTTCAAGCCCTTAGGGATGACCAGCGCAATTCTCGAGGTCGACACGTTTGGCTGGCCCAGGGCCAGGGCTTCGATCTCCCCGCCGACACCTTCATGATGCAAGGGCATCTCCGCCAGGTGATCGCGATCATTCCCTCGCGCAAATTGGTGATCCTGCGCATCGGGATGACGCGCGAGGATATCGGCTTCAGCAACGCGGGACTGCTGCGCGCGATCGTGAAGGCAGGCCTTTAGCCGTTGAACCAAGCCATCGGCGGGAGCGACCAACGGGTTTGGACCTGTGGCATGAAGCGATTCCTCGTTTTTCTTTTTGTCTTTCCCGCCGTGGCAACCATCTCATCCTACGCTGTGCTTTACCTCCTCACGGGTGCTGTCGTGGATAGTCTGTCCGGACCTGCGCTGGTGTATGTCGTGTCCATTGCGCCCGCGCTTGTGGTTGCTTTGGTCGATTGGCTCATCGCCAAGACGCCGATCCCCACTGTCGTCGGAACGACCCTCTTCGCTTATGGAGCCGCGGTTCTGTATTTGGCGTGGGATGGCAGCGCGAGATACATCTTCGCGCTCGGCGTGATCAGCGGGCTACCGGCCGCGGTGTGCTCCCTTTTGTCGCGTCACAAGACCGCGCTATCCACCCCGTATTGAACCTGTCCCGTCTCCAGGCGCACCAAAACCGCGTACGTCCCAGACAACCGCGACGAAGGAACGCGCGATGAAGGTCCTGAAAGCATCGATCTGTGTTGCGGTCACCGCGCTCGCGTTGAGCCTGTCGCTGGGCGCGCCGTCCTATGCGGCAGAGGATGAGGCAGGCACGCTCACCCTGCTGATGAAAGAGCTTTACCGGGCCGGCAAGTACATTGAAGCGCTGCCACTGGCCCAGAAGGCCCTGGCCCTGCGCGAGAAGGAGTTCGGCACCGACGACGCCAATGTCGCGATGCCGCTGAATGATCTCGGCACGATTCACTACAATCTCGGTCAATACGCGGTGGCCGAGCCGCTGTACAAGCGCGCGCTGGCCATCCGGGAGAAGACGCTCGGCCCGGATCATCCGGAAGTCGCGATGGTGCTGAACAATCTCGGCGACCTCTACCGCGCGGAAGCGCATTACGCGCAAGCCGAGCCACTGCTCAAGCGGTCGATCGCGATTTCGGAGAAGACGGTCGGTCGGGACGACCCGTCCATCGTGCTGGCGTTGAGCAATCTCGCCGCCGTCTATAGCAATCAGGGCCGTTACGACCAGGCCGAGCCGTTGTTCAAGCGCGGGCTCGCCGTGCTCGAGAAGGCGCACGGCCGTGACGATCCCGAAGCCACGGTGTTGATGAGCAACCTCGCCGACGCCTACATCCACCGTCATCGCTACGCCGATGCCGAGCGGCTGCTCAAGCGGGCGATGGCGGTGACCGAGAAGGCGTACGGACCCGACCATCCCGACGTCGCCCAGGCCCTGAACAATTTGGCCGCACTCTACGCGCGTCAGGGACGCAACGCCGATGCCGAGCGGCTGTTCAAGCAATCGGTCGCCACCATGGAGAAGACGCTCGGTCCCAACCATCCGGATCTCGCCGATGTTCTGGAAAACTTGGCCGATCTCTACAAGGATCAGGGCCGCTACGCCGATGCCCGAGAAGTCATCAAGCGGTCAATGGCCATTCGCGGGAAGACAGGGGCGATCTGAGGCGCCATGCGCACCTTGATTCCCACCGCCGCCGAAAATCGTTCGGTTCGTTGCCTCCTTGGCGGCCTGATCGCCTTCGCCGTCATGGCGTATGCCTCGCCGGTCGCCGCCAGCGAATGGAGTTACGGCTGCCGCGGCGTGCTGCCCAGCGGCGATGCGCCGGTCATCGTTTTCAATCGCTCCTCGCTCATCATGTTGCCGAAGGCCTGGGTCAGCGGATCGCTGCTCGGTGCCGTCAACGATCAGCTCCTGAGCTCGAGCTTTAGAGCGACCGACAACAATTCGGGGCTTGTCCCGACCATGGTGTTCACGCGTAATGATCATCCCGACCAGAAGCTGACTCTGAACGAGATCTCGTCCAGGACGGTTTCTGACGTTCACGGTCCGGCCGGCCGCCAACCGCGCTCCGAGCAAATCACTGCGTATCGCAAGGTCTATCGGTGGGTGAGCGATAGCATCTATGAGGGTCCATACGACATCAAGATGGACTGCGTGAATTACGAGCTCTCGGCGCCAACGCGGAGGCCCTGACCGCAGCACGCGCTCTTGCCAGTCTCTTGAATGGGCGGACACGGCACGCTGCCGTAGGAGCAAAACACGCAACAGTCGCCCGCCTTGGGCTTCAACTTGGTGCCGCAACCCTTGCAATGGTAGAAGAACGCGCACGCGTCGGTCGGCATGGTCTCTGTGGCCTTGTGGCCGCATGCGGGACAGGTCAGGGTCGATTGTAATTGCATGACCGGGCTGCTCCTGAGGAGCTTCAAAAATCGAAGATAGCACATTTTGCATCTTTTTTCACATTGACGGCTCGACCATGTCGGAAAGGGCTGCTCTCGATCGTCCTTGGGTAGACATCTCCCGGACGTGCTGGACATGGGCCTCCCGCACATTTGAAGTGATGTCGTCATCTCGAGCCGTCACAATCGAACTGGAGCACTACCCATGAGGATCACCGTCGAAACCATCGTCGCCGCCCCGATTGATCAGGTCTGGCGTGCCTACACGACGCCTGCCGACATCGTGAAGTGGAACGCCGCGTCGGACGACTGGCATACGACCAAGGCGACGGTCGACCTGCGCGAAGGCGGCGTGTTCTCGTCCCGCATGGAGGCCAAGGACGGCAGCATGGGCTTCGATTTCGCCGGCACCTACACGACGATCGTCGAGCACAAGCTGATCGAATATGCGTTCGGCGACCGCAGGGCCGAAGTCGAGTTTGTGCCCGGTCCGAAGGGCATTGTCGTCCGCGTCGTCTTCGACAGCGAGCCGACGCATTCGGTCGCGCAGCAGCAAGGCGGCTGGCAGGCGATTCTCGACAATTTTGCGCGATACGTCGAGGCGAAGAAGGCGTAAGGGCGAATCGGTCATTAAACCGACCCTTGGTCGACCTATCCCGACTCACTGGTCCGGACCTACCTCAGTATGGTCACGTCATACCCGCGCACAATGGCGTCAACCACGTTCCCGGTGCTACCAGTGAACGCAGAGTGAAAAGCAACGGAACCGGCCCGCGAGCCGGCAGTTGCGGGACAAGGTCGGCGGCGTAGCGCCCGCCGGCCTCCTCCACACTTGGCTCAGGGAGCACGCCATGAGAAACATCGCCGATCTCCTGGTGCGGTTTTGGCAGGTGAGCCAGCCCGCGTCCAATCCGGAGGTTGCGGCTATGGCCGAAAACCAGGATCAATCCAGCATGGCCGATTTTGTCCGTATCCTACGGTCCTACGATCAAGACCAGCGGGGCTGACCGCGTCAGCCGGTGATACGGTCGTCCGAGCAAATCAACGCTCAGGGCGCGGAGACCGCACCAAAGGTCCTATCAGGCAAACATATCGGCTTCGTCGCCCGCTTGAAGCGCATCCTGAAGCTCGGTCGGCTTCGACTGCGTTGTCCATGAGGCGCTCAGGACGAGTTCGTTCTGGCCGCTACCGCTCAGAACCTAAGGCGCCGCGCATCGCTGGTTGCGCGACCGCCACCCGCTCCGGCTCTGTGTGTTGCGTAGCGTAAAAGTTGCGGAGAGAGCGCGGGGTCGCGGGACCCAACCCCGTCACCCCAAGTGAAATGGCCGAACGACATCATCGGTTACAGCCGACTTTTGCAACAAAATCGGCCAACTCCCGAAGTCCGCCGCCAACAGGCGCCCCGAGCAACGATCTATTAATCGTGAGCGCACACCTCGCGTGCGTTTTGAATGATTAACGCTTAAGTTGTGATCGACATAATGGTCGAAAGCCGTGGGTGCGGATGCAATCATACGATTGGGCTATTGTCCTGTACTACGCCTGGCCAGTCATCTTGATCCCTGCGGGATGGATCCTATTGGCGCGATCGTGCAGGGAACGCGCAGCCTCGGGGGCCTCGATGATCGAGTTGCGGGAGCAACACCTCACCGAAACATCTCGGATGAGAGCTGCGATGGAGAGGATCGCGGCTGTTCTGGAGAAAAACCATTGAACGTGATCAGAGTTACCTAGGTTAGGAGATTGTGGATGACCGTGAGCGACATACTGCTTGCCATGTACTCTTGGTGGCCGTTCATCCTGATAGTGGGTGGATCGATCTTGGCAATGCGCGTGATGCGACAACGCACGCCGTCCGGCGCCACGATGATTGATCTATATGAGCAGCAGATTGCCGAAACACGCCGAACGAACGCAGGATTGGAGCGGATCGCTGCTGCTCTCGAGCTTGGGATTGGCAGGGCAAAACCACAGGTCGATAGAGGCGAAACCGCTTGAATGCGCAAAGTATCGGCGAGATCACATCGATGATGCGGCAGTGAAGCATCCCAATCCAAGGAAACATCGATCCATTCGGCGACTTCACTGGAGTCCGGATCGCGCGAGCATTGTATGGATACTGGTGTCAGCAATTATCGCTGTCACCATCTTTGCGGTAGTTGTGGTTTATTACCCTTTCCTGCCACAGCGGAACGCCGCTGCGGGCTTTGGACCCGACTGGGATTGCATGCCTCACCCCAGCAGCGAACCCACCTGCATCAAGAAGATCGGCCGATAAATCGGCCTAAAGCGGCGACCTGTATGTTTACTTTGCCCTCAGTTGAACACGGAGCACCGAGCTACCGGGCCTCGGCGATCTTCGGTCCGGATGACAGCATCTTCGCGTTGGCTGCCGAGGGCCGGTTCGACGGCGCTGCTGGGAGCACGATCACTTTCGCTCCGACTTTCACCCGCTCGTAAAGATCCACGACGTCTTCATTGGTCAGGCGGATACAGCCGGACGAAACCCGCTTCCCGATCGTATCGGGCTTGTTGGTGCCATGAATTCGATATTCGGTCTCGCCCAGATACATCGCCCGGGCGCCGAGCGGGTTGCCGGGACCGCCTGCCATGAACCGCGGCAGATAAGGCTGACGCACGACCATCTCTGCAGGCGGACGCCAGTCCGGCCATTCTGTTTTGCGGGCCACGGTCTGTTCGCCGGACCATGCGAAACCTTCGCGGCCGACACCGATGCCGTAGCGCATCGCCTGCGTGTCGTTCAGAACGAAATAAAGGAATGTGTTCCTGGTATCGATGATCACAGTGCCCGGCGCCTGGCGGCTGGCGTAGTCAACCACCTGCCGAACGAATGCTCCGGGACCGTCGGCGGCTTTTGGTGGTTCGACCAGAGGCGCCGGGGCCGGAATCGGAGCTGGAGCCGGCGCTGATGCATGAATCGGAGTTGCCACGTAAACCGGAGTTGACGATGCCAGAGCTTGGTGTGCGGGCGGCCTCCGCATCGGCTGAGCGGTCTCCGGGCCGGACAGCAAACAGTACCCCAATGCGGCGACGGCCACGGCGCCAATTGCAACTCTCGCGACCATTGGTACTGCGAGCGTCTCTGCCTTTCCACGTTTGGCCCGCTTGCTCATATCTTTCCCCAGGTCACCATGCCTCGAAGAGGTACCCGGCAAAATTTAAGAAACCTCGAAGCGATGTCGCCCAAGCTGGAACCGTTAAACGTCGTTAACGCCAACTCTTGTTCGCCAACATAGAGGTGGGGGAGTGCCGCCACGCGCCAGGATGACGGGCATACGGGTGCTCCGCATCGCGATGGCGGTGCTCGGCGTCTTCGTTTACGATCCGGTCGAGTCATTGTTTCGGAAAGCACCGCGATGCGAACCATCGGCCTGATCGGCGGCATGAGCTGGGAGAGCACCGCGCTCTACTACAAGCTCATCAACGAGCGCGTCCGCGATCGGCTCGGCAAACTGCATTCGGCGCCGTTGTTGCTGTACTCCTACGACTTCCAGGAGATCAAGGAGATGCAATACGCCGGCCGCTGGACGGAGGCGGCGACTAGCCTTAGCGAGGTTGCGCTGCGGCTCGAAGGCGCCGGCGCCGGCGCGATCGTGCTGTGCACGAACACGATGCACAAGCTGGCGCCCGCTATCGTGTCGAGCGTGAGCATTCCGTTCATTCACATCGGCGACGCGACGGCGCGGCGAATCCGGACAAAAGGATATCGGCGGGTCGGGCTGCTCGGCACCAAGTTCACGATGGAGGAGGACTTTTACATCGATCGTCTGCGCGCGCATGATCTCGATGTCCTTATTCCTCCTGCGGACGAACGGGCTGACGTGAACCGCATCATCTACGATGAGCTGTGCCTCGGAGTCGTCGCCGATGCCTCGCGCCGTCGCTATCGGGACGTGATGGCCGCGCTCGTCGATCGCGGCGCGGAGTGCATCATCCTCGGCTGCACCGAGATCACGATGCTGGTGGGGGCTGCCGATACATCGGTCGAGACGTTCGACACGACGGCGATCCATGCAGAGACAGCGGCCGATTTCGCGATCGGGTGAGGGCGGTGTAGCTGGGTTGGCGTTGGTTCAATTCGCCGATATCACGACCCCAATCTCGTCAGCGTAGGCGCCGACACACCGGACGAATTCGGCCCAAAGTGGACAAACTCTTGCGTTACCAGCGCTCCGACGACTTAACCGAGCATCCAGCCCAGGTGGTTCGACCATGCTCCAGCTCCCTCCGCCGATTTGGATGTTGATCTACCTGGTCTTGTGCGCGGTGCTCAGTTGGTCGCTCGGCTGGCCGGCGCTTCCGGGCTTCCCGCTTCCGCTGCTGGGAGTGGCTTTGGTCGCCTTGGCGTTCATCGCTCCAGTTTGGGCTTTCGTTCTGTTCCGGCGTGAGGACACCGAGATCCAACCAACGTCGCCGACAAATCGCAAGCTGGTTACTGGCGGCCCCTACCAGTTCACGCGCAACCCGATGTATCTTGGCCTCGTGATTCTCGCTCTCGGCATCGCGATATGGGTCGGCGCCTGGCCCATGTTTATTGCGCCTGTCGCGGTGTTCGCGACGGCCAATTGGGTCCATATCCCCTTTGAGGAAGCCAAGATGCGCCGCCAGTTCCAAGCGGAATATGACGACTATGTCGCGCGCGTGCGGCGCTGGGTGTGAGAGCAAGCTCGTTGGATGGGTAGAGCGAAGCTCGTAGGATGGGTAGAGCGGAAGCGAAACCCATCAAACTTCTTGTCCTCGCAATCGGATCGAGCTGAACGCGGCGCCCGCCCGTCGGGCGATGGGTTTCGCAAGAGCTCAACCCATCCTACCGGCTTCCTGCCTTCCATCTTTGCCGGATGTTTCCGTTTGCGCGGGATGCCGCCGCTGTAGTCCTTGCGTCCTCTGAGCGCGTTTCCATTGGATTGCCGTCACGCCGAAGTGACGCCTCCGTGGGAAATGTGCCGTCTGGCTTCCCCCGACTGGCGGACGCGGAGTGCTCGATGTGATGACACGGTTGCGTGGATCTCGCCGCTACGAGATCGACAACCTGATCGCAGGCTGATCGGAAGCTGCGAGCAAGCACAGCGAGTGTCTCATGAAAACATTCAACTCCGTCATTAGATCAACAAGCGCCATCACAGCCCTTGCTGCCGGGATTCTTCTGGTCGCGGCACAAGGGGCCACTGCCGGCAATCATGGTGGCAATCATGGCTTCAACCATTTTGGTCATGGCGGCGGCAGTGACACCAGGCGCGGCATGGGCGATCCGGCTGGCAATGCCATCGGCGCCGAGCGTCGCGGCAGCGACCAATCTGATCGCAAGCCCATGTTTGGTCTCAAGCCAGATCGTGCCGACAAGCATGCCAACAAGCAGGACCGAGAGCACGACAAATGGGGACGGGACCGAGAGCGGCTCGCTGACGGCAAGAAATTGACTGGGCCCACGGGCAAGCCGAGCGACAAGCCTGTTGAGGCGAGTAGCGGAAAGCCAACTGACTCAGCTGCAAGCAAACCTATTGCTTCCGGCTCCGTGAGCACGGCCGCCGTCGCTCCGCCCGTTAACACCATCCATCCGATTCTCAGCCCGCCCGCCGGCAACGTGACCGTGTCCAACGGCGTGACCAAGTATGAAATACCCGATGGCGCGGGAGGGGTGTCGGCATATTCCAGCGCTCCCGGCAAGATCACCGTGACCAACGGCAAGGATTCGGTGACCTTGAACGGCAGCTCCGTGACGGTGTCCAACGCGCTCGGGGTCGGAGCCGCGCAGAATAACGTTCAAGTTGGCGCTCGGAACGGCGAAGGCAAGACGGTCGTCAGCGTTGCGCCGACGCCGGAGGCGCCGACCGTTAGAGGCACTGTCACCGGTTTTGATTCGCCGCCTCTTGCGAAAGCTGCCGTCGTGATGATGTACGGAGTTCCAATCGCCACCTTTGGCCCTCCCGTTGCTGCCGGCTATGGCCTCGCCAAAGACGGAGTTAAGGGCGCTGTTCACGGCGTCAAAGAGTCGGCGAAGGCCGTCTATGACTTTCTGACTTGGTGACCTCTGCAACTGATCGCGTGGGCGGCGGGCTTATTCTCGTCGCCCTGCCAGCACCAGTGCCTAGTAGCCATCCGAGGAGACCAGAATGTCCAGACTTTCACGTCACACGATCCCCACCGTCGCGCTCACCCTGATCAGCTTCGGGGCTTTCACCCAGCAGGCCCTTGCTGAGCCTGAAAACTGCTCGGCGAGATTCAACCATTGCATTCGCGATGGCGAGAAACTCGGCTCTTTCAACGCCTGCAACAGAGCAGAGAAAGCGTGCCAAGGCAGGAATCGCGACAGGGGATATAAAGGCAATGAGGTGCAAGGCCGCGGGACGGAGGGCAAGGAAAAGAACACGGGGGGAAAGGGCGGAGGCAAGACTGCCTCAGATGGCGCGACCTGGAATGGCGAGTACACGACCGTCGTCGTGACGGACAATGCAGGCACCAGCACCTACACGGTCAAACAAGGCGTCCCTATCGAAAATGGACAGATGATTCTAGCACCAAACGGTGCCAGCTATCACGTCTGGGATCCTGAACTGGCGAGGCAACTCAAAGCAGCAGGCGTCAATGCCGCCTACGCCAATCCCGCGGCTGCAAAAAACGAGTACGCGCTCTCGCGCGACAAGGTCGTCCGCGACAGAGCGATCGCAGCGGGCCAGCCTGTCCCTCCACCGACCGGCCATCGCAACGACGACGCGTTAGGTAATCGAGCTCCCGTCGTCAACGATCATCGCAATGGCGGCTCGCCCAAGCCCGACAGCCCGCCGCCCGCTGCCGCCCCGGGAACCGTCAGCAGCACGCCCGTATCCAACCCTGATGCAGTGTCGCGGGTTAGCGATCATCGTCATCCGGCAGGAGCTGCTTCCGGCCACGAAGGCGGGGTTACGGTCACCCAGACGACCAGGACTGCGGGTTCAGGATCTGCTTCGGGTGACGGCAACCGCAGGCAGAAATGAACCGAAATGGATTTGCGCAATCTCGCATCACCTAGGAGAAAGCCATGGATGCTCGCTGGAGAATGCCACTATTCGTCGTCGCACTCAGCGTCGGATCGCTTGCCGCGGCTACTGCCCAGCTCTCAGCGCCGATCCCTACGGCAATTGCAACGCCCAGCCTCGCACTAGCTGTTGTCCTTCATGCCGAGGGGGCTCAAATCTACGAGTGCAGGGCCGCATCCGACGGCAACCTCGCCTGGCGCGCCCGTGAGCCGATCGCCACGCTTGTCTTCGACGGTAGCACGGTCGGGCGCCATTACGCGGGTCCACGCTGGGAGTACGTCGATGGAAGCGTGGTGCACGCCAAGTTGGCCAGCAGCACGCCTGGTGCGTCCGAGGACGATATCCCGTGGCTCCGGCTCGATGTCGTGGACCAGCGCGGCAACGGCAAATTGTCCGGCGTGACCCGCGTAGAGCGTGTCAACACCCGGGGTGGCGTAGCGCGCGGACCTTGCGACGAAGCAGGCGCTTTCCTCAGCGTGCCTTACTCGGCGGATTACGTCTTTTTGCGAAAGGACTGAGACCCTGTGACCAGGCCGGCGCTGAAGACTGCGGAGACTGGCGTCGCGTCTCTCCACATGCAGTCCGCTCAAGCTTGCGCAACGAACCGCGCCAAGCGACCCTCGCGACAAAGAGTGCCGATGCGCTCGGAGTCCTGAAGGAGGTCACTATGCTGATTGATCACGGGCAAACTGAATTCACGTACTGTCCCCCGGTCGGAGGATTTCTGCGGCGGCGCTGAGTGCTAGACGCGGATGGCAATGAATCTCTGTAAGTCGCTTTGCCAAAGCAGGCAGCATCCGCGAGACTAATAGAAAGGAAAAACCCATGAACAAGTCGAAGAACCTCATTTCCACCATCCACATCGTCGCGCTGATTGCAGTCGGAAGCGTTCCGGCGGCAGCCGCCGGCGGTACGTTTGCAGCAGACGCCGCCGGGACTGAAGGCCGCGCCCTCCGAGAAATTCCAATCGAAAAGCCTCTCCCTCCAGTTTACCGGGGCGAGCACAGGCACGATCGTAGTTGGTGGTACCCCTTTCATCGTGGTCACAGCAGCCGGGTCGTCATGACGCCTGTCATCGGCAAGCGCGCGCGATAGAGCACGACAGATCTGCGACTCTCGGGATCCGGGGTTGTTATCAGATGCAGACCAGCGCAGGCCAGCCAAAGGTTGCGGATATGCTGCCTCTGGTTCCCGAGAGGGCACGGCCCGCGAAGACCTTAGCGGCATCGTGCTTGGTCAGAGTTTAAGGACCCTCATCGTCGAAGCCGAGCTCAAATCCGGCTTCGACGAAAGAGACACGCGTTCGACGCTTTTCTGCTCATGCAAAATGGTCGAGAACACGCGGCGTCAGCTGTCGATGTTGGAAGCCGGGACTGCAGGTGTGTTAGCGCGAGTTTCCATCGCTTGCCGACCGACATCGCCGAAGCGCGAGCTTGAGCTCGGGCTTCGGCGAGAACCGTTCTGACGCGGCTTGCCGCTGTCCGGAGAGCCGGCCTTATTCCGGCACTGCTTCGCCGGAGCCGCCGAGTTCGGCCGGAAAATCCTTGAGCTTGGGGAGCCCATCCCGCATGCGCAGCACCGTTTCAGCGTAGTTGACGTGAACGCCAGGCGCAAAGGGAAGGGTCGGGATGGTCGCGGCGAAGACGTCCACAAGCCCCAGCGGCGGATGGTTGGTCATCAGATGACCGCCGCACTTGTTGCAGTACTGGCGCTCGCTGAGTGCCGTCTTCTTGAACGTCGCAACGTGCTCGGCTCCTGACTTGATCTGCACTGCGCCGGGCTTCCACAGGCTGAAGGCATTGACAGGACCGCCGGACCAGGACCGGCAAGAACTGCAATGGCAATACCCCATGGCCTCCGGAGATCCTGTGACCTCGACTTTCACTGCGCCGCAAAAGCAGCTTCCGATGTGACTCATGTCTCTTCTCCCTTTCGAAGTTGATCACGTGTCATCGAGTATCAAAGAGTGTTGACGCGATTCCAGTTCAGGAACTGTACTTGGCGCCAAGAGATGCAATGTCGTCGTGAAGCAGTTCAGCTTCATGCTGGTCGACGGGCTGGAGCCGGATCTTGCGTTCAGCTCGCGAGCTTTTGCTCCTTTGCAAATGGGCTGAGACCAAGCCAGACTTGCATCGCCGAGGCAAGTTGCCGATTTCCGGTCAGCATCATCCGCTCGCTCCCAACGGCAGCGCGTACGGTATCAAGTCCCATCCAGATGGCCGTCATGGTGCGCAGGTCTACTGACACATAGAGATCGACATCGAACCCTGGATCCACCGAGCAGAGATCGACACCATCTTCGGGATCGACGATCAGCCACCAGGAGCGCTGCGCAGCCGACAAGTCAGGGTAGACGAACTGGACTATGCTACGCGTTCGCGGCATGGGGGTCGTATTCAGATTTCGCCGCATGTCCCACATCAGAAGCTGAACGTCCAGGTGCTTCAGCGACAGGTCCGCTTCGATCCGGCGCTGACCCCAGACGCCGAAGGCCTCGATGATGGGCCCGAGTTCGCGTCCAGATACCGTCAGATGATATTCGAAGATGCCGGGATCGGACACCGAGGCCGTGCGGGCGACGATTCCCGCCGCCTCAAGGTCCTTGAGCCGCTGGGAGAGCAGGGCCGGCGACATCCGCGGCACGCCGCGGCGCAAGTCATTAAAACGTGTTGAGCCGGCCACGAGCTCGCGCAGCAACACCACTGTCCAACGGGTGCATAATATCTCTGCTGCCATCGCGACCGGGCAAAATTGCTTATAGCTGCCTGTTGCCATGTTTTCCTCCGCCAATCAGGTCACCGTACGACTTGGACCCGAGCGCTTCCAGTTCAGTTTCTGTACCGGCTTCGATTCAGTTCCTGAACTGGTCGCGCGCAATGCCGGTTGATAACTGGGGGGAGCGAGCTTGGGCTCGCCGAAAACGCGCACTCCGCCTGTCGTCGCGTGCCGCCGATGAGGTGCAGAGCCGCCCCTCGCAGCTTTTAACCAATAAGGATTTCCTATGACATCGTATACGTTTGAACCGACTTTGCCGGTGATAATCCGCTCCGCGGCGCTTGGCGCGGCAGCCCTTGTAGTGATGGGCGTCTCAGCAGCTTCCGCGGCCACGCTGTCACGCAGTGTCGACGTTAAAGGCTCACCATCGGCCGTATGGTCGATGATCGGTCCGTTCTGCGCGATCAAGGACTGGTTGCCGCCCGTGGGCGCCTGCATTGAGGACGGCAAGGCGCCCCCATCCCGAACCCTCGTGACAAAGGACGGCAAGGCGGCATTCGTGGAAAAGCAAACCGCACGCAATGACTCGGAGTATAGCTATTCCTATTCGTTCCTATCGAGTCCGTTGCCGGTGACAAACTACACGTCGACCATCAAGGTTACGGCCAAGGGCGACGGCTCCTCCACTGTCACATGGACCGGCTCTTACACCCCCGACCAAGGCAAGGAAAAGGCGGCTAACGAGGCGTTGAACGGCGTCTATGAAGTTGGTCTGGCCGAAATCAAGGCCAGGCTCGCCAAATAATCCGCGAGGCCATCGTCCCTGATTGCGTCTCTGCCGGTTCGGCATCGCCCAGCGAACGTTCGATGCTGACCGGCAGAGGCAATTTCGTGAGATTGCCTGGCGATTTCAGCAAGGCTTCATCGAAAATAATCTGATTTGAATCCGTTCCACGGATCGCAAATTTATCAATGGCCGGCGGAGACGTGGGTGAACATTGCTCATCCGAAGTGAGTGAATCCCCCTTTGTTGGGCGCTCAGCATTCGTTCCGATCCGGCTGTCCATCGACTGTCCTCCCCTTCTGTCGTCGCAGTTGTGGAATTTCGGTCGCCTGTCGAGAGGAGCAACAGTGGCTAGCAGCATTCAATACCTTCCGAAATCTGTTCCGGCGGGCACCGTTGCTCGGTCGGACGCGGGGAACGAACGGCAGAGCCAATATCAAAAAGCATCTCGTCTGATTGGAGATATCTATGATGCCTCCCTCGACCCGGCGACTTGGACCACTGTCCTCGAAGAGATAGCTGAATTCGTAGGCGGTCCGGCGGCCATGTTGGCCTTCACGCGGCCTGGCCTTACAGTCGTCGAATCGTATCATCAGTTCGGTATCGATGCGCGTAGCATGCGGCTCTATTCGGAGACATATTCGAAATTCAACCCGCTCGCGGCAGTTGCGCTTGTCGGCGTTGGACAAGTCGTCAGCCTTCCGGATCTCGTGTCGTACGAGGAGTTCTGTAAGGGGCGCTTCTATCAGGAATGGGCGGCGCCCCAGGGATGGATCGACGTTGCGAGCGCCGTGCTGGAGAAATCAGCGGCGGGATGTGTCTTTCTCAGCGTCGTCCGCGGCCGGACGGCGGGGATGGTCGACGACGAAATGCGTCGGCGCATGTCGCTTGTCATCCCTCACGTCCGGCGTGCGGCTCTGATAGGCAAGACCATCGATCTCAAGCGCGCAGAGTCGTCGACATTCGCCGAAGCTTTCAATGGACTGTGCTCCGGTCTGTTTCTCGTTGATGGACGACGACATATCGTGCACGCCAACGCCGCAGGGCATGCCCTTCTCAGGGAAGGCAGCGTGTTCCGTTCGATTAATGGCGAACTCAACGCAGGCGAAGCGCAGATCAACAGGATCTTGCGCGACACTTTCGCAGCGGCCGATCAGGGCGGCGCTGTGCGCTCCGCCAGGGGCATTGCGTTGCCACTACAAGCGTCCGACGGAGAACGCTACGTCGCTCACCTGTTGCCGCTGAAATCGGACGCCCATCTGCCTGCTGGCGCTATCAATGGGGCGGTCGCTGCATTGTTCGTCCGCAAGGCCGTCTTGGAAGCACCGTCGGCTCCGGAGGTTATCGGCCGGAGCTACAAGCTGACACCGACCGAGTTGCGCGTGTTGCTTGCCGTCGTGGAAATTGGCGGTGTTCCGGAAGTCGCCGCGGCGCTTGGGGTTGCGGAGAGCACGATCAAGACGCACGTCAGTCGTCTTTATGAAAAAACCGGCGCTGGCCGACAGGCCGATCTGGTCAAGCTTGTCGCCGGATTTTCCACGCCACTAGCGGATTGAAGGCACGCAAACGGCGTGCCTCCACATTTCCTCAGCGCCTTCACTGATCACCATTGCCGGTGCGGGCGAGTGGGGCGGGTCCCGCCACCCATTGAGCCGCCCAACCCGGCAGTGGGTTCGCCGCCGATGCCCTTGCCCGGGCCACCATTGATGTTGAAAGGCTTTGCTGCGGCAGAGCTGATCGGGCGTGCGCCGGTGTTGTCTCGGGCGAACACGCCTTCTGTCGCTGCTATGAGCATAATGCCCGCCACGGCTGTCGTGACGATTGAAAAGAAATTCATGGAATTTTTCATTGTTTGCTTCCTGCTCTGTCCGCTCATCTGGATGCCCGACCAAGCGGCAAGGCCCTGAGCTGCCCGCATCATGGCGACAATTTCTGCTGCCAGCGTCGTTCGATCGGGGGACGGCCCGATGCTCAAGGCCATTAAGGACGTCGCGCTTCAAGCGCGCGAGGCGCGGGGTTCGACACGCCCTGGAAAGGCGGCTGTTCGATCTCCCGGCAATGGTCCCGCCATCCACAAGCGTTGCCATGATGCCATCGTGCCGGTGTTTTGCCCGACGCGTCAAGTTATTTTCGTAAAAATCGAAAAAGCGCAATGCCGACAAGGTGTCGGCTACTGTGCATGGGGTTGTTTTCGCGGTTTTGGTTTGAGCCGAGGCTCGTGCACCCAAAGGACGGCCGTCGCCAGCCAGCGACGGTGCCTCAGCTGTCCACCTTCAGCGCGGCAATGAAGGCTTCCTGCGGGATGTCGACCTTGCCGAACTGCCGCATCTTCTTCTTGCCTTCCTTCTGCTTCTCCAGAAGTTTGCGCTTACGCGTGATGTCGCCGCCGTAGCACTTCGCGGTGACGTCCTTGCGCAGCGCGCGGACGGTCTCGCGCGCGATCACCTTGCCGCCGATCGCCGCCTGGATCGGGATCTGGAACATGTGCGGCGGGATCAGCTCCTTCATCTTCTCGACCATGGCGCGGCCGCGGCCTTCCGCGCGGGTGCGATGCACGAGCATCGAGAGCGCATCGACCGGCTCGGCGTTGACCAGGATCTGCATCTTGACCAGGTCGGCCGGCTTGTAGTCGGTGAGATGATAGTCGAACGAGGCGTAGCCCTTGGAGACCGACTTCAGCCGGTCGTAGAAGTCGAACACGACCTCGTTGAGCGGCAGATCGTATTTCACCATCGCGCGGGCGCCGACATAGGTCAGCTCCTTCTGCGCGCCGCGGCGGTCCTGGCACAGCTTCAGCACGCTGCCGAGATATTCGTCGGGCGTAAGGATCGTCGCCTCGATCCAGGGCTCCTGGATCTCCTCGATCTTCACCACGTCGGGCATGTCGACGGGGTTGTGGATCTCGAGCTCGCTGCCGTCGGTCAGCTTCATCTTGTAGATGACGCTCGGCGCGGTCGCGATCAGGTTGAGGTCGAACTCGCGCGACAGCCGCTCCTGGATGATCTCGAGGTGCAACAGCCCGAGGAAGCCGCAGCGGAAGCCGAAGCCGAGCGCGGCCGAGGTTTCCATCTCGAAGGAGAAGCTGGCGTCGTTCAGCCGCAGCTTGCCCATCGCAGCACGCAGCGTCTCGAAGTCGTTGGCGTCGACGGGGAACAGGCCGCAGAACACGACCGGAATTGCGGGCTTGAAGCCCGGCAGCATCTCGGTGACAGGCTTCCTGTCGTCGGTGATGGTATCGCCGACGCGGGTGTCGGCGACTTCCTTGATCGCGGCGGTGATGAAGCCGATCTCGCCGGGGCCGAGCTCGTCGACCTGCTGCATCTTCGGCGTGAAGAAGCCGACGCGCTCGATGTCATAGGCCGCACCCGTGCCCATCATGCGGACGCGGCTGCCCTTCTTCATCACGCCGTCGACGACGCGGATCAGCACGACGACGCCGAGATAGACGTCGTACCAGCTGTCGACCAGCAGCGCCTTCAAGGTCGCGTCGCGATCGCCCTTCGGCGGCGGCAGGCGGGTGACGATGGCTTCCAGCACGTCGGGAACGCCGAGGCCGGTCTTGGCCGAGATCATCACGGCGTCGGAGGCGTCGATGCCGATGACGTCCTCGATCTGCTGCTTGACCTTGTCCGGCTCTGCTGCGGGAAGGTCGACCTTGTTCAGGACCGGAACGATCTCGTGATTGTTGTCGAGCGCCTGGTAGACGTTGGCGAGTGTCTGTGCCTCGACGCCCTGGCTGGCGTCGACCACCAGCAGGGAACCCTCGCACGCCGCCAGCGACCGCGAGACTTCGTAGGCGAAGTCGACATGGCCGGGCGTGTCCATCAGGTTGAAGATGTAGTCCTTGCCGTCCTTGGCGCGGTAGGCAAGCCGCACCGTCTGCGCCTTGATGGTGATGCCGCGCTCGCGCTCGATGTCCATGGAATCGAGCACCTGCTCCTTGCCCGCCATTTCGCGGTCGGTGAGGCCGCCGGTCATCTGGATCAGACGGTCGGCCAGCGTCGATTTGCCATGGTCGATATGGGCGACGATGGAGAAATTGCGGATGTTGGAAATGGGGACGGTCGTCATGGGCGCGGGATACCACTCACATCCCCGTGCGGCAACCATATTGCTGTATTTTCAGGGCCTTTCTTCACGCCAAGCTGATTCCACCGGAGCCCAAAACGCGCTACGCAACGCCGATGTCAACGACCTCGATCCCCTCCGCCCGGACGCGCGTAACCCGGATGAACTTCAACCGCTTCCGGGCCTGGCTGGTTGCCTACGCGACCGACCCCTCAGCCCGGCTCTGGCTGGTGATCCAGCTCGCCATCCTGCATGCCGTGATCTGGACCTTCATCCTGATCAATCTCAAGGCGGCGCAGGACGTTCACATGGACGTCGCAGAAGCCTGGGGCTGGGGCCAGAAATTCCTGTGGGGCTACGGCAAGCATCCGCCGCTGTCGGGCTGGATCGCCGGCCTCTGGTTCAAGGTCTTCCCAGCGGCGGACTGGGCGACCTATGCGCTGGCGATGGCGACGGTCAGCGTCGGCATGGTGATCTGCTGGCTGGTGAGCTTGCGCGTCGTCGATCCGCGCCGCGCGTTCCTGGTCGTGGTGATGGTCGCGCTCTATCCGATCTTCAATTTCAAGGGGTTCAAGTACAACCCCGATCTGCTTCAGCTCGTCACGCTGCCGCTCGTCGTGCTCGCGTATCTCAACGCGTTCGAGAAGCGGAGCTGGCAGTCCGGAGTCTTTCTCGGGCTCGCCGGCGCGCTGGCGCTGATGACCAAATACTGGGTGCTGACCATGATCGGCGCCATTGGCCTTGCCGCGCTGATCCATCCGGAGCGCATAAGATTCCTGCTGTCGCCGGCGCCCTGGGTCGCGATCGCGACGATGGCGGTGGCGATGATCCCGCACATCGTCTGGCTTGCGGATGCGCATTTCGTGCCGCTGACCTATGCCGGCGACACCTACAGCATCGAGGATGCCGGCCAGGTGCGGCAGCTCGTGTTCGGCTATGTCCTGCACAATGCCGCGCTGCTGGCGCTGCCGGTAGCGCTCGCCGCACTCGCGATGGCGCTGGTGCCGCCGTGGGCAACGCTGCTTGCGCGCGCGCCGCTGCGCATTGTCACGCGGGCCTGGGCGCGCGGCGCCAATGCGGGCGTCAACGTTTCCCAGGCGCTGAACATCTGGATCATCCAGATCATCGTCGCGGCCGGGCCGCCGCTCGGCGCGCTCGTGTTCTCCATCTACATGAAGACCGATTGGGGCATCTCGCTGTTCTTCCTGGTGCCGCTCGCACTGGTGGCGATCCCGGCGCTGCGGGTGCAGAGTGCCGTGCTGTTCAACATCACCGTGATTTGGCTGGTGCTCAGCGTCGCGACGCTCGTCGCCTCACCCTGGATCGCCGCCCGCGAGATGGCGGCGAATTCGGACAACACGGCGACCTATGGCGCACGCTCGGAGCTCGCGCGCGAGCTGACGCAAGCCTGGCATTCGCGCTTCGCCTCGCGCTGGGCGATCGTCGCCGGCACGATGGAATCGATCCAGCCGATGGTGTTCTACAGCCCGGATCACCCGGCTGCGTTCACGCCGAATGAGGCGTGGGGCTCCGGGCTGACGACACTCGACGACGTCAAGAAGTACGGTTTTATCGGCGTGTTCGATCCGACCGACGGCCGCCTGCCGGCATTCGAGAAGTGGGTGTCCGAAATCGCGCCGAACGCCGAGCGCATGGTGATGACGACGCGCCGCTTCACCCACGGCAAGGCCGGCCCGTCGATGACGTGGAACGTCTACATCGCCCCGCCGGCGAAGTGACCAAGGCGCCTAAACCCCTTCCTCGTTGAACTTGCTTTCAACGAGATCGGTGATTGCCGCAAGCGCGGCTTCCGCATCGGCGCCGGCGGCGGCGACGGTGATCGTCGTGCCTGGTCCTGCCGCGAGCATCATCAGGCCCATGATCGAGGTGCCGCCGACGGTCTCGCCGCCGCGCGTCACCCACACCTGCGCGTTGAAGCGCTCGACCGCCTGGACGAATTTTGCCGAGGCGCGCGCATGCAAGCCGCGCTTGTTGATGATCAGGAGCTCTTTGGAGATCGCGCCCGCGGGCACGCCTGTCCCCGCTTGCGGCGCGTCGTCGCTCATTTGCCGGCGAGCACTCGGCTGGCGATGGTGACGTATTTGCGACCGGCTTCCTGGGCCATCGCGATCGCGTCGGGCAGCGGCCGCTCTTCGCGCACCTTGGCGAGCTTCACCAGCATCGGCAGGTTGATGCCCGCGAGCACTTCGACCTTCGGCCGGCTCATGCAGGAAATCGCGAGGTTCGACGGGGTACCGCCGAACATGTCGGTGAGGATCGCAACGCCGTCGCCGGAATCGACGCGGTTAACCGCCTCGATGATGTCGCTTCGGCAGAGATCGGAATCGTCTTCGGCACCGATCGTAATCGCTTCGATTTGCTTTTGTGGGCCCATGACATGTTCAAGCGCTGCCTTGAATTCGTCGGCAAGGCGCCCGTGGGTCACAAGTACTAGACCAATCATCGGAAAACTCCCGCGGGCGCTTTTGGTGCACCGCACGAACGCGCCACTTTGACCATCCAGAGCCCCCGCGCAAGGGGGGATGTTGCGTATCTCCCTGAATCTAGACGGATGGATAAGGGGAGCTGCGCCGGTCTACTCGGTCGCGAGTGTGGGGTTCATATGGTTACAAATTCCCTTCAAACAATCGCCTCACGGGTTAGCCGGAGGTTAACTCTTGGTAGTGATCAAGGTCGCAACAACCAGGGGGAGCGGCGAATCGCCGCGCTTGACTGGGATTCGCGGTATTTCGACGCCCAAAATGATGGTTTTCAGCGATTCCGGCGACGGCAGCCGTTCGGCGTCGTCGGCATCCAGATCGACCACGAGGCCGACCGTCGCATGCTCCACGAAGTCGCAGCGGCGGATGCCCAGCCCGCGAATCTCGATCAGCCCGGCCAGGAGGGGGGCGGGACGGACCGCAATTTCATGGCCGACTGTCGCCAGATGGACACGGTCGTCGCCGACCAGCACGGCGCTTTCGACCACGCCTGAGCGCCCCGCCATGATCAAATCGAAGGCAAGGCGCGACTTGCCGGCTCCCGAAGGCCCGCGGATCAGCACCGCCAGGGGGCCGACCTTGACCGCGGAGGCGTGAACGCTCGGCTCGCCGTCGCTCATAGCGCCGGCAGCCTCACCACGAAGCGTGCGCCGGCAACCGTCGGCGCCCCGTCTTCATCAGCGGGGCCGGCGCGGTTCTCCGCCCAGATGCGTCCGCCATGGGCATCGACGATCTGCTTGGAGATCGACAGGCCGAGGCCGGAATTCTGGCCAAAACCCTGATGCGGCCGGTCGGTGTAGAAGCGCTCGAAGATGCGCTCCAGCGCGTCGTCGCGGATGCCGGGGCCGTCGTCGTCGACCACGATCTCGATCTCGCCGCGCACGCGGCGGCAGGTCAGGCGCACCTTGCTGCCGGCTTCCGAGAAGGACTGCGCGTTGGAGAGCAGGTTGGAAACCACCTGCCCGAGCCGCGAATCATGGCCCGTGACCGCGAAAATGTCGGTCGGGCTGCGGCCCTCGAAGCGTGCCTCGACGGCGACGTCGTGACCGAGCTTGGTTTCATTGGCGACCGCGACGAGCGTGCCCAGGAGCCGCCTCAGATCGACCGGGATCGCATCCTGCCGCTGCAATTCGGCATCGAGCCGGCTCGCATCGGAGATGTCCGAGATCAGGCGGTCCAGCCGCTTGACGTCGTGCTCGATCACCTCGAGCAGGCGGGCGCGGCTGTTCTCGTTGCGCGCCAGCGGCATCGTCTCGACCGCGGAGCGCAGCGAGGTCAGCGGGTTCTTCAGCTCGTGGGCGACGTCGGCGGCGAACATCTCGATCGCCTCGATCCGCTTGTAGAGCGCGCTGGTCATATCGCGTAGCGCGCCGGAGAGATGGCCGATCTCGTCGCGGCGGCGGGTGAAGTCGGGAATCTCGACGCGGGTCTTGATGCGGCGGCGGACCCGCTCGGCGCTGTCGGCGAGCCGGCGCACGGGGCCTGCGATCGTGCTCGCGAGCAGCAGCGACAGCATGATCATGACCGCGGCAGCGACGCCGCCGACTTTCAGGATCGCGAGGCGCTCGGCGGTGACCATCTGATCGATTTCGTCGCCCTGCGTCGACAGCATCAGCGCGCCGCGGATGGCGCGTGCGCGCTGCACGGGGACCGCGACCGAGACAATCACCTCGCCGCGCGCATTGACCCGCACCATCGAGCGCTTCTGGCCCTGGAGCGCATCGGCGACTTCGACATAGCCATTGCCGTTCTCGCGTCCGAGTTCGCGATAGAGCGGCAGGTCGCCGCGGTTCAGCCAAGTCCGGGTCGCGACCATGGCGCGCTCGACCAGCCCGGGTTTCTCGGACGGTGGCGGCAGCGGAAAGGCCCGGAGGACGTCGAGGTCACGGCTGTCGAGCAACACCGAACCGTTGGGATCGAAAATCCGCGCGCGGGTCTTGGTCGGCGAGATCAGCGTGCGCAACACCGGCGCCACGCGCTCGGGGTTGATCGGAAAATCCAGCGAATCGTCGGGCCCGCCATAGCTCTCACCCAGTTTCAGGTCGAGCAGCCGTTCGGGATCGACGGTGATCGCGTTGGTCTGCACCGTCGCCGAGGCGCCGATGGCGCCGGCGATGATTTCGGCCTGCACCAGCAGGCTCTGCGCGCGTGCGTCGATCAGGCCGGCGCGGAACTGCGACAGATAGAGGATGCTCGCGACCAGCGCGACAAGGCCTGCGAGGTTGAGCGAGACGATGCGGCGGGTCAGGCTCGAGAAGGACAACGCGAAGAAGAACTGGCCGGCGCGCTTGAGCCAGTTCAGCGGCCCCCAGCCTCGCGTGATCGGCTTGTCCTCATGCTCCGAGGCGCCGTGGGCGGTAACGTCCTCGGCGTTCGAACTCGGATCAGGCTGCGTTCGGTCAAGCAATGCTTACGCCCGCGTTAGGACAGCTCGTGCGACGGTCCCCGCATCCTAGAGCATGCCCGGTTCCGATGGAATCAGAACCGGCGCAGCTCTCATCTGTTGTGAAGGCGCCTGCGCCTCAGGCTTCCTTGAAGCGGTAGCCGACGCCGTAGAGCGTCTCGATCATCTCGAAATCGTTGTCGACCACCTTGAACTTCTTGCGCAGCCGCTTGATGTGGCTGTCGATGGTGCGGTCGTCGACATAGACCTGATCGTCATAGGCGGCATCCATCAGCGCATTGCGGCTCTTGACCACGCCGGGCCGTGTTGCCAGCGCCTGGAGGATCAGGAATTCGGTGACCGTCAGCGTCACCGGCTCGTTCTTCCAGGTGCAGGTATGCCGTTCCGGATCCATGCGCAGCAGGCCGCGGTCGAGCGCCTTGGCATCGTTCTCCTTCGGCGCGACGGTCGGATCCTTCGGCGCCGAGCGACGCAGCACCGCCTTGACGCGTTCGACCAGCAGGCGCTGCGAGAACGGTTTACGGATGAAATCATCGGCGCCCATCTTGAGACCGAACAGCTCGTCGATCTCCTCGTCCTTGGAGGTCAGGAAGATCACCGGCAAGTCGGACTTCTGCCTGAGACGGCGCAGCGTCTCCATGCCGTCCATGCGCGGCATCTTGATATCGAGGATGGCGAGATCGGGCTGGGTGGTGCGGAAACCGTCAAGCGCGGAGGCGCCGTCGGTGTAGGTCATGATGCGGTAGCCTTCGGCTTCCAGCGCGATCGAGACGGATGTGAGAATGTTGCGGTCGTCGTCGACCAAAGCGATTGTGGGCATGAGCCTGTGCTTTCTGCTTTCCGTTTGGGTCGTGGCTTAAACGGCGAGCAATCCAGTGATGCGCCGCATACATGGGTGCCGAATTCGGCGTTCGAACTTTGTCACCGAGCAATGCAAGCTGGGCTGAAGTGTGACCAAGTTCCACGAAACACGGCAGATTCGCCGCATGTCGACCCATAACCGGACCCCCGTTTACCCGAAAAAATGCCCGCCTTGCAACCACCTGGGCCGAGAAAGCCAATGGAACCGACCTCCGACTTCGACCCCGGAAAGCTCGCCAAATCGCTGCTCAGGCGGTCGCGGCAGGGCGCGCTCGCGACGCTCATGCCGGGCAGCGGCGATCCCTACTGTTCCCTGGTCAATCTGGCCAGTCACCTCGATGGCTCCCCGATCCTGCTGATCTCCCGGTTGGCGGTTCATACCAGGAACATCCTTGCAGACAGCCGGGTCTCCCTGATGCTGGACGAGCGCGCCGCCGGCGATCCGCTGGAAGGCGCTCGGATCATGCTGTCCGGCCGGGCCGAACAGGCCGAGGATGAGAGGGATCTGCTTCAGCGGCGGTATCTCAATGCCCATCCGGCGGCGGAAGCCTTTGTCTCATTTAAGGATTTTGCGTTCTTCCGGATCCGACCCGCGGGAACCCATCTGGTCGCAGGTTTTGGCCGGATCGTCGATCTCAAGCCGGAACAGTTCCTCACGGACCTCGCCGGCACCGAGGACCTGCTGGCGGCGGAGGAAGGCGCCGTCGAGCACATGAATGCCGACCACCGTGCCGCCATGGGCCTGTACGCAACAAGGCTGCTTGGTGCGCCCGCGGGCGATTGGCGCTGCACCGGCTGCGACCCCGAAGGCATCGACATGCAGGACGGCCAGACCACGCTGCGGCTGGATTTTCCGGAGCGGGTCGCTGATGGCACGGCACTGCGCAAGATGCTGGTCCGTCTGGTGGGAGAAGCGCGTGCGAAGACGGACTAACCCGCAATAGTTTGAACGTCGCCTCACATCGCTGCGACCCAAGATCGTGATCGGTCTGAGATTGGCAGCGAGAGGGCTCATGACGCGTCGTTTGGCATTGGTTGCGGGCCTGGGGCTCGCGATCACGGCATCGCTTGCCACGCCCAGCTTTGCCCAGGCGGGCGGTCTTGCCGCGCAGAGCGCGCGGATTAATGTGCTGAGAAGTGCCGGGAAATACTCCGAGGCGCTGCCGCTGGCGCAGGCCATGGTGGTCTCGCTCGAGAAGACCAGCAACAACCGCGATCTCGCCGCTGCACTCAACAACCTCGCGCAGATCTACGCCGATCAGGGGCATGACGATCAGGCGGAGCCGATCTACAAGCGCGCCATCGCTTTGATGGAGAAGGGGACCGGCCTCGACAGTGTCGAGATCGCGCCCGTGCTGAACAATCTCGCCGCTCTCGATCAGCGGCAAGGCCGCCTCGCTGATGCCGAACCGTTATTCAAGCGGGCGCTGGCTATCCGCGAGAAGGCGCTGTCGCGCGAGCATCCCGACGTCGGCCAGTCCCTCAACAATCTCGGTACGCTCTATGTGAAGCAGGAGCACTTTGCAGATGCCGAGCCGCTGTTCCAGCGGGCGCTCGCGATCTACCAGAAGGTCGGCGGCCCCGAGCATCCGGCGGTCGCAACGCTCCTGAACAATCTCGGCCAGCTTGATCGCGACCTCGGTCGCGATGCGGATGCCGAAGCGCCGATCAAGCGCTCGCTCGCGATCCGCGAAAAAGCGCTGGGGCCCGATCATCCCGACGTCGCGCGGTCCCTCAACAATCTCGCCGGGCTCTACGAGCACCAGCAGCGCTATGCCGATGCCGAACCGCTGTATCGCCGCGCGCTCGCCATTCGCGAGCGTGCGCTTGGGCCGGATCATCCGGATGTTGCGACATCCATCAGCAATCTCGCTTATTTCCTCCTTGTGTCCGGGCGAACTGCGGACGCGTTGCCGCTCGCGGAAAAAACGATTGCGAACGACCGCGCCCAGTTGCGCGTGGTGCTGCCGATCCTGTTCGCGGCGCGCCAGCAATCGCTGCTGCCGCATGACAAGGCGTTGGACGAGGCGCTCGCCGCGATCCAGCGCGGCACGCAATCCTCCGCCGCATCGGCCGTCAACAAGCTCGCGGTGCGGCTCGCCGCCGGCAACGACCGTCTCGCCGAGCTGGTGCGCAAGGACCAGGATCTCGCGGCCGAATCTGAATCGCTCGACAAGGCGATCATCACGGCCGTATCGAAGCCGTCGGCGCAGCGCGACGTCGCCTCCGAGCAGCGCAGCCGCGGGCGGATCGCGGTCATCGCAAGCGAGCGCGCCGGCCTGCAGAAGACGCTCGCCATTGAATTCCCCGATTACGCCTCGCTCTCCAACCCGCTGCCTCTGACGGTCAAGGACGTCCAGCCCCTGCTGTCGGCCGACGAAGCGATGGTGCTCTATTCCGTCGTCGACAAGCGCAGCTATGTCATTGCCATCACGCGGGAGAGTGCCGACTGGAAGGAAATTCCGCTTGGCGCAGATGCGCTGGCGCAGAAGGTCACGGCTTTCCGCCGAGGTCTCGATGTCGGCAAGGCACGCGATGGCTCCGGCAAATCAGGCTTGTTCGACCTCGCGCTCGCCAACGAGCTCTATGTCACGCTGCTCGGCCCGGTCGAGGCGCTGACCAGGGACAAGCGCAGCCTGCTCACCGTGCCGTCGGGCGCGCTTACCGCGCTGCCGTTTCATCTGCTCGTCACGGAGGCACCGCAAGCTGCGATCCCCGAGACGCTCGAAGGTTATCGCAGCGCTGCCTGGTTGCTGCGGCGTCAAGCTGTCTCGGTGCTGCCATCGGTGGTCAGCCTGAAATCGCTGCGTGCCTTTGCGCGCAAGGATCAGGGCGTCAAGCCGATGACGGGCTTTGGCGATCCCGTATTCAACCCGGCGCAGGAAGGTCCCGCCGATCGCCGCGCTGCAAGCGGCACGGTTGCCGCGCGCAGCATCGTGACGTCAGCCTATACCGATTTCTGGCGCGGCGCCGGCGTCGATCGCGCGCGGCTTGCGCAGGCGCTGCCGCAACTGCCCGATACAGCAGACGAGCTGAATGCCGTGGCGAAAGATGTCGGTGCGACTGATGCCGACATTCATCTCGGCCGCGACGCCAGCGAAGCGACGCTCAAGCGTGCACCGCTTGCTCAATACAGCATCATCTACTTTGCGACCCACGGCCTCGTCGCCGGCGACATCAAAGGCGTGGGCGAGCCATCGCTTGCGCTCTCGATTCCCGGCCAGCCCTCGGAGCTCGATGATGGCCTGCTCACGGCGAGCGAAGTCGCCCAGCTCAAGCTCAATGCCGATTGGGTCGTGCTGTCGGCCTGCAACACGATCGCCGGCGACAAGCCGGGCGCCGAGGCCCTGTCGGGACTGGCGCGCGCTTTCTTCTATGCCGGTGCGCGCGCGCTCTTGGTTTCGCATTGGGCCGTGGATTCGGAGGCTGCCACCCGCTTGACCACTTCGACCTTCGATCTGCTCAAAAACGAACCAAAAATCGGCAGAGCCGAAGCTCTGCGGCGCGCGATGGTAACGTACGTCGACGATACCTCGTCGTCCCGCAATGCCTACCCCGCGATGTGGGGGCCATTCGCGCTGATCGGCGAAGGTGCGGTACGATAGCGCGGCGCAGCATTGTGCGTCGCAAAACACTTGATAACGCTGAAACACGCGTTTGGTTGCGCGATCATTCGTGATTTTTGCATCAGCCTGCTCAGGGCTGACATGCGCGGCGTTTGGCGCGGTCCTTGAATAAACCAAATCCTGCGGGATCAGCTTGGCAACGTCGGCGTTCATCAGTATTAGGTCATCCAACCGAGGCCCGACGGCCTGTAGTTCACGGTGACCGCGATGGCGCCAAAGTTAGGTCGCGCTATGTGTCGCGGGTTCTAGGAGGATTTTTTCGTGCAAGAGACGGGCGTGCGCAACGGTGCCTTCGGCGCCGACAAATTCGGCTTAAAGAATCTCAAGCAGGTTCACTGGAACTTCGGCGCGCCGCAACTGTATCAGTACTCGCTCTCCGCGGGCGAGGCGGTGCTCTCCGCCAACGGTTCGCTCTGCGCCGATACCGGCGAGTTCACCGGCCGTAGCCCGAAGGACAAGTTCACGGTGCGTGACGCCACCACCGACAAGAAGATGTGGTGGGCCGGCAACCAGTCGATCACTGCTGAGCAGTTCGAGACCCTCTACCAGGATTTCATCAAGCACGCCGAGGGCAAGAGCCTGTTCGCGCAGGACCTCTATGGCGGCGCCGACCCGGCCTACCGGATCAAGACCCGTGTCTTCACCGAGCTTGCCTGGCACTCGCTGTTCATCCGCACGCTGCTGATCCGTCCCGAGACGGTCGAGCTGTCGACCTTCACGCCGGAGCTCACCATCATCGACATGCCGAGCTTCCGCGCCGATCCGAAACGTCACGGCGTGCGCTCGGAGAACGTCGTCGCGATCGACTTCGCCCGCAAGATCGTGCTGATCGGCGGCTCCTACTATGCCGGCGAGATGAAGAAGTCGGTCTTCACCACGCTGAACTATTATCTGCCCGAGCGCGGCGTGATGCCGATGCATTGCTCGGCCAATGTCGGCGCCAATGGCGACACGGCGATCTTCTTCGGGCTATCCGGTACCGGCAAGACCACGCTGTCGGCCGATCCCAATCGCACGCTGATCGGTGACGACGAGCACGGCTGGGGCCCGAACGGCGTGTTCAACTTCGAAGGCGGCTGCTACGCCAAGTGCATCAAGCTCTCACAGGAAGCCGAGCCCGAGATCTACGCGGCGTCAACCCGGTTCGGCTCTGTGCTCGAGAACTGCGTGCTCGACGAGGACACCCGCATCGTCGATTTCGACGACGGCTCCAAGACCGAGAACACGCGCTCGGCCTACCCGCTCGACTTCATCCCGAACGCCTCGCGCACCGGCCGCGCGCCGCAGCCGAAGAACGTGGTGATGCTCGCCGCCGACGCCTTCGGCGTGCTGCCGCCGATCGCCAAGCTGTCGCCGGCGCAGGCGATGTACCACTTCCTCTCGGGCTACACCGCCAAGGTCGCCGGCACCGAGCGCGGTCTCGGCAACGAACCCCAGCCGGAATTCTCGACCTGCTTCGGTTCGCCCTTCCTGCCGCTCGATCCCAGCGTCTATGGCAACATGCTGCGCGACCTGATCGCCCAGCACAATGTCGATTGCTGGCTGGTCAACACCGGCTGGACCGGCGGCAAGTACGGCACCGGCTCGCGCATGCCGATCAAGGTGACGCGCGCGCTGCTCACCGCCGCGCTCGACGGTAGCTTGCGCAACGTCGAATTCCGCACCGACCAATATTTCGGCTTCGCGGTCCCGACCGCGCTGCCGGGCGTGCCGAGCGAGATCCTCAATCCGGTCAACACCTGGAAGGACAAGGACGAGTTCGACAAGACCGCACGTAGCCTGGTCGGCATGTTCCAGAAGAACTTTGCCAAGTTCGAAGCCCAGGTCGACGCCGAGGTGCGTGCCGCTGCGCCCGACGTGAAGCTCGCGGCGGAGTAAATTTCGTATCGCTTGGAACGCAAAAGGGCGGCCGCGAGGCCGCCCTTTTTGTTTCTCGCGAATTCTCTCCACCGTCATTGCGAGCGCAGCGAAGCAATCCAGAATCCCTCTGCGGCGGCAGTCTGGATTGCTCACATGGGGATTTGGTGTGTCAAGGTGGTAGTTCAGCTTTTTGTTCGATTGCAGCCAGCTCTTCGTCCCGACCGTGGGGCCCTTCGGATGGCGCGCGCAGATCGAGTCAAGGTCGGCCCGTAGGGCCGCTGCGAAGCGGCTTGACCTTGACTTGAGCGAGCACGCCATCAGGCTTTGGTGGTCGGGCGGATAACTCCTTGTCGTCAGGCGATCTCAGGTTCGAGCCAGTTTTGACAATCTGGTTTTGCTTGCCAGATCAAACTCACATTCGGTCGTCGCGTGATAGCGACAGCACCAACATTCCGCTTGCGGCGGGCAGGCTCGAGAGGACGAGGCCATTCTTCGTTGCGGCGTTTGAAGCCATGCAATCCATCGGTTCGTCACCCGGATCAGCCGAGGTTCGATCGGACCTCGGCAGATTGGTTTTGAGGTGGTGAAGAGGGCTCAGGCGGCAGGCTTCATCACGGCCCCCTCGATCACGACGCCCTGGGTGACATACTTCCACAAGGCGACCAGCAGCTTGCGCGCCAACGCCACGATCGCGCGCTTGCGGCCGCGCTGGCTGTTGGCCTTGAACCATTGGGTCAGAGCCGATTGGGGCTGGTGGCGTATCCACAACCAGGCGAGCTGGATCATCGTGGTTCTCAGCCGCGGATTGCCGGCCTTCGACACGCCCTGCTCGCGCTCGATACCGATGGCGTGGCCGCAAGCCCCGCATAGGAGGCGACCTGGCGGCGGTTGGCAAACTGGCGCCAGAAGGCTTCCGTCCAGAGAACGGCAGCGAAGTTCGGGCCCAGGCTCTTCAGGCCGAGCAGCATGGTGACCGGGTCCGATGCAGCCTTCTCGCCGGTTGGCTTGCTCGCCGTCAGTAGCGCCTCTTGCTCGCGCTCCACCGCCGCGATCTGCTCGAGCAGCAGTTCGAGCCGGGCGAGCTCGCGGCCGACCTGCGCCTTCAAATGCTGCGGCAACGGGCGCCCGTCCCCGGTGCGCAAGGCCTCGAGCCGTGCCTTGCGGTCGCGCCGCAGCGGCACATAGCCGGATATCCCTTGTGCAAACAGCAGCCCCTTGATCCGGTTGACGTGCTCGATCCGCTCCGCGATCAATGTCCGCCGCTCGCGGCAAAGTCGGCGGCGATCCTCGTCCTCCGGTGAAGGAGCAACCACCATCGCGCAGACCCGCGGCTCGCCGCGCTTGTAGGCCAGAAGCGACCGCAGCAGCGTCTCGCCATCGAGCCTGTCCGTCTTGGCCCGCCGGCGCCGGCGCGGCGTCGCGATCGAGGCCGGATCGACCACGTGGCTTTCAATGCCCTCCTGCTGCAAAGCGCGGTGAAGCCAGAACCCATCCAGTCCAGCCTCCTGGATGGTGATGATCGGATAGTTCTCCCCCGTTCGGGCCAGGGCCTTCTGTTTCAGCTCTGCAAACAGCTTCAAGAGTGCCGCAATATCACCGGCCTCCACGCTGTGTCTGGACATCTTCTCGCCCTTGCCGGGCGACAGCGAGGTCACCAGCCATGTCGAGCGGCTCAGTTCCAATGACACAAAAATTGCGCCAAACTGCGTGCGGATAGCGGCCGGTCCGTCGGAAGGATGATCGAGCAATATCGTCGTCTCCAGGTTGAATGGATTTAGCAACCTCAGTCTGGCCTCAGATCTGGTCGCTATCCACTCCCCATGGAATCCTCGCTGCGCTAAGAAGTAACTAGGCTGGATCAGGCGGCCTCCGGAAGTGGCTGGAGCTGAGCGGCATAACCAAGCTTGGCTAGCTGGGCGACGAGACGTCTGGCCTTTGCGGCGGTTGAGCGATGATCGAAATGCGCGGCGCCTAAGTCGTGGTGCTCGGTTCCGTCCTTGAACATATGATAGATGGCGGTGAGCAGGGAGGCTGCCACGGCGCAGATGGCTTTCTGTGGTCCACGGCGGCGGCTCAGGCGGTTGAAGCGGGCATTGTAGAAGCTGTCCTTCTTTCGCTTGGCGGCCCAGGCACACTGCACGAGCATGGTCTTCAGCCATGGCGCTCCTTTGCGCAGCCGCGTGCGTTTGCGCTTGCCGGCGCTCTCATTCTGTCCCGGACACAACCCAGCCCAGGCGACGAGATGGCCTGCGCTCGGGAAGCGGCTCATGTCGCGGCCAATCTCGGCCAGGATCGATGTGCCAGCCAAGGTGCTGACACCTGGGATCGTACAAAGGAGCGAGATCAGATCGCGAAAGGAGGCCTGGCCGTCGGCGGCCTCCTTATCCAGCCTGGCAATCGCGGTGTCGACTTGCCGATCGATCTGATCGATGGCCGCACTCAGGGCATCGTATTGCCCGATGTGCAATTGCAGGAGAAAACGATGATGCTCAGTCAGCCGACCATGGAGCGCGTCATAAAGCTGTTTGGGAGAGGCCTTGATCTGCGCATGAGCCAACGCTGCCAGCTTGCTCGGGTCACGCACCCCCGCGATCATCGCCTCGATCATGCGTCGGCCGCTGACACCCATGACCTCGCAGATCACCGAACCGAGCTTGATGTTGGCAGATTCCAGCGTCTTGTCGATTCTCTGCACATGCCGCGTCTGCTCGCGCGTAAGCTGTTTGCGGGTCCGCATCAGCGAGCGCAGCTCCTGCAGCCGTTCCTTGGGTACGAAGCTCGCCTTCAGCAGGCCGCATGCCACGAGATCGGCGATCCACATCGCATCGTTCATGTCGGTCTTGCGGCCAGGCACGTTCTTGATATGCGCGGCGTTGGCCAGGATGAGCTCGAAAGCGCCATCGCTCAGAATGTTCCAGACCGGCTTCCAATACACGCCGGTGGCCTCCATGGCGACATGCGTGCACTTGCTTTCTCTCAGCCACTCGAGCAAGGCCAGCAACCCTGCCGTCGTCGTCTCAAAGGTGCGGCATTCCCGCTCCACCTTCCCTGCCGTCGTTCTCCGCACACAGGCAACGACCGTCGCCTTATGCACATCCAATCCGGCCACTCGTTCGTATAAGACATCCATTGGCGCCTCCAACGCTTGCACTGCCGGCGTGGGGCCTCATCGATAGGAAGTCTAAGAAGCGGGCTCCGGGGCTCTCGCCCCGGGCTCCAGTTGGGGTCATCAAGGCATCCCGGGTCCAAACTCGCAATCGGGCTCTCGGCACCAGACAGCAGCCGACCTCGCTGCCGGCAGCTCCCCATCTTCCGACCTCGACGCCGTTACATCAAGCGCGGGTCGGCCACCGGCCGGTGCTAAACTCGCAATGACGAGGTCGTGAAAACGCTTACGCCTTGAAATACGCAATCTGCGTCGTCGTCGCGAGCAGCCTGCCGTTCGGCGACCACAACTCAGCGTTCTGGTCGGCGTAGCTCTTGTGCATGATCTTCGAATCAGCGGTCGCAAGCACGCGCGTAATATCTTCGGCTGCGAGCTCCTCCGCGTCAGTGTGGAAATAGGTCGTCAGCGACACCGTGCCGAATGGCACCAGCTCGCGGCGTGCGTGGAAGATGCGGCCGAAGAAGGCGTCCGACATCGACATCAGCGACAGCATGTCGAGCCTGCGCGGCTCGCGATCGCTGATCCAGAGCTTCGAGTAAGTGCTCGCGAGCTCTGGCCGCGGCGGGCCGAGCCGCATTTCGCCCTCGACGAAGCGGAATTCGTACTGGTTGGCCCAGGACGCTGCGATCTTCGGAAATGGCAGCGTCTGTTCGAACGGCTTTGTATCCGGATATTGCGCCACCCTGTGCTCCCAGGACGGCCGGCGCTCCGCGAATACCGCGGTGGCGAGCGTAGCGACCTCGCCGCCGCCCTGCGACAGTTCGACGCTCCAGTGCTGGCTAGAGCGGTTGGCCTTCACCAGCCGGAGGTCGAGATCGAACGGACCCTTGGCGATCGGTGCGCAGTAATTGACGGTCAGCGCCAGCGGATCGCCGGCGCGTTGTGGATGCTCGATCAGCGCGCGCAGGATGGTCGCCGCAGTCGCGCCGCCGAACGGTCCGACGAAGGCCCAGTAGTCATCGCTGGTGTGCCCCTGCCAGCTGCTGTCACCGGCGGTGATGCGGGTGGCGTCGTCGAAGGGGTGCGGGAGCTTGGCGTGCATTCTTGGTCCTCGATGCCGACCCCATCGTCATTGCGAGCGCAGCGACGCAATCCAGATCGATGGCACTTGGGGGATGACGATAATCATATCATCATCCCCTCTGCGAGATGCAATGACCCCGCAGGTAACGCCGATTTCACGCTGCGGAAAAATCAGCTCGCGGCGTCGTGCAGATCCTCTGCCATCTGGAATGGCGGCGTGATCGGATTGACCGGCACGTTCCAAATCTCCTCGGCGTATTCGCGGATGGTGCGGTCGGAGGAGAACCACGCCATGCGCGCGACGTTGAGGATGGAGGCGCGGGTCCAGGCCGGCGCCACCTGCCATCGCGCGTCGACCGCACGCTGCGCCTCGTAATAGGAATCGAAATCGGCGCTGACCATGTAGTGGTCGAGATAGCGCAGCGCATGCGCGATGGATTCGAAGCGGCCGGGATCGCCGGGCGAGAACTCGCCGGTGCCGATCGCATTGATGGCGCGCTGGAGCTTTGGCGACTTCCGGACCGCGTCGGAGGCATCTAACCCCTGCTTGCGTCGGATCATGACGTCGCCGGCCTCCATGCCGAAGATCGCGATGTTCTCCGCGCCGACCTGGTCGCGGATCTCGATATTTGCGCCGTCGAGCGTGCCGATGGTGATGGCGCCATTGAGCGCCAGCTTCATGTTGCCGGTGCCGGAGGCTTCCATGCCGGCGGTCGAGATCTGCTCGGAGAGGTCGGCCGCGGGGATGATGATCTCGGCGAGGCTGACATTGTAGTCGGGCAGGAAGACGACCTTCAGTCTGCCGCCGATAGCGGGATCGTTGTTGACGACCTCGGCGACGTCGTTGATCAGCTTGATGATCAGCTTGGCGTAGCGGTAGCTCGCAGCAGCCTTGCCGGCAAAGATCTTCACCCGCGGCACCCAATTGCCGTTGGGATCGTCCTTGATCGACTGATACAGCGCGACTGTCTCGACGACGTTGAGGAGCTGACGCTTGTATTCGTGGATGCGCTTGATCTGCACGTCGAACAGTGCGGTCGGGTCGACCTTGATGCCGATCCGTTCGCCGATCAGGCGCGCCAGCGCGGTCTTATTGTGAAGCTTGACGCTGCGGAATTTTTTCTGAAATTCGACGTCGCTGGCGCGGGCCTCGATCAGCGAGAGCTGGGTCGGGTCGTCGAGCACGGCCTCGCCGCAGGTCTCGCGCAGGAGATCGGTGAGCTTCGGGTTCGCCAGCATTAGCCAGCGGCGGAAGGTGATGCCGTTGGTCTTGTTGGTGATGCGGCCTGGATAGAGATGGTTGAGATCGTGAAACACAGTCTCGCGCATCAGATCCGAATGCATCGCCGAGACGCCGTTGATGCGGTGCGAGCCGACGAAGGCGAGCTGGCCCATGCGGACGCGGCGGCCACTCTTCTCGTCGATCAGCGAGACCGAGGCGCGGAAGTCGATATCACCGGGGGCACGCGCTTCGGCGAGCGCAAGATGCTGCACGTTGATGCGGTAGATGATCTCGAGATGGCGCGGCAGCAGCCGCTCGAACAGCTCGACCGGCCAGGTCTCCAGCGCTTCCGGCAGCAGCGTATGATTGGTGTAGGACAGCGTCGCGACCGTGATCTTCCACGCCTCGTCCCAGCGGAAGTTGTGGAGGTCGACGAGGATGCGCATCAGCTCGGTGACGGCGAGGCTCGGATGGGTGTCGTTGAGCTGCACCGCGACCTTGGACGACAGGCTGCGCAGCTGGCCGTCGGAGGCGAGATGCCGCTTGATGAGATCCTGCAGCGACGCCGAGACGAAGAAATATTCCTGGCGCAGCCGCAGCTCGCGGCCCGCCGGGCTCTCGTCGTTCGGATAGAGAAATTTGCAGATCGCTTCGGCGCGCGACTGCTCGGCGCTGGCGCTGACATAGTCGCCCTTGTTGAAGGCATCGAGCTTGAGCGGATCGGGCGAGCGTGCCGACCACAGCCGCAGCGCGTTGACGTGCTGGCCGCGCCAGCCGACGATCGGCGTGTCATAAGCGATCGCCTGCACCGTCTCGCTCGCGTGCCAGATCGCGCGGTCGCGGCCCTTGTCATCGACATGCTCGACGCCGCCGCCGAAATTGATGTCGTAGATCACTTCCGGCCGTTGCAATTCCCAGGGGTTGCCGAAGCCGAGCCATTCGTCCGGATATTCCTGCTGCCAGCCCTGGTTGATGATCTGGCGAAACAGGCCGTAATCGTAGCGGATTCCGTAGCCGATCGCGGGAATCGACAGTGTCGCCATGCTCTCCATGAAGCAGGCGGCGAGGCGGCCGAGGCCGCCATTGCCGAGCGCCGCGTCCGGCTCGCATTTGCGCAGCTCAGGCAGCGACACGCCGAGATCGCCGAGCGCGACCTCGAAGATATTCAAGAGGCCCATGTTGTTGAGCGCGTCGGTGAAGAGGCGGCCGATCAGGAATTCGAGCGAGAGATAATAGACGCGCTTGCGGCCTGCGTCGTAGCTGCGCTTCTCGGCCGAGAGCCAGCGATGCACGATGCGGTCGCGCAGTGCGAGCGCCGCGGCCTGGTACCAGTCATGCCTGGTCGCCATGCCGGCATCCTTGCCAATGGCAAGGCGCAGCTTCGCCAGGATCGCGCCCTTGATCTCCGACAACGCGAGTTCGTCGATGGGCTGACCGGGGGTGGGGAAATTTGGCTGGAACGATTGATCTTGCAAGGCCGTCACTTCCTGGTCGCGAGAACACCACTAAAACCCTACGCGTCTTCTAACCTACGCGTCTTGTTCTAACCTACGCGTCTTGCCCCTGCACCGGAACCATCGCTGGCGCGGCCGTGCACTGCGTTGGCGTAAAATTATGCAAGGAACGGGCCGACTTGGGAACCCGGACGAGCACGGGGGACCGTGAATTTGGTGCTACATTGGGCACAGATTCAGCCAGCAGTGTGGAGGAGACGCCCCATGAGACTGCTGATCGAAATCGCTGCCGCAGCGCTTCTTGTCATCTGCATCGCCACGTCGAGCGCCGCCTTCGCCGCCGGCAAGGGCCGCAGCGCCGATGGCCTCAGCTGCGGCTTCTCGCTTCCGCAAAATGCATCTCCTTCCGCCCGTTGCGCCGCCATCAAGCGCCAATGCGGCGGCAAGTTTTACGCGAGCGCGTGCGGGGATAAGTTGATGTCGGCGGTGAATTGAGCCCGACTTGCGCAACAAAGATGGTGTCGTCCCGGCGAAGGCCGGGACCCATAGCCACCGCTCTCAGATGAGATGTGAGAGATCGCGCCAATCTGGATTTCCCTGCTCAATCAGGCGGATTTTCCAGTCGCGTTGCCATTCCTTCAATGCTTTCTCGCGTGCGATCGCTTCAGATGGCGATGCAAACGTCTCGACGTAGACCAGCCGTGTCACGCCATACTTCTTGACGAACTTCGAGCCTCGTCCCGAGCGATGCAATGTGAGCCGGTTGCTGATGTCATTGCAGACGCCGATGTAAAGCGTGCCGTAGCGCCGGCTCGCGAGAATGTAAACATAGTACGCGGCGGGTGCATTCATCGCTGGGCCCCATTTCCGAAAACGTCTGACAGCGGTGGCTATGGGTCCCGGCCTTCGCCGGGACGACGGCCACCGATAATCCTTTGCTCAGCATCAGAACAAATTAAGAACACTTTAGCAAGTCTTTGATATATCATTGTGATTCGGCGCATTGCCGACACAATATCTAGGGTCTGACAGCCGTCGCGAGGACTACATGTCCACCATTGCCTTCGATCAGTTTGCTCTCACCCGGATCGCCGATTTCGCGCGGTCACTGTCGCGGCTGCATCAGGCGGCGCGGCGCTATACCGTCGACGACGACCAGTTCGACCGCGAGTTCAACGCGGTGTGCCAGTCAATCTGGGGCTACACGATCGACGACATCAGCGACGATCTGTTCGCACCCGAGGATCATCATTTCCTCGACACGCTGGACGAAGCGCATGCGCGGATCTTCGCGGCCGAGCAGGGCTATGACCTCGTCAGCGAGACGGGCATGCTGACCGACTGGTGGGGCTTTTGCTGGATGATTTTGGCCGAGAAGCGCGGCCTGCTGACCGCCGAAAACCGCGCTGCCGCGCGTGCGGCGATCGAGGAGAAATATCTGGCGGCGCCGAATGTGATCGGGGTGATTATTGGGCGGTGATTTCAACTGTCATTCCGGGTTCGATGCTAGCGCATCGTCCCGGAATGACGAATTCAATCCAAACCCGCGCGCTTCGCCGACTTCGCCGGCGTCTTCGGCACCGTCACGTCAGGCAGCGTCTCGCGCGCGATTTCGGCTGCCGGTGCGTCTGCCGCCACCGTTTCCGCGCGCACCGGGGCCACCTTCATCTCGCCGAGCCGGGCGCGGACCTGCGCGGTGAGGCCGGGATAGGAGGCGACCGGGGTGAACTCCGCGGTTTGCTCCATGCCGAGGCGGACGCCGGTATAGGCAACGAGGCCATCGGAGGTGGCGATGACGTCGCCGGCCTTCAGCGAACTGTCCAGCGTCAAATCGACCGGAGCGAGCCCGGCCGGCTCGCGGCCGTTGCAGGTACAATCGGCGCGCAGCGCCCTGCGGTAGGCGAAGGCATTCTCGCTGTCGGCATAGCGCTCGCCGGTCTGGCTATAGGCGCTGTCGATCGAGGAGCCGAAAAAGATTTTGGTCGTGCTGGCAGGACAGAAAGCCTGACACATCTGCGCCGGTGAAGCGACGCCGCGCATCAGCGGAAAATATTTGCCGTCGCAACTGCGCACGCAGAACGCCGGGCCGGAGCCGCCGGCCGCCGCCGAGCGGGTGGGTGGCACATATTGCGGCTGTATGGCCGGGTTTTGCTGACTGGCGAAGGGATCGACGTAGGAGTTCGCCTGCGGCACGTCGCGCTGCGGGCGCTGCTGGGCGCCGCCGAAGAGGAAGTCGAACAGGCCTTCGGCCGCAACCGGGGCCGGAGCTGCAAGCAGCGGTGCTGCAAGGGTGGCGGCCACGAGCATCGCGCGACGCCGCTGGCGCGCATGGGACACAATCGTACGCAACGCTTACTCCACCCGACGCTACTGAACCGGCCGGGACCATCAGGGTCTCAGCACATGATTCACCATAAAGCGGGATGGTAAATGAGGGGTTGAAGGTGGGCCGAATGCGATGCAGCGCGGCCGCAGCGATGGCGTTTACGCCTTCAAAAACTCCGACGCCTTGTACAGCGAGCGGAACGGCAGGCCGGCAGCACCGAAGGTGTCGTCGGCGCCTTCCTCGCGGTCGACCATGGTCAGCACCAGCACCACTTCGGCGCCGGTCTCGCGCACGGATTCCACAGCCTTCATCGCCGAGCCGCCGGTGGTGGTGACGTCCTCGACGATCACGACGCGCTTGCCGTCGAGCGTCTCGCCCCTTGGCAGGCCTTCGATCGCGAGCTTGGCGCCATGCTCCTTCGGCTTCTTGCGCACGAAGAAGGCCGCGATCGGATGGCCCTTGATCCAGGAGATCTGCGCCAGCGCACCGGCCAGCGGCACCGCGCCCATCTCGAGGCCGCCGATGAAATCGAGGTTGTCGTCCTTCAGCGTCTCATAGGTCAGCTCGGCCAGCAGCGTCGCGCCCTCCGGGTCCAGCATGGTCGGCTTGAGATTGAAATAGAAATCGCTCTTGCGGCCAGACGCGAGCGTCACCTCGCCGCGCCCGAAGGAGCGGCGGCGGATGATTTCGAACAGGCGGGCGCGGGAGGCTGATTTCGACACGGCGGTCCCTCGGGAGGGTTTTGAGAGGTGGCGGAATTTATCCGCGACGGCCGCGACATTCCAGAGGGAGCGCCGCCCGTCAACAGGGATCGGCCATCCCGGTCCGCCGGTTGTGGGGGTGCAACCTTCTGGAGTAGGTGGATGCCCGGGACTTCGGGAAGGAAACAAGGCAAATGACCATCGAGCTGCACACCTGGAACACGCCGAACGGCCGCAAAATCTCCGTCGCGCTGGAGGAAATGGGGCTGCCCTACAAGGTGGTCCCGGTGAACATCACCAAGGGCGAGCAGATGGCGCCGGGGTTCCTCAAGCTCTCCCCCAACAACAAGATCCCCGCGATCCTCGACCCCGAGGGGCCGGACGGCAAGCCCGTCAGCATCTTCGAGTCCGGTGCGATCCTGCTCTATCTCGGCGAAAAGACCGGCAAATTCCTGCCGAAATCGCTTCGCGAGCGCATTCCCGTCTATGAATGGTTGATGTGGCAGATGGGCGGTTTCGGGCCGATGCCAGGCCAGGTGCACCATTTCATCGCGCTCGAGAACGAGCAGGACCGCGCCTATGGCCTGAAGCGTTACATGGCCGAGACCCGCCGGCTCTACGCCGTGCTGGACCGCCGCTTAGAGGCCCGCGATTTCGTCGCCGGCGATCTTTCGGTCGCCGATTTCGCCATTCTGGGCTGGGCCTGGCGGCATCCTCGCCACAAGGTGGAGCTCGCCGATTTCCCCAACGTCAAGCGCTGGTACGACGCGCTGATGGCCCGCCCGGCGGTGAAGCGCGGCATGGACGCGAAGCTGGATTGAGGTGACCGGTGTCATCGCCCGGCTCGACCGGGCGATCCAGTTTGCCTCACACCTTCCGCGCCTCCACCGCCATCCGCACCGCAAGCCCGGCGAGCGCGGTGCCCATCAACCAGCGCTGCACCAGCATCCAGCTCGGCCGGCTCGCCAGGAACAGCGCGATCGATCCGGCTCCGAGCGCGATCATCGCGTTGACACTGACGCTGATCGCGATCTGGATCGCGCCCAGCACCACCGACTGCGTCAGCACGCTGCCGGCGGTGGGATCGATGAATTGCGGCAGCAGCGCCAGATACAGCATCGCGATCTTCGGGTTGAGCAAATTGGTGACGAGTCCCATCGCGAACAATTTGCGCGGGCTGTCGATTGCGAGCTTCCTCACCTGGAACGGAGAGCGTCCGCCTGGCTTCACCGCCTGCCAGGCGAGCCAAAGCATGTAGCCGGCGCCGGCAAAGCGCAGCGCGTCATAAGCAAAGGGAATCGCGAGCAGCAGCGCCGTGATGCCGAACGCCGCGCACAGCATGTAGAACACGAAGCCGAGCGCCACGCCGCCGAGCGAGACGATGCCGGCCGCCGGCCCCTGCGTGATCGAGCGCGAGATCAGATAGATCATGTTCGGCCCGGGCGTGAGCACGAGACCAAGACAGACGAGGGCGAAGCCGAGCAAGGCAGAGGTATGGGGCATGGATGAACCCGTGCGGGAGATGCACAGGTTCTAATATGCGCGGCACGGCGAGACCATCGCGCAATTGCACGGAGGACAATTCGCTGGTCCTACGCCTCAGATCGTACGGTACTGATAAATGTTACGAAACGCTCCATCGCCGAACGTATCAGCTCTGCCAGCGCAGGATCGGCAGCGATGCCATGCTCGTCCCAAGCGCCGCCGAGCAGCGGCAGCGTCACGCAGGCCTCCGTGTCGAGCCGGGCGGACATCGTCTCGAGCGTCAGCGTCAGGGCGGCCAGCGCGTGCGTCGCGCGCGGTGACGTGTTGATCAGCGCAACCGGCTTGCTCGGAAATTCGTGGCTGCCGACAAGCCAGTCGAGCGCGTTCTTTAGCACGCCGGCGACACCGCGGGCATATTCGGGGCTCGAGATCAGGAGGCCGTCGACGCGTCCGATCAGCTCGCGCATCGCGCGGACCGGCGCAGGCACATCATCGCCATCCAGATCCGGATTGAAAAAGGGCAGGTCTGCAATTCCCTCGAACAGGATCACGTCAACACCGGCAGGCGCGAGCCGCGCTGCTGCCCGGAGTACTGCGGTATTGCTAGACCCCGCCCGCAGGCTGCCGGAGATGGCGGCGATCTTCATCGGGACAGCCGTCAGTGCGCCTCGTCCCAATTATTAGCCGCGCGCGCATCCACATGCAGCGGCACCGACAGCAGCACGGCCGGGAACGGCGCGTCCTGCATCACGTGCTGCACGACAGGAAGCGTCTTCTCGACTTCCGCGTCCGGCACCTCGAAGATCAATTCGTCATGCACCTGCAGCAGCATCTGCGCCGAGAGCTTCTTCTCGGCCAGCGCATCCTCCACGCGCGTCATGGCGCGGCGGATGATGTCGGCGGCGGTGCCCTGAAGCCGCGCGTTGATCGCGGCACGCTCGTTGAAGGCGCGCACCGAGGCGTTGGAGGCCTTGATATCAGGATAGTGGCACTTGCGGCCGAACAGCGTAGTGACATAGCCGTGGCTCCTGCAGAAATCCCGCGTCTCGTCCATATAGGCGCGGATGCCGGGGAAGCGCTCAAAATACTTCTTGATGTAGGCCGACGCCTCCTCACGGGCGATGCCGAGCTGGTTGGCGAGGCCGAACGCCGAGATGCCGTAGATGATGCCGAAATTGATCGCCTTGGCACGGCGGCGAATCTCGCTCGGCATGCCCTTGATCGGCACGCCGAACATTTCCGAGGCCGTCATCGCGTGAATGTCGAGCCCATCGCGGAACGCCTGCTTCAGCACGGGAATGTCGGCGATCTCGGCCAGCAGGCGCAGCTCGATCTGCGAATAGTCGGCGGAGACCAGCTTGTGTCCCAGCGTCGCGATGAAGGCGCGACGTATCTTGCGACCGTCCTCGGTGCGCACCGGGATGTTCTGCAAGTTCGGCTCGTTCGATGACAGCCGCCCCGTCGTGGTCGCCGCCAGCGCGTAGGTCGTGTGCACGCGATGGGTCTGCGGATTGACATAGGTCGGCAGCGCGTCGGTGTAGGTCGATTTCAGCTTCGAGACCTGGCGCCACTCCAGAATCTTCTTCGGGAAGTCGTGACCCTGCTCGGCGAGCTCGTCGAGCACCTGCGCGGTGGTCGACCACGCGCCGGTCTTTGTCTTGGTGCCGCCGGGCAATCCCATCTTGCCGAACAGGATGTCGCCGATCTGCTTGGGGCTGCCGACATTGACGGGTTCGCCGGCGATCTCCTGGATCTCGGCTTCGACGCGCGCTGCGGTCTGCGCAAAGTCGCCGGAGAGGCGCGACAAGACTTGGCGGTCGATCGAGATGCCGCGCCGTTCCATCCGTGCCAGCACGGAGACCAGCGGCCGCTCCAGCGTCTCGTAGACCGTGGTCATGTGCTCGGCGACGAGGCGCGGCTTCAGCACGCGCCAGACGCGCAGCGCCATGTCGGCGCCTTCGGCCGACAATGGTGCCGCCTTGTCGATCGGCACCTGGTCGAAGGTGATCTTGCCCTTGCCGCTGCCGAGCAGCTCGCTCTCCTTCAGCATGGCATGGCCGAACCAGCGCTCGGACAGCGATTCCAACGCGTGCGAGCCGCGCCCGGCGTCGAGCACATAAGAGATCAGCTGCGCATCGTCGGCATTGCGCAGGGTGATGCCGTGCTGCGCCAGCATCACGGCGGCAAATTTGACGTCGAAGCCGATTTTGAGAATACCCGTCGATTCCAGCACGGGCCGCAGCGCCTGAATCGCGTCTTCGTGCTTGACCTGATCCGGCGCAAGGCCCGCGTCGAACAGGCCGGCGCCGCCGCCGGACTGCTTGTGCGCCAGCGGCACGTAGCAGGCCTCGTTCGGTGCCAGGGCCAGCGCGATGCCGCAGAAATCGCCCTGCATCGGATCGATCGAGTTTCCTCGGATCTCGATCGCAACGTGGCCGGCATCATGGATGCGTGCGATGAAGGCGTTGAGCTCTTTCAGCGACTTGATCGCCTGATATTTGCTGCGATCGACCGGCAGCTTGCGCAGCGTCTCTTCGCGCGCTGCGGCGAGTGAGACCGGTGCGCCTTTCGGACTGGCGGCCTTGTCTTCCTTGCTCGCAGATGTGTTGCGCTCGCCCGGCCGGGCTTGTGCCGGTGTGCCCGCTCCTGGCGCGGGTACGACGTCCGAGGGCGGCAGCGGCGAGAATACGCTGGCACCGCTCGCATAGCCGGGATCTGCATCGACGCTGGCAAGGTCGATCTGCGAATAGTCGGCGACGCGGCGCGTCAGCGTGGTGAATTCCATCGCCTTCAGGAAGGCGATCAGTTTTCGCGCGTCAGGCTCGTGGACGGCGAGATCGTCCAGTGGCACTTCGAGATCGACCTTGTCGTCGAGCAGCACGAGCTGGCGTGAGATCCGCGCCTTCTCGGCATTCTCGATCAGCGCCTCGCGGCGCTTCGGCTGCTTGATCTCGGTGGCGCGGAACAACAATTGTTCAAGATCGCCATATTCGACGATCAGCTGCGCCGCGGTCTTGATGCCGATGCCGGGAACTCCAGGCACGTTGTCGGTGGAATCGCCGGCCAGCGCCTGCACTTCCACCACCTTCTCCGGCGGCACGCCGAACTTCTCGATCACCTCGGGGATGCCGATGCGGCGATCCTTCATGGTGTCGTACATGGTGACGCAATCGGTGACGAGCTGCATCAGATCCTTGTCGGAGGAGACGATGGTCGCGGTCGCGCCGCGCACGCAGGCCTGCCGCACATAGGTCGCGATCAGATCGTCGGCCTCGAAGCCCACCTGTTCCAGGCAGGGCAGGTCGAAGGCGCGCACGGCTTCACGGATCAGCGCGAATTGCGGGATCAGATCGTCCGGCGCCGGCGCCCGATGCGCCTTGTATTCGGGATAGATCTTGTTGCGGAAGGTGACCTCCGACTTGTCGAACACGATCGCGAGATGCGTCGGCCGGTTGTCCTCCGGCATCTCGCGCAAGAGCTTCCACAGCATGTTGCAGAAGCCCAGCACGGCATTGACCTGCAGGCCGTCGGACTTGCGGTTCAGCGGCGGCAGCGCGTGATAGGCGCGGAAGATGTAGCCGGAACCATCGACCAGGAAGACATGGTCGCCTTTTCCTGCCGCCTTCGCCGCGACCGGTTTGGCAGCAGCTGGCGCAGCGGCGGGCTTGGTGTCTGCAGCGTTGGGCGCAGCACCCTTGGTGTCAGCGTTGGCGGCGGTCTTCGGGGATGTCTTTGGTGAGGTTTTGGGCATGGCCGCAATGTATGAATTTTTGCGGCCTTTGACAGCCTTGGGAGGGGGATTTTTGGGCCGCTGGCGCCACTATCCCCATTGTCATTCCCCGCATCCCCACTGGCATTCCCCGCGAAAGCGGGGAATCCAGTACGCTGCGGCTTCTCGGCTCAATCACTGGCGTCTCGGCGTACTGGGTCGCCCGGTCCCGGCTATGCTAAGGCTTCGCCGGGCTCTTCGGTGATGGGCCGGCGAAGCTTTGGCGAAGACGGCAAGCCGGGCGACGACGGCGAGCTACTCCGCCGCCTGCAACATCGGCCCGGCCTTCTTCGGCGCGATCCAGAACGCATCCGGCCGCTCGAACAGGAAGTCGGCGCGTAACCGCAGCGCGGCCCGCCAGATCGCCAGCGATCCCAGCACGCCGACGATGGTGACGATCAGCGACACCGCGCCGATGTCGGTGATGATTCCGCTGCGCAAGAGCAGCGTCCGCGTTGCCGCCATCGGCAGGAAGAAGGCGAGATAGATCACGATCGAGTGCTCGCCGCAGAAGCGCAAGAAGTTGCACCAATGCGCGCGCGCGAGCAGCGCGCCGATCGTGATGATGGCACAGGCGCCGGCGAAGCCGAGCACGAGCGACACGATCTTCCATTCGCTGGCACCGAATGCGACGAGGCCGGCATTGACCAGCACCCAGCACGCGAGCGCTGCGAGTGCCAGGGTGGGATGGCTGCGCGCGCGATCCGACAGCGCGAACACATAAGGCGCGAACAGATAGCCTGAATAGAAATAGACGAAGCGCGCACAGAACTCGTCGATCGCGGTCCAGCCGGTCGCGATGCGCGCCGTCTCCAGCGCGGCCGCCACGAGCCAGATCGCGAGCGGCGGGAATTTTCGTGTCAATTTTGTGACGATGAAGAAGATCGGCAGCAAGTAGATGAACCAGAGCGTGCCGAACGGCTCGATGAAGGATTCGAGATAGAGCAGGCCGGCGTCGCGCCAGCTGATTTCGGCCGCGAAAGCAGGGGCCTTGAAGCCGAACTGGATTGTCACCCAGACGACATAAAAATAAGCGAAATGCACCACCTTGCGGTCGAGATAGGTCCGCCAGTCCCGATCGATCACCAGCGGCAGGAACAGGCCCGAAATCATGAAGAAGTCCGGCATCCGGAACGGCTTTGCGAAGGCCACCAGGACATGCATGAAACCGGTCTCGCCGGCGGCGAGCTCGACCCCCAGCACCGAATGCATCATCACGACCATGACGATGCAGATGCCCTTGGCATAGTCGATCCAGTCGACACGCGCGGCTGCGGAGGCTTTTGGAAGCCCCCCAGTCGCGGCGATTGTGCCTGTTGATGCCATGGTGTCTCGTTTCGAGGCGTGTTCCGCCCGGTCCTGTGCGGGCGTGAGGCAGTGTGGCGCCCAGTGGTTTCCGACTTCTTTACCGGTACAAATCGCGTGCCGGTTTCTGACCGCGGGCTCTTCCTTCCCGACGGGAAAATGCTAAACCGCCCCGGATTGGGGCTTCGTTAACCAAGCTAGAACAGGGATTTTCATGCGCATCGCGATGATCGGCACGGGTTATGTGGGACTGGTGTCCGGAGCCTGCTTTGCGGATTTCGGTCACGACGTCACCTGCGTCGACAAGGACGAGAAGAAGATCGCTAGCCTGCAGCGCGGCGAGATTCCGATCTACGAGCCCGGCCTCGACGAGCTGGTCGCGACCAATGTGAAGGCCAAGCGGCTCGACTTCACCACCGACCTGTCGAAGCCGGTCGCGGATGCCGACGCCGTGTTCATCGCGGTCGGCACGCCGTCGCGTCGCGGCGACGGTCATGCCGATCTCTCCTACGTCTACGCTGCGGCGAAAGAGATCGCGCAATCGCTGTCCGGCTTCACCGTCGTGGTGACGAAGTCGACCGTGCCGGTCGGCACCGGTGACGAGGTCGAGCGCATCATCCGCGAGGCCAATCCCAAGGCCGACGTCGTCGTCGCCTCCAATCCGGAGTTCCTGCGCGAGGGCGCTGCGATCCGCGACTTCAAGTATCCCGATCGCGTCGTCGTCGGCACGTCCGACGAGCGTGGCCGCAAGGTGATGGGCGATGTCTATCGCCCACTGTCGCTGAATCAGGCGCCGCTGATGTTCACCGCGCGCCGCACCGCCGAGATGATCAAATACGCCGCGAATGCGTTCCTCGCGACCAAGATCACCTTCATCAACGAGATCGCGGATCTCTCGGAAAAGGTCGGCGCCAACGTCCAGGAGGTCGCGCGCGGCATTGGCCTGGACAACCGCATCGGCACCAAATTCCTGCACGCCGGTCCCGGCTTCGGCGGCTCCTGCTTCCCGAAGGACACCAAGGCGCTGATCAAGATCGCGCAGGACTACGACGTGAGCCTGCGCATCGTCGAATCCGTGCTCGCGGTCAACGAGAACCGCAAACGCGCGATGGCGCGGAAAGTGAGCCAGGCGCTCGGCGGTTCCTTGCGTGGCAAGACCATCGCCGTGCTCGGCCTCACCTTCAAGCCCGATACCGACGACATGCGCGACGCGCCGTCGATCCCGCTGGTGACTGGCCTCCTCGACATGGGCGCGAAGGTCAAGGCTTACGATCCCGTCGGGATGGAGCAGGCCAAGGGCGAGCTACCCAGCATCACTTACTCCGAGGACGCCTATTCCTGCGCGCAAGGTGCAGACGCACTGGTCGTCGTCACCGAGTGGGTGCAGTTCCGCGGCCTCGATCTCGACCGGCTGAAGAGCGTCATGGCGCAGCCCGTCGTCGTCGACCTCCGCAATATCTTCAGCCCCGAGGACATGGCTGCCGCCGGCTTCACCTATGAGAGCGTCGGCCGGCCGCCGGTACAGGGCTGATCGCTACATATTGTTCTTGACCGAAATCCGTCGTGGCCGGGCTTGTCCCGGCCATCCACGTCTTGTTCACTGCCAGGTGAAAGAACGTGGATGCCCGGGACAAGCCCGGGCATGACGACCGGATGATTTCTTGCCCCGCAACTTCGACACGCCCCTCCCGATCGATGCCGTGCTCGACGACCTCTCGCGCACGCTGGAGGCGCACAATGCGGCCGTGCTGGTGGCCCCGCCCGGCGCTGGCAAGACCACGCGCGTGCCGCTGGCGCTGCTCGATGCGCCCTGGGCCAAGGGCAAAAAGATCATCGTGCTGGAGCCACGGCGTATCGCCGCGCGGGCCAGCGCCGATCGCATGGCCAAGTCGCTTGGCGAGCGCGCCGGCGAAACTGTCGGCTATCGCATCCGCTTCGGCTCGAAGATCTCGCGCGCGACTCGCATCGAGGTCGTGACCGAAGGCATTTTTACCCGCCAGATCCTCGACGATCCCGAGCTCTCCGGCGTTGCCGCGATCCTGTTCGACGAATTCCACGAACGCTCGCTCGACGCCGACATGGGGCTGGCGCTGGCGCGCGATGCGCAGCTCGGCCTGCGCGAGGATCTGCGCATCCTGGTGATGTCGGCCACGCTCGACGGCGCGCGCGTCGCAAAGCTGCTCGGCGAGGCGCCCGTCGTCGAGAGCGAGGGCCGCGCCTTTGCGGTGGAGACCCGCTATCTCGGCCGCAAGGCAGATGCGCCGATCGAGCGGCAGATGGCCGATGCGATTGCCTCGGCCCTGCGAGCTGATAGCGGTTCGGTGCTCGCCTTCCTGCCGGGCGCCGCCGAAATCCGCCGCACCCAGACCTTTCTCGGCGAACGCGTGCAGGATGCTTCCATCGAGATCGTGCCGTTGTTCGGCGCGCTCGATGCCGCCGTGCAGGACCGCGCCATCTCGCCCGCTCCCAAAGGCATGCGCAAGGTCGTGCTGGCGACCTCGATTGCGGAGACGTCGCTGACGATCGAAGGCGTGCGCATCGTCGTTGATTCCGGTCTCGCCCGTGTGCCTCGCTATGAGCCGGATATCGGCCTGACGCGGCTCGAGACCGTGCGCGCTGCGCGTGCCGCAGTCGACCAGCGCCGCGGCCGCGCCGGCCGTACCGAGCCCGGCGTGTGCTATCGGCTCTGGGACGAGCCGCAGACGGCCTCGCTCGCGCCCTATACCCAGCCGGAAATTTTGAGCGCGGACCTCTCCTCGCTGGTGCTCGATCTCGCGCAATGGGGCGTCGCCGACGCTGCCGCGTTGTCCTTCCTGGATCCGCCGCCGCAGCCGGCGTGGAAGGAAGCGAAGAGCCTGCTCTCCGAGCTGAACGCGCTCGATGGCGACGGCCGTATCACGGCGGAGGGCAAGAGCCTTCGCGCGCTGGCGCTGCCGCCGCGGCTGGCGCGCATGATCGTGGATTCGCATCGTGCCGGCGCGGGCGAAGAGGCGGCCGAGATCGCGGCCATTCTCACCGAGCGCGGGCTCGGCGGCGACAGCGCCGATCTCGAGCATCGGCGCGACCAGTTCCGCCGTGACCGTTCGCCGCGGGCCGCAAGTGCGCGCGACCTGGCAAGGCGCTGGGCCTCGCAGGTCGCCGCGTCCGAGAAAGCGGGACAGCAGGAGGATCTCTCGACCGGCCTGATGCTCGCCTATGCCTTCCCGGATCGTGTCGCGCGCAACCGTGGCAATGGCAGTTTCGTGCTCGCCAACGGTCGTGGCGCCGCGATGGAGCAGACCTCGTCGCTCGCCCGCGCCCCCTATATCGCGATCGGCGAGATGACGGGGACGGCTGCGAGCGGCCGCATCCTGCTCGCCGCGCAAATCGCCGAGGACGACATCGAGCGGCATTTCGCCGAGCATATCGACACGACCGACGAGATATCCTTCGACCGCGGCGCGATGGCGCTGCGCGCGCGGCGCAAGCGCGTGCTGCATGCGATCACGCTGTCCGAGGCCACGCTTGCCGTGTCGCCCTCCGAGGACACCGCGCGCATTTTTGCCGATGGGCTGATTGCTGCCGGCCTCGACCGGCTGCCCTGGTCGAAGGCCGCCAAACAATGGCGCGACCGCGTCATGTTCTTGCGCAAGGCCGAGGGCGAGAGCTGGCCCGATCTCTCCGACGACGGGCTGATCGCGCGGCGCGACGACTGGCTGGTGCCGGCGCTCTACGACAAGATCGCGCTGAAGGACATTTCCGCCGGCGATCTCTCCGATGCGCTGATGGCGCTATTGCCGTGGGAGATGCGCACGCGGCTCGACCGCGAGGCGCCGACCCATTTCGAGGCACCCACCGGAAGCGTGCTCGCGATCGACTACGAGGCCGAGCAGGGGCCGACCATCGCGGTGCGGCTCCAGGAATTGTTCGGGCTCAACACTCATCCGTCGATCGCCGCCGGCAAGGTGCCGCTGGTGCTGGAACTGCTGTCGCCGGCGCAGCGCCCGGTGCAGGTGACGCGTGATCTCCCCGGCTTCTGGCGTGGCAGCTACGCCGCCGTGCGCTCCGACCTGCGCGGCCGCTATCCCCGCCATCCCTGGCCCGAAGATCCGGCAAGCGCGCTGCCGACCCGGCGGGTCAAGCCGCGCGGGACGTGAGATCACGTCCCTCCATTAACCGTACGCTCATCCTTTTCGTCAAAATGACGCCGGCTCTGCCACGGCGTCGCTCGCGGACGGGCGTGCCGCGTGGTCAAATCGAGCTTTCCGGCTCGGAAGTGGTGTGATGCGTAACATAATGATCTTCGCGGCCATTCTGATCGGGCTCGGCACCTTCATGGCGCAGATGGCAGACAAGATGAGCTCCGCCTCCGCCACGTCAGCACCGCATACGACGGTCGCGGTTGCGACCACGGCGCCGGCCGGCGGCCGCAGCCTCAACATCCCCCGCGACGGCCGTGGTCACTTCCAGACCGACGGCCGCATCGACGGCCAGCGCATCGGCTTCATGGTCGACACCGGCGCCTCCGTGGTGGCGCTGAACGAGACCTCGGCCGCCCGCTTCGGTCTGCGTCCCTCGCGCAGCGACTACAATGCCAACGTCACCACCGCCAACGGCACCATCAAGGCCGCGCGCACCCGCATCGCCATGCTGGACGTCGGTGGTCTCATCGTGCGCGACGTCGACGCCATGGTGCTGCCCGACGAGGCGTTGTCGGAGAACCTGCTCGGTCTCTCCTTCCTGTCCCGCCTGAAGCGCTTTGAGTACGCCAACGGGCAGATGGTGCTGGAGCAGTAAGTCTAACGGCCTTAGTAGGGGCCTCCCGTCGGGACAGGCGGGGTGCTATATTCCGTCCATGAACAGTCCCGACGCGATAGCGATCCTGCGACGGTCCGAGGCCGCCTTGCGCAAGCGGGGCGTTTTGCATGCTGCGTTGTTTGGCTCGGCGGCGAGGGGTGAAAACCATTCCGGGAGCGATGTCGATATCATGGTCGAGATCGATCCGGATGCGCGGATCACAGTTTTCGATTACGTCGAGCTCAAGGAATATATTGCCAATCTCTTTGATGAGCCGGTTGACGTCGTCAACCGCGACGGCCTGAAATCATACGTCGCTCCCGCCGCAACGGCCGACGCTGTCTATGCCTTCTGATCGCATCGACGGAACTCTCCGCGACATCCTGCATCACATCGATTTGGCGATTCGATTCGCCGGCGGCCTTGATCGCGAGGCATTCGCGGCAGACGTGCGGACGGTTTATGCAGTTACGCGATGCCTGGAGATCATTTCAGAAGCATCCCGCCGTCTGCCTGACGAACTGAAGACGCGACACCCGGCGATCGCATGGAAGCAGATGGCCGCCGCAGGGAATGTCTATCGCCACAACTATGAGGACGTCGCAGCTCATTTCGTGTGGGAAACCGTTCAACAGGCCCTTTTACCTCTAAGAGCGATCGTCGAAGAGGAGATCGCCCGCCTCGAGGGTTAGCGGTCGGACCAGGCATGCTTGGCTAATGGTTCTCGCCGGTCTCGTCCGTGTTACCAAACTGCCGCAATTATCGGCCATAAGCCGTCATTCCCGCCTTCCGCTGCGGCCCGGCATTCGCTAAGGCTGCATCAAATCATGCCCATTTCACGAGATTGTCTCAATGTTTCCCAAGCCGAAATCCGTCTTGTTGCCCAACACCTACGCCTTCGAATCCGAGCCGATGGTGAAGCCCACCGGTTTTCGCGAATACGACGCGCGCTGGTTGTTCCAGAAGGAAATCAACCTGATGGGTGTGCAGGCGCTGGGCATGGGCCTGGGAGCGCTGATCGCCGAGCTCGGCGTCAAGCAGGAGATCGTCACCGGGCATGATTTCCGCGGCTATTCGGCGTCGATCAAATATGCGCTGATCTCCGGCCTGATGGCCGCCGGTTGCAAGGTGCACGACATCGGCCTTGCGGTGACGCCGATGGCCTATTTCGCGCAGTTCGATCTCGACGTGCCCTGTGTCGCCATGGTCACGGCCTCTCACAACGACAATGGCTGGACCGGCGTGAAGATGGGCGCCAATCGCCCGCTGACCTTCGGTCCTGATGAGATGACGCGGCTGAAGGAGATCGTGCTCAACGCCGAATTCAAGAACAAGGCAGGCGGCGCCTACCAGTTCCACGAGAATTATCCGGCGCGCTACATCACCGACCTCACCAACCGCCCGAAGCTCAAGCGCAAGCTCAAGGTCGTCGCGGCCTGCGGCAATGGCACCGCCGGCGCGTTCGCGCCGCAGGTGCTGGAAGCGATCGGTTGCGAGGTGATCCCGCTCGACACCGAGCTCGATCACACCTTCCCGAAATACAATCCGAATCCTGAGGACATGGAGATGCTGCACGCGATCCGCGATGCGGTGCTGCATCACAAGGCCGATGTCGGCCTCGGCTTCGACGGCGACGGCGACCGCTGCGGCGTCGTCGACAACACCGGCGAGGAGATCTTTGCCGACAAGGTCGGCGTGATGCTGGCGCGCGACATGTCGGCGATCCACAAGGATGCGCATTTCATCGTCGACGTGAAGTCGACCGGCCTGTTCATCACCGATCCGATCCTGCAGAAGCAGGGCGCCAAAACCGCCTATTGGAAGACCGGCCATTCCTACATGAAACGCCGCACCAACGAGACCGGCGCGCTCGCGGGCTTCGAGAAATCAGGCCATTTCTTCTTCAACAAGCCGTATGGACGCGGCTATGACGACGGCCTGGTGTCGGCGCTCGCGATCTGCGACATGCTCGACCGCGCGCCCGGCAAGTCGATGGCCGATCTGAATAACGCGCTGCCGAAGACCTGGTCGTCGCCGACCATGTCGCCGCATTGCGCCGACGAGACCAAGTATGGTGTCATCGACCAGGTGGTGAAGCATTTTGAGGGCCTGCAGGCCAAGGGCGCCAAGATCGGCGGCCAGGCGATCCGCGATCTCGTCACCGTCAACGGCGTGCGCGTCACGGTCGAGGACGGCAGCTGGGGCCTGGTGCGCGCTTCGTCGAACAAGCCCGAGCTCGTGGTCGTGGTCGAGAGCCCGGTCTCCGAGCAGCGCATGCACGACATGTTCGAGATGGTGAACAGCGTGCTGCGCACCCATCCGGAAGTTGGTGAGTACAATCAGAAGATTTGAACGGCTCAAGGGAGGCGTGATCTATCCCTCCCTCTCCACTGTCATGCCCCGGCTTGACCGGCTTGACCGGGCGATGACGGCTTCCGTGTGGTGAGACTTACGCCGCGACCACGGCCGGGATCGGTAGCGCGGTCACTGACTTGATCTTCTCCATCGCGAAGCGCGAGGTGACGTTCTTCAGCGGCACGGCGCTGATCAGCTTCTTGTAGAAGATGTCATAGGCCTGCATGTCGGCGACCACGACGCGCAGCATGTAATCGACGTCGCCGGCCATGCGATAGAATTCCATCACCTCGGGCATGGCGCTGACCGCTTCGGCGAATTTCTTCAGCCAGGCGTCGGAATGATCCGAGCTCTCCACCGACACGAACACGGAGATGCCGAGCCCGATCTTGTTCTGATCGACCAGCGCCACCCGCTTCAGGATTACGCCATCGGCCTCCAGGCGCTGGATGCGCTTCCAGCAGGGGGTCGAGGACAGCCCGACGCGGTCGCCGATTTCGGCAACGGACAGAGAGGCATCCTCCTGGAGTACCATCAGGATCTTGCGGTCGATGGCGTCAAGGCGGCGGCTGGTCTCAGGGAGTTGGACAGCGACATCGGTCATTTGAAGAACTTTGTTCCATAAAGAGGGTTGATATACCTCATATATAGCAAAATCTTCTATCGCAAGTCCATAATCTCGGCAGGAAGACAGAATGGCTCTAAAGCCTGGCTCGTAAAAATCCTTCAACTTCAATGCGTTGTGCAGCGGCTTGGCCGCCGCCATGGCGGGTGCATTTCAGGGCCGCTGCGGCCGCGGCGAATCGCAGCGCCTCGCGTACGCCGCCTCCCTCGGCAAGCCGAAGCGTGAAGGCGCCGTGGAAGACGTCGCCGGCCCCGAGCGTGTCGACGGCCTCGACCGGGAAGGCCGGCGTCTCCTCCAGCGTGCCCGCGTCGTTCAGCCAGATCGTGCCATGGGGGCCGCGGGTGGCGGCGACGAAGGCGGATGTCAGCCCGGCCAGACGTTTCAAGGCCGCGCCGTCGTCAGCGACGCCGGCGGTCTCCTGTAGCTGCTCGCTGGAAAACAGCAGATGCGAGGCGGCCGTGAGCAGGCCATCAGTCAGCGCCATCGCGCGATCGACGCCGACGATGACGGGAATGCCCCGCCGGCGCGCCTCGGCGCAGAGATCGATGCAGAAGGCGCCGCAGCGGCTTTCGACGAGGACAGCCTGACAATCGGCGAGGAGCTCGTCTGCATCTGACAGCTTCGCGGTCCACAGCGCGGGATCGCGAAAGATCGTCAGTGTTCGCTCGCCGGTCGCGTCGATGATGATCGCAGAGACGGGCGTGGCCACATCCGGCATGCGTACGATATGGCTGATGTCGATGCCCTCGGCCGCCATCCGCTCGAGAATGAAGCTGCTCGACGTCTCCCGCGCATCGCCCATCGGCCCCGCAAACGCGACGCATCCGCCGAGCCGCGCCATTGCGATCGCGGCATTGAGCGCGTTGCCGCCGCAGATCTCCGCGAGGTGGCTGGCATTCGCCTTGCTGCCGCGCTCCGGCACGGCTTCGACCCGAAAGGTGAGGTCGCGCACGGGAATGCCGATGCAGAGGATGCGCGGCGCGATCCCTGATACAGCCATCGCGGTCAGCTCTTGTTGTGCACCCAGCGGCCGAGCAGATGATGCGCGATGGCGAAGGGGTGCGGGCCGGCGAGCCCGTCGGGATGGGTCCGGGTCAGCATCAGCGCCGCCTCTTCGCGCGTGAACCAGCGCGCATCCTCGAGCTCGGAGCGATCAACGACGACGTCCTCGTTCAAGGCCCGCGCGCTGCAGCCGATCATCAGCGACGACGGATAGGGCCAGGGCTGGGTCATGTAATACTGCACGTCGGTGCAGCGAATGCCTGACTCTTCCAGGATTTCACGGCGCACCGCGTCCTCAATGGTCTCGGCGGCCTCGACGAAGCCGGCGAGGCAGGAATACATGCCCGGCGGAAACTGCTTCTGACGGCCGAGCAGGCATTTGTCACCGGAAGAGACGTGCATGATCACGACCGGGTCGGTGCGCGGAAAATGCTCGGCCTTGCACGCAGGGCACTCGCGCTTCCAGCCGCCTTCCTTCATCGCGCTGCGGGTGCCGCAATTGGCGCAATAGCCGTGGCGCTGGTGCCAGCCGACCATCGACTTCGCCATCGCGACCGCCGAGAGCTCGTTGGACGGGATTGCGCCCTGCATCGCCATGCCGCGCAGCTCGGTGACAGTGTAATCCTCGCGGCCGATCAGCTTCTCGGCGGCGGCCTGTGCCAGGCCCATGCCGAAGATCGCGGCGTCGTCGCGCAAGCCCAGAAAGATCGTGCCGGGATTGGCGCCGCATTTCAGCGCCTCGTCGATCGAGAGCAGCGCGCGCGTCTTGTCGCCCTCGTGCTTCACCAGCAGCGAATCGCGATAGACGACATAGGCGCGCGACGATGATCTTTGTTCCATCGCAAACAGCTGTTCGTCGTCACGGCGCAAATGCGCGGCGCGGTCGAGGACATTGGTGACGAAGGCCGGTTGCCCCAGCGGAAACGAGTCGAATGCTGACATTTCTTGTTCTTTCAACCCAACCAGATTTTTCGGCGAAGCGCGCTGATGAAATTCTGTACCTCAGTGGCGTCATGCGCCAGAGGCGGCATCACGCCCCAGACCGGCCGCGGCCAGGCAGCGTCACTCGTCCGGCGCGCGATAATGTGAACGTGAAGCTGCGGCACGAGATTGCCGAGCGCTGCGACGTTGAGCTTGTCGCATTTGGTGATCTCCTTCAGCGCGCGCGAGACGCGGGAGATCTCGGTCATCAATTGCGCCTGCTGCACCTCGTCGAGGTCGATGATCTCGACCGCGTCTGTGCGCCGCGGCACCAGCAGCAGCCAGGGATAGTGCGCATCCTTGATGACGAGCACTTTCGACAGCGGCAAATCGCCGATGTCGATGGTGTCCTCTTTCAGGCGGGAGTGCAGCGACCAGGCGGGATCGGACATATGCGTTTCCAGATTGCCCGGGGGCGGGCACGTTTGGCGGGACCATACGATACCGATTCCGATAGGGGAAGGATCGGAGCCGCATACGCGGTCGGCATTCCAGGTGCGCTGCGCGCGCCCCCAAATGACAGAATCTAGGCCTCTGCCAGCACCCGCGCATTGGCGCGAACCGAGGCCTCACTGACGCGAATGCCGAGGCCGGGGCCATCGGGCACGACAACGTGACCTCCGCGGTTCGCGACCCGCTCCTCGAGCACGTCCTCGGTCAGCACATGATGCGGCATATAAAACTCGCAGCCGAGCGAGATGCCCGGCGTCGCCGCGATCAGCTGCGTGCCGGCGGCTAGTCCAATGCCGCCCTCCCACAGCGTGCCGCCATAGCCGGGCAGGCCGGCGATGTCGGCGATCGCCATGATCGCCTGCGCCTCGAACAGGCCGCCGGCCTTCATCAGCTTGATCGAGACGGCATCGGCCGCTTCGCGGCGCACCACCTCCATCATGTCGCGGCGATCGAAACAGCTTTCGTCGGCGAGCACGGGCGTTTCCAGCGCGGCGGTGAGCTGCGCCATCACGTCGAGAAATTTGCGCGGCACCGGCTGCTCGATGAAGGTCGGTGCGAACTCCTCGACATCGCGCAGGATCTTGATCGCACCGAACGGCGCCAGCGCCTGATTGTAGTCGACACGCAAATCGATCTTGTCGCCGAATTCTTTGCGGATCGCCGCGAGGTGATCGAGGTCCTCGCGATGCGGTTTTACGCCGGTCTTGACCTTGTAGATCACGTTGCCGTCCGGAACCATTTTTCGCATGCGTTCGAGATCGGCGGCGAAATCGGGATCGGCGATCGAGAACGACAGCGGGATCGTGTCGCGCACGCGGCCGCCGAGCAGGTCGGCGACCGACAGCCCTGATGACTTGCCGACGATGTCGAGCAGCGCCATTTCGATCGCGACTTTGGCCTCGGCATGGCCGACCAGCGCGCGGTCGAGCTCCGCCATCAGCGCGCGAATGCGGCGCACGGACTTGCCGAGCAGAATCGGCCGCAGATAGATGTCGAGCGCCGAGAACGCCGCTTCAGGCGTTCCCGTGAACACCTCCCACGGCGCCGCCTCGCCCCAGCCAATCACGCCGTCGCTGGACGTCAGCTCGACCAGCACGCGCTTCACCGTGCCCTTGACGTTGCCGACACCTTGCAGGCGCGCCATCTTGATCGGGCTCTCGATCAGGAACAGGCGGAGACGTTCGACGGTCGCTTCGATCATGTCAGGCCTCCATTGACGTGCCAGATCTGGCCGGTGACGTAGGATGCTTTGGGCGACGCCAGGAAGGCGATGATCTCGGCGACCTCTTCCGGCCGCCCGCGCCGGCGCATCGGGATCAGCGCCTCGGTCGCGGCGATCTGTTCGGGCGACAGCCGGCTCTCGCTGGGTTTGTCCTTGACGATGAGGCCCGGCGCGACCGCGTTGACGGTGATGCCGTCCTTCCCAAGCTCGTTCGCGGTCAGCCGCACCAGCGCTTCCAGCGCGGCGCGGCTCGCGGCAGTGGCGGCAAAGGGCGCGAATTCGGGCCGGATCGCATGTGCCACAAAGGACGACACCGCGACGATCCGTGGATCTTGCCCGGCGCGCAGCAGCGGCAGCGCGGCTTCGACGAGACGTGTAAAGGCCAGCGCAGATTCGTCCATCGCCTGGCGAAACTGATCGGCCGGCGTGCCGATGGCGCTGCCACGACGGGCGTGTCCGCCGACGAGGATCAATCCGTCGAGCCGGCCGAAAGCGCGTTGCGTGGCGGCGATGGCATCAGTGACGACAGCCTCCTCGGCGAGATCGCCGAGGCATTTTGCCACCACGGCGCCCTTCGCCTCGGTGTCCGCAGCGGTGGCGTCGAGGCCTTCCGCATTCGCGCGCGTGTGCAGCAGAAGCGCGACGCCAGGGGCGGCGAGCAATTTTGCAGTGGCGCGACCGATGCCGCTGGCGGCACCGGTGACGAGATAGACGCGGTCGATATCGGGCATCACGGTGTCGCGGTGGCCGGCGGCAGCGCGCCGGTGCGGTGGAAATGGCTGAGGAAGGCGCGCGTCGCGGTAGCTTGCGGATTGTCGATCACCTGCCGCGCCGGGCCTTCCTCGACCACGACGCCGTCGCGCATGAAGATGAGGCGGTCGGCGACCTCGCGCGCGAACGCGATCTCATGGGTCACGATCACCATGGTCATGCCCTCGGAGGCCAGCTGCTGGATCACGTTCAGCACCTCGCCGACGAGTTCGGGATCAAGTGCCGAGGTGGCTTCGTCGAACAGCATGACATCCGGCTCCATCGCCAGCGCGCGCGCGATCGCGACGCGCTGCTTCTGGCCGCCGGAGAGCGTTGCCGGGTATTGGTCGGCCTTCTCCGCAAGGCCCACTTTGGCGAGCTGGGCACGTGCGAGCCTTTCGGCGTCAGCCTTGGCCATACGGCGCACCGTGACCGGCCCCTCCATCACGTTCTGGAGCGTCGTCATGTGCGGGAAGAGATTGAAGTGCTGGAACACCATGCCGGTGGAGGCGCGGAATCTCGCGAGTGCCTTTACGTCGGGCAGTTTCGAACCATCGCCGAATGCAAAGCGTGTATCGCCGACCCGGACGCTGCCGCCATCGGGTGCGACCAGCAGATTGATGCAGCGGAGCAGGGTAGACTTGCCCGAGCCGGACGGCCCGATCAGTGCGACGACGCCGCCCTTGGCAACATCGAGGCTGATGTTCTTCAGGACCTCGTTGCTGCCGAAGCTCTTGCGCAGGCCACGGATCTCGATTTTCGACGTGTCGCTCATTCGCCGACCGCCAGTCGCTTCTCGCCGCGGCGGACGATGATGGTGAGCGGGATCAGGATCGCGGCATAGGCGACCGCGACGGCGGTGTAGGTTTCCAGCGGCCGGTAGCTGTCATGGGCCGCGACCTGGCTTTGATAGACCAGATCAGGCACCGCGAGCACCGAGACCAGCGAGGTGTTCTTGAACTGGATGATCGACTGGTTCATCAGCGCCGGGATCATGCGCTTGATCGCCTGCGGCAGCACGATGCGGCGCATGCTCTGCCCCGGCGTCATGCCGAGCGCCGCGCCGGCTTCGGTCTGACCGCGGTCGATCGAGATGATGCCGCCGCGGATGATCTCCGAGTAAAACGAGCCACCATAGAGCGAGAGCGCCAGCGCCGACGCCGTGATCGGGGTCATCTCGACACCCGCCAGGATCGGCAGCGCATAATAGAACCAGATCAGCTGCACCAGGATCGGCGTGCAGCGGAATGCCTCGATGAAGGTGAGGGCGATCAGACGCACCGTCTTGAAGCGCGACAGGGTACCGAATGCGCCGAACAGACCGAACACCAGTCCGAGCACCACGATGACGACGGTGAAGCCGACGGTGACGCCGAGCCCGTTGAGAAAGAGCCAGCGATAGCTCCAGAGGATGCCGAAGTCCCACTGATACATGCGTGCCTACTTGCTTTACCTCTCCCGCTTGCGGGAGAGGTCGTGTCGCATCGAAGATGCGACGCGGGTGAGGGCTCTCTCCTCATTGGGGTTCTTCATGGTGGAGATACCCTCTCCCCAACCCTTTCCCGCAAGCGGGCGAGGGAGCGCACCGCTCCTGTCGATGCAGCACGCCCAGACATACTTACAACGAAACGCCCGGCGGAATGTCGGCCTCCGTCACGCCGACCAGCTCCATGTTGGTGATGATCGCGTTGCGGATGAAGCCGAGGCCCTTGTTGAAGTCGATCCATGTGTTGACATAGTCGCGGAAGGTCTTGTCGTTCTCGCGGCGGAAGCCGGCATTCGACGTCGTGGCGAAGATCGGCGTCGGCAGCACGAACTGACCGAGCGAGGGGTTCTTTTTCAGCACGGTCAGCGACAGCATGGTGATCAGGCACTGTGCGTCAACGCGTCCGGTCTGCAGCGCGGCGGTGGCGTCGTCTGCGGTCTTCAGCCGCGAGATCTGCGCCTTCGGCGTCAGGCGGCTGACGACCTGGTCGTGCGACGAGCCCTGGTCGACTGCGATCTTGATGTCAGGCGAATTCAGCTCGGCCCAGCTCTTCGGCTTGAAATCCTTCTTGCAGAGGATGCCGAAGGCGTTGTTGAAGACCGGCACCGAGAAGTCGACCACCAGCGCACGCTTCGGCGTCGGGTTGAGACCGAAGAAGATGTCGATCTTGTTGGACTGGAGATCGAGCACCGAATTGCCCCAGGTGGTCTCGGTGATCTCGAGCTCGGCTTCCATGTCGTCGGCGAGCGCCTTGGCGATGTCGACGTAAAAACCCTTCCACTGACCGCTGGCAAGGTCCTTCATGTAATAGGGCGCGCCGCCGCCGACCGCGCCGATCCGCATCTTCTTGGTGCGGCGGATGCGGGCAAAGGTCGATTCGTTGGGATCGGCGGCCTGGGCCACGGCCGGAGAGGCCAGCGCGCCCGCGGTCACTGCGCCGATGGCGCCAAGTCCGACGATCGATGCAACATCACGACGTGTAACCATTGGGATCAATCGCTTTTCTGGTTGGAAGGGGTTCAGCTGAGCGTTCTTACCAAGGCGCCTCAAGCAGTGAAAGCACAGCCTATCGGCTGGGCAGCCGGGGAATTGCCCGGATGCTGGGCAAGCCGTGGTCGTTCGGGGTGATACCCGCTTGCTTTCCCGACCTTTTGGCCCCAAATAGGGACCGGGAGATTGGCGGTGGACGAGCCACTCGCCAACCGGGTCAGGTCCGGAAGGAAGCAGCCCTAACGAGGTCCGGATCGGGTCGCTCGTCAGTCTCCTACCTGTTTTTTCGAGCAAATTGCGCCGGCGGGCTTCCCGCCAGCGCGCTCGTTTCCGCAAAAGCCGGCCGAGAGACATTTCATTGCGGATCGACCGATGACCGACGCTGGCGCCCCTCCCAATCCCGACAGCGCCGGCCAGGCCGGCAACGCACCTTACCGGGTGCTGGCGCGCAAATACCGCCCCTCAAGCTTTGACGATCTGATCGGCCAGGAGGCCGTGGTCCGCACCGTCTCCAATGCGTTCGAGACCGGGCGGATTCCGCAGGCCTGGATTCTCACCGGCGTCCGCGGTGTCGGCAAGACCACCACCGCGCGCATTCTGGCCCGTGCGCTCAACTACGAGGTGCCGGACGGCTCGGTGAAGGGGCCGACCATCCGCATGCCGACGCTGGGCGTGCATTGCCAGGCGATCATGGAAAGCCGGCACATGGACGTGCTGGAGATGGACGCGGCATCACATACCGGCGTCGACGACGTCCGCCAGATCAATGATAGCGTGCGCTATGCCCCGGCCAGTGCCCGCTACAAGGTCTACATCATCGACGAAGTCCACATGCTGTCGACGGCGGCCTTCAACGCCTTCCTGAAGACGCTGGAGGAACCGCCGGAGCACGCCAAGTTCGTGTTCGCCACGACGGAGATCCGCAAGGTTCCGGTCACGGTGCTGTCGCGCTGCCAGCGCTTTGACCTGCGCCGGGTCGAGGCCGACGTGCTGATGAAGCATCTCGCCAATATTGCTGCGAAGGAAAACGTCGAGATCGAGCCCGAAGCGCTCGGCATCATCGCGCGCGCCGCCGAAGGCTCGGTGCGCGACTCGCTGTCGCTGCTCGACCAGGCGATCGCGCATGCGGCAGGCACCGTGAAGGCCGATGCGGTCAGGCAGATGCTGGGGCTTGCCGATCGTACTCGTGTGATCGACCTCTTCGATTCGCTGGCGCGCGGTGATATCGCGGCCGCGTTCAAGGAGTTCCGCGATCAGTACGACGTCGGCGCCGATCCCATCGTCGTGCTTTCGGACCTCGCCGAATTCGTCAATTTCGTCACCCGCGTGAAGATCGTGCCGGCGACCGCCGACAATGCCGCCTATGGCGAGACCGAGCGCGTGCGCGCGAAGGATTTCGCCGCGAAGATCTCGATGCGCGTGCTGTCGCGGATGTGGCAGATGCTGCTCAAGGGCATCACCGAGGTGCAGGCCGCGACGCGCCCTGCTGCCGCCGCCGAGATGGTGCTGGTGCGCATCGCCTATGTCGCCGACCTGCCGACGCCGGACGAAGCGATCAGGATGCTGGAGCAGAACGGCGGCGGTTCGCCGGTCGTGAGCGGCGGCGGTGCTGCGCGCAGCGGCGCGCCGGCGGCACCAATATCCTCAGCGGCGTCCGTGACCTCTGCTGCGCCGGTTCGCATGCCGACCTCATCGCCGACTGCGTTCGGCGGCGGCGCCCGGCCGCAGATGGCGGCGCCCGCGCCGGATCCGCAAGCTGTCGCACCCCAGCTCCGCGTCACCAGCTTCACCCAGCTCGTTGCGCTCGCTGGGCAGAAGCGCGACCTCATGACCAAGGGCGCGCTCGAAGGCGAGATGCGCCTCGTCCGTTTCGAGGAGGGCCGGCTGGAAGTCGCGCTCGAGCCGAACGCGTCGAAAACGATGATCTCCGAGCTCGCGCGAAAATTCGAGTTGTGGACCGGCCGCCGCTGGACCATCATTGTTTCCAACGAGCAGGGCCAGGCGACGCTGCGTTCGGTGAGCCAGGCCGCCAAGCAGGAACATGCGCGCACCGCCGAGGCCGATCCGCGCGTGCAGGAGGTGCTGTCGCGCTTCCCCGGTGCGAAGGTCGTCGAGGTCCGCAGGCTTGCCCCCGAGGCGCCGGAATCCAATATTAACGCCGACTATGGCTCTGATGATCCGCCCGACGGTTCCGACGCCGACGACGATCTCTGAGCCAGTTTTAAGGACAAGCAACCATGGCTGATTTTCTCGGCATGATGAAGCAGGCGGCGCAGCTGCAATCCAAGATGCAGGAGATGCAGGAGCAGCTCGCCAATGTGGAGGTCGAGGGCATCTCCGGCGGCGGTCTCGTCGCCGTGCGCATGACCGCGAAGATGGACGTCAAGGGCGTCAAGATCGATCCCTCGCTGATGAAGGCCGAAGAGCGCGAGGTGCTGGAAGATCTGCTCGTGACCGCGCTCGGTGATGCTCGCCGCAAGGCGGAGACCGCGATGCAGGAGAAGATGCAGTCGCTCACCGGCGGGCTCGGCCTGCCGCCGGGGCTGCTCGGCCAGTAATATGGGCGCGGTTGCAGGTCCCGAAATCGAGCGGCTGGTCCAGCTTCTCGCACGGCTGCCGGGCCTGGGCCCGCGCTCCGCGCGACGCGTGGCGCTGCATCTGATCAAGAAGCGCGAAGCGCTGATGATGCCGCTATCCTCGGCCCTGCAGGTCGCCCTCGATAAGGTGCAAGTCTGCAAGACCTGCGGCAACATCGACACGCAGAATCCCTGCACCGTCTGCACCGATCCGAAGCGCGATCCCGCCATCATCGTCGTTGTGGCCGACGTCGCCGATCTCTGGGCGCTGGAGCGGGCCAATGCGACCCAAGGGCGCTACCACGTGCTGGGCGCGACCTTGTCGCCGCTCGACGGTGTCGGGCCGCAGGACCTCACCATCGACGCGCTGGTCGCGCGTGCGCATGCGGCCGAGGTGCACGAAATCATCCTGGCGCTGAATGCGACCGTCGACGGCCAGACCACCGCGCATTACATCACCGACCTGCTTCAGGACGCCAACGTAAAAGTAACCCGGCTGGCCCATGGTGTGCCTGTTGGTGGCGAGCTTGATTATCTCGATGAGGGCACGCTATCGGCCGCGATGCGGCAGCGGACCCTGTTCTAGCCATCCAGACTTGACGGAACGGACGACATGACGAAACGATTCGCCACACGATCGGCTTTGGTCGCGACGATGCTGCTGCTGGTGACCCCGGCCATCGCCGCGCAGCAGGACGGCGAGGCGCCGCTGCCCTCGAAGCCCGGCAAGCCGATCGGCGCCGGCGAGGTGCTCTCGGGCGAGCTGAACGCCATGAAAGTGCGCGACGTCAAGAACGCCGGCAAGCGGATTGCGATGTACCAGATCACCTCCGAGCCGCGCCGCCTGCCGGCGCCGAACGGGCTGTGCGATCTCGAGACCGGGCCTGAGACCTTCCAGCTCGTTCCCAACGGCGACGCGCAAGCCGCGCAGCTGAAATCGTTCGCCGGCAAGGAGATCTCGGTCAAGGTCGACGAGGTCGCCTGCGCCAGCGATCCCGGCCAGATGAGCGAGGCCGTGATCACGAAGTGGAGTTTGGTGAGGAAGTAGGAGGGCGCGGCTCTACACCCGCACCGGCCCCAGCGCCTCAAAATGCCCGCGCTTCTGCAACCAGGTCAGCAGCACCAGGCTCGGGATCGCCACCAGCACGCAGATCACAAAGAACAGCGGCCAGCCGGTCGTATCCGCCACGAAACCGGCCCCTGACGACAGATAGGTCCGCCCCACCGCTGCAAGCGCGGTGAGCAGCGCATATTGTGTCGCCGTGTGCAGCGGGTTCTGGCACAGCGCCGAGAGATAGGCGACGAAGATCACGGTGCCGATGGCGCTGGTGAAATTCTCGGCGCAGATCGCGAGCGCCAGTGCCCATTGATTGGTGCCGACTATGGCGAGCCAGGAGAAGGTCAAATTGGCCAGCGCCTGCACCACGCCGCCGATCCAGAGCGAAGTCGCCAGCGAGTAACGCCGCGCGACAAAACCGCCGGCAAAGCCGCCGATCAGGGTCGCGGCGAGGCCGACGCCCTTCACGATCGCCGCATAGTCGTTGCGGGTGAAGCCGAGGTCGATCACGAACGGCGCGGTCATGGTGCCCGAGAACGCGTCCGTGAATTTGAACAGCACGACGAAGGCGAGCGCCGCGAGCGCGTCCTTGCGCGACAGGAATTCGGAGAAGGCGCCGATCGCCGCGTGCAGCACGCGCGTGAATGCGGACTCTTCGTGCGTCGCAGCTTCCGCCCGTACCGATGGCTCGGGCTCGGTCGCCACGAGTGCCGTGATCGTTCCGATCAGCACCATCGACGCCATCACCACATAGCCCCACATCCAGGCCGAGCTGCGCGTGATGCCGGTGCTCTCGAAGCCGGAGACCATGAACAGCGCCCCGGCAGTCGAGACCAGCATGCCGATGCGGTAAGCCGCGACGTAGGCGGCCATGCCGGCGGCCTGCTCGCTCTCGGGCAGGCTCTCGACGCGGAAGGCGTCGACCACGATGTCCTGCGTCGACGAGGTCGTTGCCACCAAGAGCGCACCGAGTGCGACGTAGAACGGCGAGCGCGCGGGATCGGTCATCGCCAGCAGCAGGATCGCGATGATCAGCAGCAATTGCGAGAACAGCAGCCAGCCGCGCCGCCGGCCAAAGGCGCGGGTGAACAGCGGCACATGCAGCGCGTCCACCAGCGGCGCCCAGAGGAATTTCAGCGTGTAGGGCGTGCCGACCAGCGCAAACAGTCCGATGGTCTTGAGATCGACGCCGGCCTCGCGCATCCACACCAGCAGCGTCGACCCCGACAGTGCCAGCGGCAGCCCCGAGGAGAAGCCGAGGAACAGCACGATCAGCACCCGCGGTTGCAGGTAAACAGCCAGGCTGTCGTGCCAGGAGGTCGCGGGGGCATCAGTTCCGGCGGGCGAGGTCGCGTCGGGTGCGGTCATGGGAAGGTGTTAGCAGATTCTGGGGGCCACGAGGGAGGTGTCGTCGCCTTCTCGGTGTCATCGTCCGCGAAGGCGGACGATCCAGTACCCACCGGCGTCTGGATTCAACCACAGCCGTCCCAGCGTACTGGATACCCGCCTTCGCGGGGCATGACAGTGCGCCTCAATCTCACTCCCCCGCCTGGAGCTTCCTCGGAAACAACTCGGCCGCGCCTGACGCCACCAGCCGCGGGCCGTCCGCGGGCGCGTCGGTCTTGCTGAAATCGAGCTCCTCGATTCGCCCTGCGCGCTTCTCGATCTTGTCGGCGGAGATCAGGATCTGGCGGACGTCCTCGTTCGCGTCGGCAAAGTGCTTCTGCAGTTTCAGCACGCGGTCGCGCAGGCGGCCGAGATCGTCGCCGAGCTTGATCACCTCGGTCTGGATCTGGTCGGCGGCGTCGCGCATGCGCGCGTCCTTCATGATCTGCTGCATCACCTGGATCGCGAGCATCAGCAGCGAGGGCGACACCAGCACGACCTTGGCGCGATAGGCCTTCTGGATCACGTCGTCGAAACCATCATGGATCTCAGCGTAGACCGATTCCGATGGCACGAACATCAGCGCCATTTCCTGGGTCTCGCCGGTGACGAGGTATTTTTCCGCGATGTCGCTGACATGCTTCATCACGTCGCCGCGCAGCCGCTGCGTGGCGGCGCGCTTCTCCTCGTCGGTGCGGGCGTCGTGCAGCGCGGTCATCGCCTCCAGCGGAAATTTTGCGTCGATACAGAGCGGGCGCTTGTCGGGCAGGAACACGACGCAATCGGGCCGCTTTCCGGTCGAGAGCGTGAACTGGAATTCGTAAGCCCCCTTCGGCAGGCCGTCCTGGACGATCGCCTCCATCCGCGCCTGGCCAAAGGCGCCGCGCGACTGCTTGTTGGCGAGCACGTCGCGCAACGTCGTCACCTGCGTGGTGAGGTCGGTGAGGTTCTTGTGCGCGTTGTCGATGATGCCGAGCCGCTCGTGCAGCGCGCGCAGGCTCTCCATGGTGTTGCGGGTCGAGTGTTCCATGGACTGGCCGACCCGATGGGTCACCGAATCCAGCCGCTCGTTGACCGCCCGGGCCATCTCGGCCTGGCGGCCGGCCAGTGCCTGGGTCATGGCGTCGGCTCGGCCGGCGGCCTCGCTCTGGGCGTGCAGGACCTGGCTGAGGCGCTCCTCCAGCTCGTCGGCGCGGATGGCGCTCGCCATCGCGAGTTCCGCGCCGCGCCGCCCGGACCGCGCGATCACGACCGCAATGATGATCAGCAGGATGAGGACCAGGGCGCCGAAGCCGATCAGCGCATCGAGTGTACGCAGCGGCCAGTCGCCAAGCATGAAAATGATCTCGTTCATGCCAGCCCTTCTAGCCGATTCGCCAGGTCATACGAACGAATAGCGAACATTTATGGTTAATCGACCCCTAATTTTTATGATTAACGAAACAAGTTTTATGGTTAGCGGAGTGTTAACGCGTTCCCGGCCGCATTGACCGCTTGTCGCGCGCGGCTTAAATCGCCCGCCATGGCCCTCAGAGAAATCATCATCCTGCCCGACAAGCAGCTGCGTCTGGTCTCCAAGCCGATCGAGAAGGTCACGCCGGAGATCCGCAAGCTTGCCGATGACATGTTCGAAACCATGTACGACGCGCCCGGCATTGGCCTGGCGGCGATCCAGATTGCGCAGCCGCTACGGCTGATCACCATGGACCTCGCCAAGCCCAACCAGGACGGCGAGACCAAGCCGGAGCCACGCGTCTTCATCAATCCCGAGATCATCGCGTCGTCCGAGGATCTGTCGGTCTACGAGGAAGGCTGCCTGTCGATCCCCGAATATTACGAGGAAGTCGAGAGGCCGGCGAAAGTGCGCGTGCGTTTCACGGATCTGGACGGCAAGGTGCACGAGGAGGATGCCGAAGGCCTCTACGCCACCTGCATCCAGCACGAAATCGACCATCTCAACGGCGTGCTGTTCGTCGACTATCTCTCAAAGCTCAAGCGCGACCGCGTGATCAAGAAGTTCGAGAAAGCCGCCAAGCGCGCGGAGTAAGGTTCTCCGTCGATGCCCCTCCGCCTGATCTTCATGGGCACGCCCGATTTCTCCGTGCCGACGCTGCTCGCGCTCGTCGCGCACGGCCACGAGATCGTGGCCGTCTATACCCGCGCGCCGAAGCCGGGCGGCCGGCGCGGGCTGCAATTGCAGCCAACCCCGGTTGAAGAGGCTGCGCGAAAGCTCGGCGTGCCCGTGCTGACGCCGAAGACGCTGAAGACGCAGGAAGCGCTCGACGCGTTTAGCGCGTTTGACGCCGATGCCGCCGTCGTCGTCGCCTACGGCATGATCCTGCCGCAGGCGATCCTCGATGCGCCAAAGCTCGGCTGCTACAACCTTCACGCCTCGCTGCTGCCGCGCTGGCGCGGCGCGGCGCCCATCAACCGCGCGATCATGGCCGGCGATGCCGAGAGTGGCGTGATGGTGATGAAGATGGATGTCGGTCTCGACACTGGCGACGTCGCCATGGCCGAGCGGCTCGCGATCACCGACAATATGACCGCGCTCGATCTGCACGATCGCCTGTCCCGGCTTGGTGCCGATCTGATGGTGCGCGCGATGGCCGCGCTCGACCGCAGCGCGCTCCAGCTCAAAAAACAGAGCGAGGACGGGGTCACCTATGCCGCCAAGATCGACAAGGCGGAGGCGCGGATCGACTGGAGCAAGTCCGCGCACGCGGTGCTGCGCCACATCCACGGCCTGTCGCCGTTTCCCGGCGCCTGGGCAGAGCTCGCCGGTATTACGGAGAATGCGCGCGTAAAAATTTTGCGCTGTGAGCTCGCAAAGGGCGCCGGTGCGCCGGGCGAGGTGCTCGATGGCCAGCTCACCATCGCCTGCGGCGAGGGTGCGATCCGCATCCTCGAGCTGCAGCGCGAAGGCAAGGCCCGGATGCAGGCGGTGGACTTCTTGCGCGGCGTGAAGGTCGAGCCGCCCATGCGGCTCATCTGATGCCCCGCTACAAGCTCACCATCGAATATGACGGCGCGCCGTTCTTCGGCTGGCAGGTCCAGGACACGCTGCCCTCGGTGCAGGGTGCGCTGGAAGCGGCGGTGAAGGCGATGACCGGCGCGGATCTGCGGGTGCATGGCGCCGGCCGCACGGATGCCGGCGTGCATGCGCGCGGCCAGGTTGCGCATGTCGACATCGAGAAGCAATTTCCGCCGGGCCGTTTTCGTGACGGGCTGAACGCGCATCTGCGCCCGCATCCGATTGCGGTGCTCGAGGCCGAGATCGTGCCCGACACGTTCGAAGCGCGCTTCTCGGCCGTGAAGCGCCATTATCGCTACCGCGTCATCAACACCCGCGCCAATCTCGCGCTCGATATCGGCCATGCCTGGCGCGTGCCGCGGCGGCTCGATGCCGACGCGATGCATGCAGCGGCGCAGCGCCTGCTCGGCAAGCACGACTTCACGACCTTTCGCGACACCGAGTGCCAGGCGAAATCGCCCGAGAAGACGCTCGATCAGCTCGATGTGCTGCGCGATGGGCGCGAGATCACCATCGTCACGTCGGCGCGCTCGTTCCTACACAGTCAGGTGCGCTCGATGGTGGGCTCGCTGGTCTGGGTCGGCGAAGGCCGCTGGACCGCGGACGATCTCTCCGCAGCGCTAGAGGCCCGCAGCCGCGCCGCCTGCGGCATCGTCGCGCCGCCTGAGGGGCTGTATCTGGTGAAGGTGGATTATTGAGGTGAGCGAGAGTGCGGAGTACGCGCGCTCTCACTACGCCCTCGGTGTCATGCCCCGCGAAGGCGGGCATCCAGTACGCCGCGGCTTCTCGGCTCAAGCACCGTCTCTGGAATACTGGATCGCCCGCCCCAGTGCGCAATTGCGCACAAGGCGGGGCGATGACAGCGGAGCTTGTGGCGACAACAGCACCCTACCCAAAATACCGCGTCAAAATCCCGCGATACACCTGCGTCAGCTTCTCCAGATCCTTGACCGGCACGCGCTCGTTGACCTGGTGCATGGTCTGGCCGACCAGACCGAACTCGATCACCGGGCAATAGCTCGAGATGAAGCGGGCGTCCGAGGTGCCGCCTGAGGTCGACAGCTCCGGCTTGCGGCCCGTCACTTCCTCGATCGCGGACACTGCGAGGTCGGTGAACGGGCCGGGCTTGGTGACGAACACGTTGGAGTTCGAGGGCTCCCAGACAATGCGGGCGCGGATGCGGTTGCCGCAGGCTTTTGTCAGTCGCGTCTCGACCAGCTCGCGCAGGCTCGCCTGCGTATGGTTGTCATTGTAGCGGATGTTGAACTTTGCGCGGGCCTCACCGGGGATGACGTTGTTGGCCTTGTTGCCGACGTCCACCGAGGTGAATTCGAGATTGGACGCCTGGAACTGCGCGCTGCCATGATCGAGCGGTTCGTCGCTGATGGCCACGATCAGCCTCGAAATGTCCGGCACCGGATTGGCCGCGCGATGCGGATAGGCGACGTGGCCCTGAACGCCGTCGACATACAGCGTGCCGGATTGCGAGCCGCGGCGGCCAACCTTGATGGTGTCGCCCAGCGTCTCGACATTGGAGGGCTCGCCGAGCACGCAATGATCGAATGTCTCGCCGCGCTCCGCCGCCCATTTCAGCAGCTTGATCGTGCCGTTGATCGAGACGTCTTCCTCGTCGCCGGTGATCAGGAACGAGATCGAGCCCGTGCCGTCCGCACGCGGCTTGCCGTCGTTGGCGGCGAGATGCTCCAGCACCGCGGCGACCGAGCAGGCGATGCCGCCCTTCATGTCGACTGCGCCGCGGCCGTGCAGGAAACCGTCCTTCACTTCGCCCGAGAACGCCCCGACACTCCAGGCGCTTTCGTCGCCGGGCGGCACCACGTCGGTATGGCCGGCGAAGCTGATGTGCGGCCCTTCTGTGCCGATCCGCGCGTAGAGATTGTCGACATCGGCGGTGCCGGGTTCGCTGAAGGTCACACGGTGGCAGGTGAAGCCGGCTTCATTGAGAGCCTTTTCGAGCACTCCCAGTGCACCGGCGTCAGCCGGGGTGACGGAGGGGCAGCGGATGAGGTCGCGGGCAATGGACAGGGCATCGGTCATGCGCCCCGCTTAACATGCATGCCGCCGGGTGGGCTAGCGCTGGGCGGGACAAATTCCAGTTCGCGGTAGAACTTAATCCCGCAGCAGCTCGTTGATGCTGGTCTTCGACCGCGTGCGCTCGTCGACGCGCTTGACGATCACCGCGCAGGCGGTGCTCGGGCCGATCTGGCCGTTCTTCATCGGCTTGCCGGGCAGCGCGCCGGGCACCACCACCGAATACTCCGGCACTTCGCCCATGAAGATCTCGCCGGTCTCGCGGTCGACGATCTTGGTCGAGGCGCCCAGGAACACGCCCATCGACAGCACCGCGCCCTTGCGCACGATGACGCCCTCGGCGACCTCGGAGCGCGCGCCGATGAAGCAGTCGTCCTCGATGATGACGGGCTCGGCCTGGAGCGGCTCGAGCACGCCGCCGATGCCGGCGCCGCCGGAGATGTGCACGCGCTTGCCGATCTGCGCGCAGGAGCCGACGGTCGCCCAGGTGTCGACCATGGTGCTCTCATCGACATAGGCGCCGAGATTGACGAAGGACGGCATCAGCACGACGTTCTTGGCAATGAAGGCCGAGCGGCGCACCACGGCGCCGGGCACCGCGCGAAAGCCGGCATCGCGAAAACGGTTCGGGCCCCAGCCTTCGAACTTCGAGGGCACCTTGTCCCACCAGTTCGCCTGGCCCGGGCCGCCGGGAATGACGTCCATGTCGTTGAGGCGGAAGGAGAGCAGCACGGCCTTCTTCAGCCACTGATTGACCTTCCACTTGCCATCAGTGCCGCGCTCGGCAACGCGTGCCTCGCCCTTGTCCAGAATCTCCAGCGACTGGTTCACGGCCTCGCGCACTTCGCCCTTGGTCGATGTCGAGATGCCGTCGCGCGCGTCGAAGGCGCTGTTGATGGTGGATTCCAGGGCGGACAGGGACATCGGGATTTCCTCAGTGGCAGACGGGAATTTTGATGGATTGGGGCGCTTTTTCGGGATTTGGAGAGGTGGAGTCAAGGCATACTCCACCGTCGTCCCGGGCTCGCTTCGCGCCCCGGGACGTCGGCGGTTAGCGTGGCGACACCCTGGCCAAAAACCCGGCCAGATCATCCGTGACGTGGTCGACATGGGCGGCATCGCGGCCTTCCAGTTCCCAATCCTCGCGCACCACTTCCTTGGTGCCGTCAGGCACCACCAGCACCGTGGTCATGCCGAGCTCATGCGGGACGGTGAGGTTGCGGGCGAGGTCTTCGAACATAGCGGCCTTGGTCGGGTCGACCGCATGCAGGCTGAGGAATTTCCGGTAGGTCAGCGCCGCGGGCTTCGGTTCGAACTCGGCGGCGATGATGTCGAACACGCCGTCGAAATGTGAGCCGAGCCCGAGCCGCGCCAGCACCGCATCGACATGGTCGACCGAGCCGTTGGTCAGGATCAGTTTTCGCCCCGGCAATTTTGCGATGGCCGCGCCGAGCGCCGGGTTCGGCTCCAGCGGCGAATGGTCGATCCTGTGCACGTAAGCGAGATAGTCGTCGGCGCGCACGCCATGCAGGGTCATCATGCCGCGCATGGTGGTGCCGAAGCGCAGGTAATAGTCCTTCTGGATCCTGCGCGCTTCCTCCGGGCCGACCTGCAGCCAGTTGCACACGAACTCCCCGATCCGCGCATCGACCTGCTGCCACAGATTGACGTGATGCGGATAGAGCGTGTTGTCGAGGTCGAACACCCAGGTGTCGACGTGGGTAAACGCGCGGGGAGATTTCATCAAAACTCTCTCAATCAAGGCACCGCAAAGCGCAGCGTCTTGCCGCCGCTCGACATGTCCACCACGCCAAAGCCCGTCGCCGCAAATCCGCGCGCGCCGCAATCGGTCTGCTCGTTGGTTTCGAATTTGGTCTCGCGCGTGCAGAGCTGCTTGTCGCCGCCCCAGTTCAGCAGCTTGTCCTTCAGCTTGACGGCGCGGTTGTCGCCATCGACCGCTTCCGCGAAGCTGAAGATCTGCTTCGGTTGCCCGCTCACATCAGGATGCAGGCATGTCCTGGGATCGATGCGGTACCAGCCGCGGCTCGTCACCGACTTGCCGTCGTCGGTCGCGACCGCCGCCATCACCTTGTGCGGCGTGTCGTTGCACCAGGTGAGCCCGCTGGTGGACGGCGTCTGCGCCGCATCGACCATGGTCTTGAAGAGATTCGGCGATGCGACCACGTCGGTGGACAGCCCGCGGCTCTTCAGGAACGCAGCCAGTGCGGCCTGCGTCTTCGGTCCGTCGACGCCGTCGATCGCGCCGATGTCGTAACCCGCGATCACAAGCAGCCGCTGGATGCCGGCGAGCCGGGCCTGCTCGTCGTCATATTCGGAATCCTCGGCGAGATAGGCGACGAGATTGCCGTCGTCGCCTTGCGTCGGCGTGATCTGGGTGAAGGCGGCTTGCGTCTGTCCGCTGCGGCACTGCCGCGCGGCCGCGATGACGAAATTGTCCTGCGCCACGCACAGCGTGTCCCTGCCGTTCTGCGGGATCGGCGAGGCGCCATAGACGCCGAGCGCGCGGGCGTTGAGCAGGATGCGGTCGGCGGTGAGCGTGCCCTGCACCACCACGCGGCAGGTGGCGGGATCGATCCTGAACCAGCCCCGCGTCGCGGTCGCCGCCTTGTCGTCGATGCCGATCGCGGCCTCGACGACGTAGGACATGCGGTTGCAGATCTTGAGGTCGGCGAAGGCCGGCGCGGACGAGAAGAAAAGCGAGACGGCCGCGGCGGGCAGCGTCATCAGGAGACGCGTCAGAGGCGTACGGTGGTGCCGCGTGTCTCTCGTCATTCCGGATTCGCCCTTTGGGCGCCCCGGAATGACTGAGCAAGGCGAGAGCCGTGGATGCCCGGGTCAAGCCCGGGCATGACGACCTTTTTCCGCTGCTCGTGTTCGCTCATCACTTGTGGATCAGCGTTCCCGTGCCCGTGTTGGTGAAGAGCTCGAGCAGCACCGCATGCTGCATCTTGCCGTCGATGATGACGACGCCCTCGACGCCCTGCTCGAGCGCGTAGATGCAGGTCTCGACCTTCGGGATCATGCCGCCGGAAATGGTGCCGTCGGCGATCAATTTGCGCGCGTCCTTCACCGAGAGCTGCGGAATCAGCTTCTTCGACTTGTCGAGCACGCCGGGCACGTCGGTGAGCAGCAAGAGGCGCTTGGCCTTCAGCGCGCCGGCCACCGCACCGGCAAAGGTGTCGGCGTTGACGTTCAGCGTCAGGCCGTCCTTGGAGGTCGCGAGCGGCGCCAGCACCGGGATCAGCTCGTAGCCGATCAACTGATTGAGCAGCGTGAGGTCGACCTTCTCGGGATCGCCGACGTAACCGAGATCGACCGCCTTCTCGATATGCGAGTCCGGATCGATGATGGTGCGCGTCGTCTTCGACGCCTTCACCATGTTGCCGTCCTTGCCCGAGAGACCCACGGCCTTGCCGCCGGCTTCGTTGATGTAGCCGACGATCTGCTTGTTGACGGAGCCGGCGAGCACCATCTCGACGATCTCGATGGTCGCTGCATCGGTGATGCGCAGGCCGGCGGCGAATTCGGAGGCGATGCCGAGGCGCTTGAGCATGGTCGCGATCTGCGGGCCGCCGCCATGCACCACCACCGGATTGATCGCGGTCTGCTCCAGCAGCACGATGTCGCGGGCGAAATTCTTCGCGGTCTCCTCGTCGCCCATGGCATGCCCGCCATATTTGATGACGATGGTTTCTTCGTCGTATTGCTGCATGTGCGGCAGCGCTTCGGACAGGATGCGGGCCTGGTCGAGCGGGGAGATTTCGGTCATGAGGCGGATCTCGGCTTGCGGGACTAACGCGGCCAGCGTTCTATCTGATTGGCGGGCGAGGCGCAAAGTGTGACTGCCATGCCGCTGCTACGGGCCGCGCTTCGCCGCCACCGCCGCCAGCGTCACCGCCAGCCAGCTCAAAATCATTGTCGTTCCGCCGGTCGGCGCCGCGAACGGAAACAGCGAATGGCCGGCATATTGCAGCACAGTGAGGTCGCCCGCGAACAGCGCGGCGCCGATCACGAAGCCGAACGCGGCGATCAGGCCAATTCCGCCGTGCAGAAGGCCGCCCGCGAGCAGGGCGACGCAGGCCAATATGGCAGTTGCATGAAACAGCAGCATGGCGCTCGCTGAGGCAAGCCGGGTGGCGTCGGCGCCATGGGCGGAGGCTGCGGCCAGCACGACGCCGGCGGCGCCCATCAGACCGGCAAGGGCGACCAGCAGGCGGGCCATCACTTGGTCCGCTCTTCCAGAAGTTTCGCCATGGCAGCACGCAGTTCGGCCATGCCGGTCGAGCTGCGCGACGAGGTCGCGATCACGTTCGGGAACGCGGCCGGATGTTTGGCGAGCGCGGCTTCGGTCTCGGCGATGCAGGACTCGAGTTCGCTCGCCTTCACCTGGTCGGCCTTGGTCAGCACGACCTGATAGCTGACGGCCGAACGGTCGAGCGTCTTGAGGACCTCGAGATCGACGTCCTTCAAGCCGTGCCGCGCGTCGATCAGCACGTAGACGCGGGCGAGCGAGGCGCGTCCCAGCAGGAATTTGTGGATCAGCTCGGTCCAGGACGCGACCTGGCTCTTCGGCGCCTTGGCGTAGCCATAGCCGGGCATGTCGACGAGACGCAGGTCGGTTTTCCCGGGGACCTCGAAGAAGATCAGCTCCTGGGTGCGGCCCGGCGTATGCGAGGTGCGCGCCAGCGCGTTGCGGCCGGTCAGCGCGTTGATCAGGCTCGACTTGCCGACATTGGAGCGGCCGGCAAAGGCGATCTCCAGCCCCGCCATCGGCGGCAGCGTTTGAATCGAGGGCGAGGCCCAGATGAACTGCCAGTCGCGGGTGAACAGCTTTCGGCCGGCTTCGATCAGCTTCGCATCTTTGTCGTCGGTCATGCGAAGGCTCTATCCTTTCGTCATGGCCGGGCTCGTCCCGGCCATCCACGTCTTGCCACGGAGCAAGCTTCCAAAACGTGGATGCCCGGGACAAGCCCGGGCATGACGACTTGGAAGCATTGTGCCCGCATCACATTGGCGGGCGCCTGCCAGAAAAGCTACGTCGCCTTCCTCGCGAACGTCGCCTTGAGATTGTCGAACAGCTCCACCTTCACGCCGTTGCGGCGCATGATGAAGCTCTGCTGGAGCACGGAGAGCGTGTTGTTCCAGGCCCAGTAGATCACGAGGCCTGCCGGGAAGCCCGCCAGCATGAAGGTGAAGATCAGCGGCATCCAGTTGAAGATGATCTGCTGCGTCGGATCCGGCGGCGTCGGGTTCAGCTTCATCTGGAACCACATCGTGATGCCCATGATGATCGGCCAGATGCCGAGCGCGAGATAATGGCCGAACACCGGCAGCGTGGTCGGATCGAACGGGATCAGTCCGAACAGCGTGAACAGATTGGTCGGATCGGGCGCCGAGAGGTCCTTGATCCAGCCGAAGAACGGCGCGTGCCGCATCTCGATGGTGACGAACAGCACCTTGTAGAGCGAGAAGAACACCGGGATCTGGATCACCACGGGAAGACAGCCGGCGACCGGATTGATCTTCTCCTTGCGGTAGATCTCCATCATCTCCTGCTGCTGCTTCACCTTGTCGTCGGGATAGCGCTCCTTCAGCGCCTGAAGCTGCGGCTGGACCGATTTCATCTTCGCCATCGAGGCGTAGGACTTGTTGGCCAGCGGGAAGAACAACAGCTTCACGATCACGGTCACGAGCAGGATCGAGATGCCGAAATTGCCGAAGAAGCGATAGAAGAAGTCGAGGCCGAGGAACATCGGCTTGGTGATGAAGTAGAACCAGCCCCAGTCGATCAAGAGATCGAAATGGTTCAGCCCGAGCTCCTTGTTGTAGCCGCCGAGCCCCGCGAACGGGAACACGCCGACGACGCCGGCTTCCTTGGCACCGGCGAACAGCCGCGCGTTTGCTGTCGCCGTGCCGCCGATCGCGACGGTGACGGGGTCGAGCAGATAGTCGGTCTGGTAGGTATGGACGTTGCCGACGAGGTTCGAGGAGAACTTCGCCTGAAGCTGCGCACTGGTGTCGGGCAGCAGCGCCGAAGCCCAGTACTTGTCGGTCATGCCGAGCCAGCCATTGGTGGCCTTGAAGCTCACCGACTTGGCTTCGTCGATCTTCTTGTAGGCGTATTCCTGCAAGCCATCGAGATAGCCGATCAGGCCTTCGTGCAGGATGTAATAGCCTGAGACCTGCGGCGTGCCGTGGCGCGAGATCAGCGCGAACGGATAAAGCGTGACCGGCGCGTTGCCGACATTGCTCACCTCGTCCTTGACCGTGAAGAGATAGTGGTCGTCGACCGCGATGGTGCGGCGGAAGGTGAGGCCTTCGCCATTATCCCACTTCAGCACCGCCGGCGTGGTCGGGGTCAGGCTGCCGCTGCCCTCCTGCTGCCAGACGGACTGCGCGTCAGGCATCTTCGCCGTCACGCCTGTTGCCGCCACCCAGCCGAACTCGGCGTAATAGGGCTCTGCCGTGCCCGAGGGCGAATAGAGAATGATCGGCGGCGACTTCGGGTCGACCGTCTCGCGGAATTGCAGCAGCGCGAGGTCGTCGATGCGGCCGCCCTTCAGCGAGATGCTGCCGGAGAGCCGCGGCGTGTCGATCTTCACGCGGGGGCTCGCGGCAATCGCGGTGTCGCGGCTGACGGTCGGCTGGGCCTGCTGGTTCGCGCCCGGCGCGGTGGTGGGCGCAGGCGCGCTGCCGGCCTGCGGCGTGGCGCCCGGTGTTGCGGACGCCGTCGGCTGCGGATTGGTCTTCTGGAGCTCGGCCTGCGTCTGCTGCTGGGCGCGCTGCTTCTCCATCGCCGGCACGTTGTAGAAATACTGCCAGGCGATCAGCACCAGGCCGGAGAGAATGACGGCGAGGATGGTATTGCGATTGTCAGTCATCACTATGGTCTCGTCATCAATCCGGTTTGCGGCTGGCGGCTGGGCCGGGCCTCGGCCCGCGTCCCCTTGCCAGTCCCTTGTCCGTATGCCGCGCGGGCTTCGTGAACGCTATGCGCAGATCGTCGAGCATGGTCGTGAAGTCGCGCGAAAGCGCGTCCCTGCGGCCGACCAGCACGTAATCATGATGGGGTTGCATCGACACCGGATCGAGCCGCTTCACCAGTTCGCGAAGCCGGCGCCGGATGCGATTGCGCTCGGGGGCGTTGCCGTTCTTTTTGGTAACGGTGAAGCCGATCCGGATCGGGCCGCTGTCGTCGCGACCACGGCTTTGCAGGACGAACGCGGGACTATTCACCCGCGCGCCATTGGCAACGGCGAGGAAATCCGCCCGCTGCCTCAGCCGATCCATAATGAAATCCCAAAAAGGGGGTCCGGCTCAGGCGCTCAGACGCTTGCGGCCGCGAGCGCGGCGGGCAGCCAGAACCTTGCGACCGCCGGCGGTCGCGAGACGGGCCCGGAAGCCGTGGCGGCGCTTGCGCACCAGTTTGCTGGGTTGATAAGTCCGCTTCACGGGTTTTTCTCCGCTGACCGGGCAATTTGCCTGTAGAATTGATGATAAAGTCCGGAAGATGCGGCCCAAAATGGGCCATTTCCGGCCCCAGAAGAGCCGCTCCCGGTGTCGCACCGGGTCATCGCGGACAATTTGCGCGGCTTATATGCGAGCGTCTTGTTTTCGTCAACGCCGCAGGACCGCGCAGTTCCGGTGAATATCACTGTTTCGTTGGGGTTTTTAACTCCTGAGGTGGCGACTCGCGGTATCTGCGCCTACATCCGACCTTGGCAGATTAGCGATCCGTAATTTGACCACCCCCCAGGGCGGGTCGCATCCTCCATCAGTCGGGCTCTATCAGAAGGCCAGCAGGGGCGAATTTCGTGGTAGCGACAGACCTCCAGCAGCCGACCCAAAATCTGGATCAAGATCCGGATCGGCCAGCGGACCAGCCGGTGACGCGGTCGCGCGGGCCGGATGGGCTTGGCCTGTCCGGAAAACTGCTGCTGCTGACCGTCCCGCTGGTGATGATCGCGGCCGTCCTGCTCTACGTGCCGGCGATCGCCAACTTCTGGGTCAACCGCCTCAACGACCGCGTCGCGGCGGCCAACACGGCGGCGCTGGTGCTCGATGCGGCGCCGCTCGGCATGGTGCCGGATTCGCTGTCGCGGCAGATCCTCAAAAGCATCAATGCGCGCGCGGTCGCGATCAAGATGGGCCAGCAGCGCCGCCTGCTCGCCAGCGACAACCTGCCCGCCACGATCGAGCACGACATCGACCTGCGCGACATGACGGTGTGGCAGGCCATCACCGGCTCGTTCCAGATGATGCTGGAGACCGGCAACCAGCCGATCCGCATCGTCGGCCCCGGTGTCGGCAACGCCCAGTTCATCGAGATCGTCACCGACGATCTGCCGCTGCGGCAGTCGATGTACCGCTTCTCCCGCAACGTCGTGGTGGTCGCGCTGATCATCGGCGTTTTGACTGCAGGCCTCGTCTATCTCGCGCTCCATTATCTCTTCGTGCGGCCGATGCGGCGGCTGACCGCGAGCCTGGTCGGCTTCCATGAGAACCCGGAAAGCTCGGCGCGGATCATCGTGCCGAGCCAGCGCAGCGACGAGATCGGCGTCGCCGAGCGCGAATTGTCGGACATGCAGCGCGACCTGATGTCGATGCTGCATCAGAAAAGCCGGCTTGCCGCGCTGGGCCTCGCCGTCTCCAAGATCAACCACGATCTGCGCAATCTGCTGGCCTCGGCGCAACTGCTGTCGGACCAGCTCGCCAGCGTGCCCGATCCGCGGGTGCAGCGTTTTGCGCCAAAGCTCGTGCGCTCGCTCGAGCGCGCCATCGCCTTCTGCCAGTCGACGCTGTCCTACGGTCGAGCCCAGGAGGCCGCGCCCGACCGGCGCATGATGCTGATCGAGCCGGTCGTGCTGGAGGTGCGCGAGACCGCGGGTCTTGGCAATGACGTCTCGATCGCCTGGGTCGCCGCGATCGAGCGGGGGCTTGTGGTCGATGCCGATCCCGACCAGCTGTTCCGCGTGCTGCTCAACCTGGTGCGCAACGCCGCCCAGGCGCTGGAGAGCCATGCCTCCGGCGACGGCGGCCCGCAGCAGATCCGCATCACCGGAAAGCGCGAAGGCGCGGTTGCCATCCTGGAGGTCTCCGATACCGGCCCCGGCGTGCCCCCGAAGACCCGGGAGCATCTGTTCGAGGCGTTCCAGACCTCCGGCCGCCCCGGCGGCAGCGGGCTGGGCCTCGCCATCGCTGCCGAGCTGGTCCGCGCCCATGGCGGCGACATCCATCTGGTCGAGGGCACCATCGGCGCCACCTTCCGGATCGTCATCCCCGACCGTCCCGTGGAACTCCTCTCCATCCGCAACGAGCGGGCGCGGGCGTAGGTAGGTCAGAGGCAGATCTGTGTCCGTCATTCCGGGGCGGCGCGTAGCGCCGAACCCGGAATCCAGAGATTTTCGGCGCGAGATTCCGGGTGCTCGCTTCGCGAGCCCCGGAACGACGGGGAGAGATCGTCATCTCCCTGCAAAATCTCCTCATCCCGGACCTTGCCAATCAGGGCTAGAGCGGTTAGTCAGAGCGCTCTTTCGCACCCCTCTGGCGCTGTCCGGAGGCTGCCTGCGGGCCCCGCCCGCGCTGTCTGCGAAAAACGCGCCCGTAGCTCAGCTGGATAGAGCATCAGACTACGAATCTGAGGGTCGGACGTTCGAATCGTTCCGGGCGCGCCACTTACGCCAGAGCACGCTGCGGTCGCCGGCATCATCCAGGGCGACGCAACCATACTTCGCCCAACCGGCCAGATCGCGCCACACTGCGGTTACTACCGATATCCGGTACTATTCGCTATGTGCAATATGAATGGGACAATGGCAAAGCCGCCACGAATCTTCGTAAACACGGCGTGGATTTTCCCGATGCCATTGCAGCCCTCGAACACCCGAACCGCATTGAAGAGGTCGACACCCGGTTTGTCTACGACGAGGAGCGGGTTCAGGTCATCGGCGTGGCTCGCGGCAGGTACTGTTCGTGATTGTGACGCTACCTGGCGAGGACACGTGCAGAATCATTTCGGCCCGGAAGGCCACACGACATGAGCAAGACCGGTATTACGCGGGTGACCGTGAAACCTGGTGACCCGCGCCCGACGGGCGGCACCGAATGGGTGCGACTCGATGCGATGGCCGACGAGGAGGTCGTGGCCGCTGCACAGTCCGACCCCGATGCGCAACCGCTCGCTCCGGAGCAACTCGCAACGATGCGCCGCGTATCGCGCGTCAAGCTGCTGCGACAGCGTCTCGGAATGACGCAAGCGGAATTTGCGGAAGCCTTCCACCTGCCCATCACGACTTTGCGTGATTGGGAGCAGCGTCGGAGCACACCCGACGCGCCGGCCCGCGCATTGCTACTGGCTATCGAGCGCGACCCGGAGGCCATGCGGCGATTGCTCGCGGATAGGGCGGCGTAGATTTGGCGGCTTCGTCGGACTGCGGAGCGCTCAATCATAGCGCCACGAAAGCACGCGCGATCTCGCATGTTTCCGACGAAGTCGCTCCGACTGCCACAGCCGTTTTCCGAGAACATGCGCTGACGCAACGCTTCCAAATAACTCGTACTCAGTCGAGCGCGCCTTGTCTGACTGTGAAGATATTCTTCATGGCTTGTCAACGTTATCCTCCATAGTTGCCAACGCAAAGCCGTCGTATCTCTTCTGGCCAACGCGAAACGTTAGCGGAGGAACACTGCAATGACCGACGTCCTTGCTGAGTTCAACAATCGCAGCGACATACCCGAGCAAGATCACCCGCGGCAATCCACAGAGCCATTCTCCGGAACGAACGCAGGGGGATTGCATCGCCGAGCCTTTTTGGCTGCTGGCGCGACCGCTACGGTCCTCGCCGCCAGCCCGACCTTCGCTCAGAGCCAGCCGCCGGTTGCGCCTGCTCCGACGGGTCAGGGAGCGATGCCGAGCAACGTCAGGGTGGAGCGGCTGGACGGCTCGATTCTGATGATAGGCATTCGGCAGGACACCGACCGCGTCGAACTGTCGAGCGTAATCGGTTTGGGCCGTTTGATGTATATGCTCGATCACGATGACGCTCTCCGTGTTGCGGTCCTCTACTCTCAAGGTGCGGATTTCGTCGGCGGCGTCCTTGATGCCGAAAGCTGGGCACCAGTCCTGCGTACTGGTCGCTTCCCGGAAACGCCCCAGTTCATCAATCCGGTGGGCACCATTCCGCCGCGTCGGGAGAAGCCGCTCGTTGTCGCCGTGCAGGGCAAGTGCCAAGGCGCAGGCCACGAGCTCTTTCTCGCTGCCGATGTCCGGGTTGCCGCAAGCAATACCGTATTCGCACAGCCGGAGGTCACCCGCGGCCATTTCCCGGCCGGTGGCGGAACGATCACTTTTGTCCGCGAAGTGGGTTGGGCGAATGCGATGCGCTATATGCTGACAGGCGACGAATGGGGCGCCGACGAGGCATACCGGATGGGCCTCGTTCAGTTCGTGACACCGCCTGGTAAGCAACTCGATCGGGCGATTGAGGTCGCTCGAAAGATCTCCGCGGCAGCTCCGCTTGGGATTCGAGCGACAATGAATTCGGCCCACCGCGCACTCAGCGAAGGCCAGGAAGCCGCGTACGCGACGCTGTTCCCCGAACTTGCCCGACTTGCGCAGAGCGACGACCACGAGGAATATTTCCGGGCGCTTCGGGAAAAGCGCCTTCCCGCCTTCCACGGTCGCTGATCCCGGGCGCCTGTCGATCATTCGTCAGACCGATCGATCAGGCGCGAGGAGAGGGGCCCTGCGAACAGATCGGTGATCCAATTTGCACGAGCGACACGCGACAGGTACGCTTCTCCGCTGATCGGCGCGGAGTAGCGGACCTCATCCAACGTCATCAGGACCAAGGAGATGACGGCGGATCACGAGTCGCGCACACTGCTTCGGTCGTGAGCACCTCATCCCCTTTTGCTTGGGGAACTTTGTTCACCCTGAAAGGGGAGATATCTCATGACTAATCCCACCGAGCAGGTGATCTTGCTGGAAGCACAGCTCCGGGTAGCCATGCTTGCCGGAGAGGTGAGGGTACTCGACGCTCTGCTGGCGGACGATCTCGTTTTTACGGTAGCGCTCACGGGGGCTAGGTAGCGAGGATCGCCTGAAACGGCGACGGCGACGCCCTCGTCGAACCATTGCGGTGCTGCGCGACGCCAAGTCTGCCATAGGCCCAAACGCGCGTGCAACTCGATATGAGAGAGCTCATGTGAGGCAATGACCGGCGTTGTGCCATGTGGCGACAAGAACAATGCGAAAGTCATGATCGCCATGCCTTTCAATTCACCGCCATCAATGCGCTGGTAGCAGGACGGTATTACACAGATGAGGATACGCGGATTGCTGCGAAGGCTGCCGTAGAAGCCAGAAACGCGCTGCCGCGCTTCGTCGAGAATTATGCTTATCTCGGTGCGATCCGTCGGTGAAGCGCTCTGCTCGATATAAACGCCGGAAGCCTCGCGCTCGAACCCGAAACAGGTCGGACAAGCCGCGGCCGCAGCAGCTGGAAAGGCGAAGCCCAAAGTTACGATAACCGCGAGGGCGCAGCCTGCGGTCGCCACGATTGGTACCGCCATACGCCGCAAAGGCAGCTTTGCTCATGCGCATGACTTTGCATCCTCCGCTCTTACGCCAGGTAACCTCGCGTCTATTCAAAGACATCGCGCCTCGCAAGCGGCCGCTGCACACGATTATTCCCGGTATGGTGTTTGAAGGAGATCGACAGTTCGGCGCGACACCAAGTTTCGAGAGGGGGAAGGCGCCGATGTGACCCCGCGTTACGTCGGTTGTATCGTCCAAGGGTTGCGATCTGGAAATGATTGGTGCAAGCGAGTTGCCGACCATCCCGCACGGAAGTTGCCACTGGCGAAGCCTCAACTACCGCTGCGGCTCCGTCTGCATCGAGAATCGAATAATTGAAGGGCTGGCCATGGGGAATTCGCGTGAGTAATCTGACCGCCTCCCGCGTCGTCGCGCATCGCGCGATCGGCTGCGGCATCACAGCCCCACGGCGAAGCAATGGTGCTCGGCGATCGGCGCCGTTCGCCGCGCATGTCGGGCTCAATGTCCGAACGCCCTGCTCAGTGCCCGCAATTCGTCCCGCACGCGATCGAGCACGCTCTCGAATTCGCGCGTTTCGGTCTGCCGGAACAGCCGCACGCTCGGATACCAGGGGCTGTCCGCGCGATCGAGCAGCCAGCGGTAGTCGGGCGTCCATGGCAGCAGGATCCAGGTTGGACGGCCAAGGGCGCCGGCGAGATGGGCAACGCTGGTGTCGACGGTGATCACGAGATCAAGGCAAGCGATCAACGCGGCGGTGTCGGCGAAGTCGGTGAGATCTGCGGTCAGGTGGAGAATGTCGTTTCTCTCCCGCAGCACCGCCGCATCATGCAGGCGCGGGGCCTTCTGCAGGCTGACATAGGTGGCATCGACGTCGAGGATACGGGACAGCGTTCGCAGCGGAATCGAGCGGGTCTCGTCATTCACGTGAAATGGATCGCCGGACCAGACCAGGCCGACCCGAAGCCTGGTGCGAGCACCAAGACGAGTCTCCCAGGCTTGAACAAGGTGATCCGGAGGGGCGGGCAGATACGGTCCCGAGGGGATCGTATCGAGCCGGGTCTTGAACGCGAGCGGCAGGCTGGATATCGGGCAGTGCAAATCGAACGCCGGCAGCGTGCCCATGGCCGACCTCGGAACACAATGGGATACACCGCCTAGCGTTGACATCAGGCGATGCAGCGGGTCTTGAACGACGAGAACAACGCGTGCTCCTCGCTCCGCGAGCATGGGGATGTAGCGGACGAAGTGAATGGTGTCGCCTAATCCCTCGTCCGCCGCGACAAGGATCGTCTTTCCCTCGATGTCTTCACCGCCGAGCCACATCGGTTGTTGAAACTGAGGGTGTCTTGCCGAAGGCAGCTTCAACCGGGTCTGGTGTCCGAGCCAGCCGGCTTCGAAATTGCCTGTCAGGAGATGCACCAGCGACACGTTCCACTCGGTCACCGTACTGCTCAGCCCGAGCGACTTCATGCGATCGGACAGTGCGAACACCTCGTCGAAGCGATGAAGGTGGAATAGCGCGACCAGTTTGTTGTCCAAGGCGTCCACGAAGCGCGGTTGGATCTCGATGGCCTTGTCGAACCATGCCAGCGCCTCTTCATTCCTGCCGAGCCGGCGCAATGAAAGACCCAGATTGTTGCAGATCTCGGCATTTTGGGGATCGAGCTGGTGCGCCCGCCTGCCGTCGGTCGCGGAGTCCTCGAACCGTTTCAGGCAATAGAGAACCCATGCGCGCACCCGCAGCGTCGCGGCATGGTTTGGAGACAGGCTGTCACTGAGATCAAGGTGAGCGATCGCCTCCTCGTTCCGCCCGAGCTTATGGAGGACAATCCCGCCCTTATACAGGGCGTCGTGATGTCGTGGATTGAGCTTGAGCGCGTGTTGAAAATTCGGCAAGGCTTGATCCAGGCGCGCAAGCTGAATGAAGATGTCGCCACGCCGTCGCCACAGCTCGGCGTCGTCGGGCCGAAGCTGTATAGCCTGGTCGATGACATTGAGTGCTTCGTCGCCGCGCCCATATTGCTGCAGGACCGTTGCGAAGCTCGCAAGATATTCGGGCTTCGGTGCGAGCTGGATCGCGCGGACGATCCACTGCAGGGCCTCGTTGTATTGCTTGGCCTGGAGAAGCAGCAGCCCCATGAGATGTTGGGCGTCGGTGTGCTCGGCATCGATCGTCAGGGCCTGCTGATAGCAGGCACGCGCGTCGAGATGCCGTCCGTCCCTGAAATGCGCAAGGCCCGCGTCACAGAAGGCGGCTGCTGTGCTCATCGCTGTTGCGTTCGAGGCTGTCATTGAATTCTGCAGGCGGCTCCGCACTTGCGACGTCCGGTCAATTCGCGATCATAATCGCTTGCAAGGGTAGGGGCGGGAGCTGGTGCGGAGCCGTCGGCGCAGCGCCGGATTAGCCGCCGAGGCCTGAAAGAGGCGAAGCCGGCGAAGCGCTTGCGGCGAGTGTCTGAGTCGCGCCCGCGGCGGGCGCCTTCTTCCGCCGCCTCAGCCTGTCCAGGATCAGGTACATCGCCGGCGTCGAGTAGAGCGTGAAGAGCTGGGCGACGACCAGGCCGCCCATGATGGTGATGCCGAGCGGCCGGCGGATCTCGAAACCCGGGCCGGTACCGAGTGCGATCGGGACGGCGCTTAAGAATGCCGCCAGCATCGTCATGGTGATCGGCCGCGCCCGCAGCCGTGCAGCGAGCAGGATGGCGTCGTGGGCGCTGAGGCCGCGATGCCGCTCCGCATCGAGGGCATAGTCGACCATCATGATGGCGTTCTTCATCACCATGCCGACCAGCAGGATACAGGCGATCGTGGTCACCAGCGTGAACTGCGTTCCAGTTGCCCACAGCGCGACCAGCGCGCCGAAGGCGGTGGGCGGCAAGGTCGAGAGAATGGTCAGCGGATGGACATAGCTTTCGTAGAGCATGCCGAGCGCGATGTAGATCGCGATCAGGGCCGCTGCGAACAGCGCGGCCTGCTTGACGATCGACTTGTCCGCCTCCTTGGCCTCGCCGCGGAATTCCGCCTTGATGTCGTCGGGCAGCTTGGCCGCGGCCTCCTCGTTGCGGATTGAGGCGATCGCGTCGCCGATTGACGTGCCGGGCTTGATGTCGAACGAAATCGTCGCGGCCGGAAACTGGGCGCTGTGGCGGACCCACATCGCCGCGTGCGCGCGCTGCGGCCGGGTCAATGCCGTCAGCGGCACTGCGCGGCCGCTGGCGCTCGGCACGTAGATCTGGCTCATCGAGCCGGGGTCGCTCGCCGCCTGCGGCTCGACCTCGAAGATCACGCGCGCATAATTGGTCGGAAGGAACAGCAGATTGATCTGGCGCTGGCCGAAGGCGTCGTTGAGCGTGTTGTCGACCGCGAGCGGCGTGACGCCGAGCATCGCGGCGCGCAGGCGGTCGATGGTCAGGCCGGCCTGGAGGCCTCCGGTTTCCCAGCTCGCGATGACGTCGATGACCTGAGGAATGCCGCGGACGCGGCGGATCATGTTCTCCGCGGCGCGCAGCACCTGCTCCTCGTCGATGCCCCAGAGCGTATATTGATAACGCGAGCCGCCGGACTGAACGCCCAGATTGAGATCCTGCAGCGGCACGAAGAAGACCCGGACGCCGTCGATCCTGTTCATGCGTTCGCGCAAGCGCGCGATGACCTGCTGGATCGACAGCTTGCGGATGTCAGGCGGCTTGAGCGCGACCAGCATCTGGCCGACGCTGAGCGCGTTGCCGTTGCCCTCTCCGATGAAGGAGGTCAGACCCGAGATCGCGGGATCCTGCAGGATCGCCTCGCCGACCGCACGCTGCCGGTCCTCCATGGACAGGAACGAGATATTCGACGGGGCGACCGTCCGGACGAACATCACGCCGGTGTCCTGGGTCGGCATGAAACCTTTCGGCAGCTGCAGATAGAGCCAGACGCTGGTCCCCGTCAGCGCGGTGATCATCAGCACGGTGAGAAAACGGTGGCGCAGCGTCCAGTCGAGGCTGCGGGCATAGAAGGTGCGGCGCTCGGGGGCCGCACCGGGATTATGTAGCCGCTGCCGGCCGCGATCGAGCAGATGTCCGCACATCATCGGCGTCAGCGTCAGCGAGATCGCCGCCGAGGATACGATGGCGACCACCAAGGTCACGCCGAACTCGCGGAAATAGCGCCCGACGACATCGGGCATGAACAGGATCGGGATCAGCGCCGCAATCAGGGCGACGGTGATGGCGACGACCGTGAACGCCATCTGGCGGGCGCCGTTGATGGCGGCCTGGAGCGCCGGCTCGCCCTCGGACATCCGCCGGATGATGTTCTCGATCATGACGATGGCATCGTCCACGACGAAGCCGGCGGCGATGGTCAGCGCCATCAGCGACAGATTGTCCAGGCTGAACCCGCACAGGCTCATCACGAACAGGGTCGCGGCCAGCGAGACCGGAATGGTGACGCTCGGGATCACGGTGGCCCAAAAGCGCCTGAGGAATAGCGCGATGACGAGCACGACCAGCGCCGAGGCGATCACGAGCGTGAGCTTGACGTCGTTCACGGCGGCCCGGATCAGCGTGGTGCGGTCATAGACAGTATGCAGCTTGATGCCGGGCGGCAGCCAGAGCTGGATTTCCGGCAGCTCGGCTTTGATCGCGTCGACGGTCTCGACGATGTTGGCGTCCGACTGCTTGTAGACGAACAGAACGATGCCGCGCTCGGTGCCGTACCAGCCGGCGAGACGGTTGTTGATGACGCTGTCGGTCACGGAGGCGACGTCGCCCAGGCGGACCGGGGCGCCGTTGCGCCAGGCCAGCACGATATCGCGATATTCGGAGGCCTGCAGCAGCTGGTCGTTGGCCTCGATGGTGAGGCGCTGCCCGTCGACCGAGATCGCGCCCTTCGGCAGGTTCTGCGATGCGTTGACGACGGCGACGCGGGCCGCCTCCAGCGACAGGTTCATGGCGGCGAGCCGCGCCGGCGACACCTGGATGCGCACCGCGCTTCGCTCGGCGCCGCTGACGATGATCCGCGCGACGCCCGGCAGTTGCGACAGTTTTGGCGAGATCACGCCGTCGGCGAGGCTGTAGACCTCGCCGGGTGTGAACACGTCGCTCGTCAAGGCGAGCGCCACGACCGCAGGGCCGGCTGGGTTCGCCTTCCAATAGGTCGGCGGCCACGGTCCCTTCGGCAGATTGGGTCCCGCCGAATTGATGGCGGCCTGGACCGCGCCGGCGGCGGCATCGAGATCGATGGAGAGCTCGAACTGCACGGTGATGCTGGTGCCGCCCATGGCGCTGAAGGAGGTGATTTCCGTCACCCCCGGGATCAGCGCGAGCGTGGTCTCGAGCGGCTGCGCCAGCGCGTTCGCGACCGTCGTCGGGCTCGCGCCGGGGAATGGCGCGTAGATCCCGATGGTGGGCCGCTCCACCGCGGGAAGCGAGGCGATTGGCAGACGGAAATAGGCGACGCAACCGAGCAGGAATACGCCGATCATCAAGAGCGTCGTCGCCACAGGCCGCAGCACGAATTGTGCGGTGACGCTCACGGCGCGGTCCGCTCCGTCTGGGGCAGCGCCGTCGGATCATCGGCGGATCCGGATTGCCATCCGAACCGGGTGCGCAGCGAGGCGAACGCCAGATAGACGACGGGGGTCGTATAGAGCGTGAGAACTTGCGAGACGATCGGGCCGCCGACGATGGCGATGCCGAGCGGCTGGCGCAGCTCGGAGCCGGTGCCCGAGCCGATCGCAAGCGGCAGCGCGCCGAACAGCGCGGCCATCGTCGTCATCATGATCGGACGGAAGCGGAGGATGCAGGCCTGCCGGATGGCGTCGAACGAGGAGGCGCCGTCCTCGCGTTCGGCGGCGAGCGCAAAATCCACCATCATGATGGCGTTCTTCTTGACGATGCCGATGAGCAGGATGATGCCGATCAGCGAGATCAGATTGAGATCCTGCCGGTACAGCATCAGCGCCAGCCAGGCGCCGATGCCCGCCGACGGCAAGGTCGACAGGATCGTGATCGGGTGGATGTAGCTCTCATAGAGCATGCCGAGGATCAGGTAGACCGTCACGATCGCCGCCAGCAGCAGCCACTTCTCGTCCGAGAGCGAATTGGCGAACTCGGCGGCGGTGCCGATCAGCTTGGTGGTGACCGCATCCGGCAGACCGATCTCGCGCTCGGTCCGGCGCAGGGCGTCAGTCGCCTGGCTCAGCGAAACGCCGTCGGCCAGGTTGAACGAGATCGTCGTGGCGGGAAACAGGCCCTGGTGCGAGATCAGCAGCGGCGCGTGCTGGCGCTCGATCCGCGCGAAGGCCGACAGCGGCACCGGCGTGGAGGCCTTGCTGAAGGCGCCGCTGAAGCCGCTGGTCTGCTGGTCGATGGTGCTGGCCTGGGCCGCTGCCGCGGTCAGATAGATCTTGCCCAGGATGTCGGGATCGTTGCGCAGGGCCGGATCGACCTCGAGGATCACGTGATACTGGGTGAGGGGACCGAAGACGGTTGCGATCTGGCGCTGCCCGAACGCGTCATAGAGCGTCTGGTCGATCGTGTTCAGGCTGACGCCGTAGCTCGCCGCGAGCTGACGGTCGATGGTGACGGACATTTGCAGGCCTTCGTCCTGGCGGTCATCGGCGACGTCGGCGAGCTCCGGGCGCTTGCGCAGCGCCTCAACCAGGCGCCGGCTCCAGAGCCGAAGCTCGTCCTCGTCGAGATCCTGCAGCGCATATTGGTATTGCGTGCGCGCGACGCGCGATTCGATCTGGAGATCCTGCGCCGGCTGCAGATGCAGCGTAATGCCGTGAACGCCCTCGGCCGCATGTTGGAGCCGCGCCATGACGGCTGCAGCGGATGATTTCCGCGCGTCGGGGCTGCCGATATCGATGTAGAGCCGGCCGCTGTTCAGCGTCGTGTTGACGGAGCCGATGCCGACGAAGCTGCCGACGGTGACGACGTCGCCGTCTCGGGCGATCACAGCAGCGAGCTGCTGCTGCCGCTCGGCCATCGCCGCAAAGGAGATATCCTGGGCCTCGTCGGTGGTGCCGATCAACAGGCCAGTGTCCTGCAACGGCAGAAAGCCCTTGGGGATGGCGACGTACAGCATGCCGGTTGCGACCAGGGTGAACACGGTGAAGACCAGCGTGAGGTTGCGGTGCTTCAGCACCCAATCGAGCCCCCACAAATAGAAGCTTGCGGATGCGTCGAAGCCGCGCTCGCTGATGCGGAACAGCCAGCCGTGCTGCGCGTCCGGGTCCTCGCGTTGCAGCAGCTGCGCGCACATCATCGGGGTCAGCGTCAGCGAGACCAGACCGGATATGACGACGGCAAAGGACAGCGTGATCGCAAATTCCCGGAACAGCCGGCCGACCACGCCGCCCATCAGGAGCAGCGGGATGAACACGGCGATCAGCGAGACCGTCAGCGAGACCGTCAGCGAGACGATCGTGAAGCCGATTTGTCGCGCGCCCTTCAAGGCCGCTTGAAGCGGATCCTCGCCGTCCTCGACATAGCGCGCGATGTTCTCGATCATCACGATGGCGTCGTCGACGACGAAACCCGAAGCAATCGTCAGCGCCATCAGCGAGAGATTGTCGAGGCTGAAGCCGCACAGCGCCATGGCACCGAAGGTTGCGATCAGCGAGACCGGCAGCGTGACGCTCGGGATCACTGTCGCCCACAGCTTGCGCAGGAAGATGAAGATCACGAGCACGACGAGGGCGACCGTCAGCACCAGCGTGAACTGCACATCGTGGATCGCGGCCCGGATCGTCGTGGTGCGGTCGCTGACGACCGAGATCTTCAGCGCCGCGGGGAGCGAATCCTGGAGCTTCGGCAGGATGCTCTTGATGGCATTCACGACCTCGATCGTGTTGGCGCCGGGCTGGCGCTGGATGTCGAGCAGCACGGCTCGCTCGCCCTGGAACCACGCCGCCTGCTCGGCATCCTCGACGCCGTCGATGGCGGTGCCGACATCGCGCAGCAGCACCGGCGCGCCGTTGCGATAGGCGATCACCGCGTCCTGGTAGGCCTCGGCGGTGAAGAGCTGGTCGTTGGTGTCGACATGAAACGCCTGCCTGGGACCGTCGAGCGAGCCCTTCGGATTGTCTGCGGTGGTGGCGGCGATGCCGCGGCGGACGTCGTCGAGCGACATGCCGAGCCCGGCAAGCCGGGTCGGGTTCATCTGCAGGCGTACGGCTCGCGTTTGCCCGCCTTCGATGCTGACGGCACCGACGCCTGGGATCTGCGACAGTTTTGGCACCAGAATGGTCGCGGCATGATCATTGGCCTCGTGCAGCGCCATCGTCCTGGAGGTCAGCGCCAGGATCAGCACCGGCGTGTCGGCCGGATTGACCATGCGATAGGTCGGCGGGCTCGGCAGCTGCTCGACCGGGATCCAGCCCGCCGCCGCATTGATCCGCGCCTGCACATCCTGCGCGGCGGCGTCGATCTTGCGCGACAGGTCGAATTGCAGCGTGATCTGGCTGTAGCCATAGGAGCTGGTCGAGCTCATGTCCGTCAGACCCGAGATCGTGCCGACGGTCGCCGAGGCGCCGGGATAGCGCGTCACCACCTGGATGGTGGGAAAGTCGACATTGGGCAGCGGCGCGATCGGAAGCTCACGGTAGCCGAGCATGCCCAGCAGCACGACCGCGACGATCATCAGCGTCGTTGCGATCGGCCGGAGGATGAAGGGCGCGGACATGGCGGACCTCAGTCAACGCGCGGCTCGGAGCGCGGCTGGGCGGTTGGCTGCGCCTTGGCGGTCGGCGTCGTGCCCTCGATCGTGATGCGGGCGCCGTTCTCAAGCCGGTAGTAGCCGTCGGTGACGACGCGCTCACCTCTGGCAAGGCCGCGGTCGATCAGCGCGCGTCCGTCGAAGATCTGCCCGACTGTGACCGGCCGGAAGGCCGCGGTATCGTCCGCCTTTGCGACCCAGACGAAATCGCCACGCGGCCCGTGCCGCACGGCGATCGCGGGCGCCGTGATCGCGTTCTTGCGCGTGTCCACCGTGATCCGCCCGTTGGCAAAATTGCCCGGCCAGAGTTTTAGCGCCTTGTTGGGAAAGGTCGCCTTCAGCTTGATCGTGCCGCTGGCCTGATCGACCTGGTTGTCGACCAGCGTGATCGTGCCCTTGTCGAGCTCGGTCGTGTTGTCCGCCGTGAGCGCGACCACCGGTGCATCGGCCTGGCCGAGGCTGAGCCGGGTCTGGCCGACGGCGACGGCAGCAAGGGTGTAGATCACCGAGATCGGCTGCAATTGCGTGACGGTGACGATGGTCGTGGGCGACACCGCGCGCACGTAATTGCCCTGGTCGACCTGGCGGATGCCCAGCCGGCCGCTGATTGGCGCGCGGACGTTGGTGAAGCCGAGCTGCGTGCGCGCATATTCGATCTGGGCCTCGTCGTTCCTGACCTGCGCCTTGTACTGCTCGACCAGCGCATGCTGCTGGTCCACAATCTGCCGGGAGATCGCGGCGGTCTTAATCAGCGCGTCGTAGCGCTCCATGTCGATCTGGGCGCCGTCGAGCAGCGCCTGGTCCTTTTGTCTGACCGCGACCTGCTGGTCGAGCTGGGCCTGGAACGGGCGCGGATCGATCACCGCGAGGATGTCGCCTTGTTTGACGTCCTGCCCTTCCTGAAAGAGGATCTGGACGATCTCGCCGTCGACCCGGCTCTGCACGTTGACGGTGTTGTAGGCCTGGATCGTGCCGATGCCGGTCAGGTAGATCGGGACGTCCTCCGCCTTCGCGGCGGCGACCTTGACGGCCACCGGCGGCCTTGGCGGAGGTGCCGCGGTGGGACCTTGCTCCGCTTCTGCCGCTTGCACGAAGGGCAGTGTGACCGGAAGCTTGAGATCATGCCTGAAATAGTAGGCCGCATAGCCCGCGGACAGCACGACCAGCGCGGCGATGAGGAGTTTTGCTGTGCGTTTCACGTTCAAACCCATCACCCCAGCCGGCCGCCGATGCCGGGTTGTTTGTCCCGGAGGCGCAACCCTTAGCATGGAGCAACCTGACGTTGATATCGGCAGGGCGCGCTATGCTACCAGTAGTAACACTAGCACGCGTAGCACATCGAGATCAACGGCGCTCGCGTTGCTGAACGTCTGGTTCGCTGATGGATTTTTGGCGGCCTGGCCGCGGGTGGCCTACACGACCTCGACGGTCGTCGCCTCGAACTGGGTGCCGGCGCCACGATGGCGGGCGAGCACCTCGCCTGGCAGCTCCGACACCGCGTTTTGCGCGGTGCTGCCCAGCATCGCGTGGACGCGCTGGCTTGATGCCTTCAGCACCGCCGGATCGAGCTTACCCTGGTCCACGCCGTTGATGATCGACTGGGCGAGGCCGCGGGCGCGTTCGGTATTGGTCAGATGCGAGCAGATCATCAACATGTCGTTGCCGGCTTCCATGAAGCGTGCGCCGGAATCCGGCGCGTCGAGCCGGCCCGCCATTGCGCGCATGCCGACGTCGTCGGACACGATCACGCCGCGGAAATTCATCGCCTCGCGCAACAGTCCGTGCGTGATCGCGCGCGACAGCGTGACGGGATCGTTGGGGTCGAGCTTCCGGTACAGGATGTGCGACGTCATGATCATCTCGATGCCGCCATCGATCGCGGCGGCAAAGGGAAGCAGCTCGCGCGCCTTGATCTGGTCGAGGTCGAGATCCAGCACCGGCAATTCGTGATGCGAGTCGACCTGCGTGTCGCCGTGGCCCGGAAAGTGCTTGCCGCAGGCCCGGACGCCGCGGCGTTCCATGGCCTTCGCGAATGGGAGCATCGACTTGATGACGTCGTCAGCCGTGCGGCCGAAAGCGCGCTCCCCGATCACGGGATTGGCGGGGTTGCTGTGAATGTCGAGCACCGGCGCAAAATTCAGATTGCAGCCGAGGGATGCGAGCTCGACACCCATGGCGTCGCCGACCTGCTCCGCGGTGCCGGCCCATCGCGCCGCGTAGGAATAGCGTGTGATCGGCGGCGGCGTGCGGCACACGCGTCCGCCTTCATGATCGATGGCGATGAACTGCTTGTCGCGCTGCGAGGCGTCGCGGATCGCGGCGATCAGATCCCGGTAGATCGACAGCCAGTCCCGATAGGGCAGATCGTGGCGGAAATTGCTTTTGTAGAGGATGACGCCGGCCGGCCGGAGATCCCGCAGCAGCGCGCGGTCGCGGTCGTCCAGGACGCTGGTCGGCCGCAGCCCAATGAAGAAATGGTCACCGACCGTTGAAAGGAAGGAATCGTTCATCCGCCAGCACCGCCACAGGTCGTTTCGGTTGAGTGAGATAGAGCCGGACGCAACGCGAACAGTCAGCCCCTGCGCGTGCTTTCGAACCGCCCGCTTCGTTGGCTCAATATTTCAAATTTCCTCAACGGAATCAATGATCAAATCACGCGTCGCGCGAAGCTGCGCCGGCAAGGTCAATTTTGATCGCCTTGCCGGCGCGCCGTCCTCACGCCGCAGCGAGCGCAGGCCGCACCGGCCGCCGGCCGATCATCAAGGAGAGTACGGCCGCGACGATGCCGGTCGCGCCGGCGATCATGAAGGCTTGCAGGTAATCGCCCTGCGACGAGCGCATGAAGCCGGCGAAGAAGGCGGCGCATGCTGCCCCCAATTGATGGCCCGCGACCACCCAGCCGAAGATCAGCGGCGCGTTCTTGTCGCCGAAAGCTTCATTGGCGATGCGCACGGTCGGCGGCACGGTCGCGATCCAGTCGAGACCGTAGAACACCGCGAAGACCGAGAGGCTGACAAAGGAGAAATCCGAGTAGGGCAGGTAGATCAGCGACAGCCCACGCAGGCCGTAATAGAAGAACAACAGCTTGCGCGGATCGAAGCGGTCGGTGAGCCAGCCCGACAGCGTGGTGCCGAACAGGTCGAAGAACCCCATCAGCGCCAGCAGGCTTGCGGCCTGCACCTCGAAGATGCCGTGGTCGCCGCAGAACGCGATCAGATGGGTGCCGACCAGGCCGTTGGTGGTGAAGCCACAGATGAAAAAGGTCGCGAACAGGAACCAGAAGGTCTGTGTCTTCGCCGCGCGGACGAGGTTGCGGATCGCCGCTATGAACGGATTGCCCTGCGCGGGCGCCGCGGGCTGATCCTCATGCGGACTGCCGTAGGAGCGCAGGCCGATCGACGCCGGCCGCTCCGGGACCAGAAAATACACCAGCGGAATCAGCGCCGCGCAGCACGCGGCGACCGTCAGCACCACCGGCTTCCAGCCGCCCCATTCGACCAGCGATGCGAGGCCCGGCATGAAGATGAGCGTGCCGGTAGCCGTGCTCGCGGTCAAAAGTCCCATGACGAGGCCGCGATTGGTGCTGAACCAGCGGTTGACAATGGTGGCGCCGAGCACGTTGGCGACTGCACCCGAGCCGATGCCGGACAGCAGCCCCCAGCTCATGAACAATTGCCACGGCGCGGTCATGAAATAGCTCATAGCCGTCGAGACCGACATCAGCGCCAGCGCGCCCAGCACCGTGCGGCGGATGCCGAAGCGCTGCATCACGGCGGCGGCGAAGGGACCTGCGAGGCCATAAAGGAAGATGCCGACGGCCGCTGACGACGAGATCACGCCGACGTCCCAGCCGAAGGCTTTTTGCAGGGGCAGCATCAGCACGCCCGGCGTCGCGCGCAGGCCGGCCGAGGCCAGCAGCGCCAGGAAGATCACGGCAACGACCACGAAGGCGTAGTTCGGGCCGAACGGCCGCCGGGAGACGGAGGAGGATTGAACCGAAGCTGGGGGCATGTTACTTACCGGTACGTATTGCGATGCGGCAGTAATACGTACCGGTTAGTAACATTGTCAAGCCAAAAACCCAAATCCACGCCGAAGATCGAACGAAGCCAGATGCCGAAAAAAGCAGAAAAACCCGCAGACGCGCCCCTTCGGGCCGCCGACCGGATTCGTGCATCCGCCAGCGAGCTGTTCTACCGCGAGGGCATCCGTGCCGTCGGCGTTGACGAGGTGGTGGATCGCGCCGGCGTGACAAAACCCAGCCTCTATCGCAGCTTTGCCTCCAAGGACGATCTCGCCGCCGCCTATTTGCGCGACTACGATCTGAGCTTCTGGGAAAGTTTCGAACGCCCCGGCGGCAAGACCTACGGCAATGCACGCGATCACGTGCTTGCCTATATCAGCCAGCTCGCACCGCGCGCCGTCGCCAAGGGCTATCGCGGCTGCGGTCTCAGCAACGCCGCGGTGGAATATCCGTCACGCGACAATCCTGCGCGGCAAGTTGCCGAAGCGCACAAGAAGGTCTTCCGCAAGCGCCTGCGCGAACTCGCAGCCGCCATGGGCGCGCGTCAGCCGAATGTGCTCGGCGACGCCCTGCTGCTGCTGATCGAAGGCATCTACGTCACCGGCCAGCAGTCCGAAGACGGCCCGGCGCAGTCGGCGCTCGCCGCGGCGAAGCTGCTGATCGATGCGAGCGTGAAGGCGGGGTGAGGGCATCGCGTGAAATGCTGCGTCAGGCCGCCGATAGCCGCACGCGGAATTTGCTGCCGGTCGCCTCGGCATAGCGCAAAAGTGTCTTTGTGCTCGGCAGTGTCTGTCCGCTCTCAAGTCGGGCGATCGTGGATTGGCTGGTGCCCATGCGGTCGGCCAGCTCGGACTGTGAGAAGCCAGCTCTCACGCGAGCCCTGAGCAATTCCGCGGCGATCTCGAATTCTGGAGTGAGCGCATCGTATTCGGTCTTCACCTTCGGATTGGTCAGAAGGCGAGCCTTGAGCTTCTCGAACGGGATTGTCATGTCATTTCCTTTCCAATAGCGAATATCTCAATTTTGAGATATATGCAGGAGGCGCTCGGCGACAAGGATTTTGCGGAGACCGACATCCGCTCGCGGGTGCATACCGGCACGGTCAATTTCGCCACGGTGCCGACGGTGCCCACGGCCGTGGCGCTGCATCAGCAGATCCAGGGCAATCGCATCTGGGACCGGTTCCCCTGTGGTCATCCTTCGAGACGCCCGCCTTTGGCGGGCCCTCAGGATGAGGATCGAGTGCGCGGCCGTGGATTTGACGCGCACCGATGCTCCTTAGCCTCATCCTGAGGAGACCGCGAAGCGGTCGTCTCGAAGGGCGAGGCGTGCGCTCAGGTCGTGCAAGATGCCATATGCGATAGCCCTCTCCCGCGGCCGCGCGTGCGTCAACTGCGCTTGATCGACTGGATCAAGTCCCAGCGGTTGCCACAGAGATCCTCGAACACCGCCACGACGCCATAGGCCTCCTGCCGTGGCGGCCGAACGAAACGGACGCCGGCGGCGATCATGCGCGCATGATCGCGCTCGAAATTATCCGTCTCCAGGAACAGGAAGACGCGTCCTCCGGTCTGGTCGCCGATGCGTGCCGCTTGAACCGGGCCGTCCGCCTTCGCGAGCAGCAGGCCGCAGCCTGAACTGCCCGGCGGTCGCACGACCACCCAGCGCTTGCCGCCGCCGAGCGGCGTGTCCTCGCAAAGCTCAAAATTCAGAGCGCCCGTGAAGAAGGCGATCGCTTCGTCATAGTCCGCGACCACGAGACTGACGAGGGACAGATGCTGATTCATCGCGCAATCCGGCGAATGGCGGCAAGCTCGCCGTCAGGAAGACGAGGATAGCACGACATCGGCCATCCGCGCGATCGCTAGAGGTAGCGCCCTAGCGCCGCCCCTTCATTGATGATCGGCTTGCAGCGTTACCGCCACCCCAGCGCCGGGGCCACGTGCTTCAAGATCGCCTCGATCGCATGCGCGCAATAGTCCACCCCGAGCTGGTTGGGGATCGTCAGCAGCAACGTATCGGCCTCGGCGATCGCCTCGTCCTGCCGCAACTGCTCGATCAATGCATCCGGCTCGGCGGCATAGGAGCGGCCGAAGATGGCGCGCGTGCGCGGGTCGATGAAGCCGATCTGGTCCTCGCCTCCGCGCTCGCCGCCGAAATAGGCGCGGTCGCGGTCGTCGATCAGCGCAAAGATGCTGCGGCTGACGGAGACGCGAGGTTCGCGGGTATGGCCGGCTTCCTTCCACGCCGCGCGAAAGCTACGGATCTGGGCGGCCTGCTGCACGTGAAAGGCTTCGCCGGTCTCGTCGCTCTTCAGCGTCGAGCTCTGCAAATTCATGCCGAGCTTTGCCGCCCATACTGCGGTTGCGTTCGAGCCGGCGCCCCACCAGATGCGTTCGCGCAGGCCCGCGGCGTGCGGCTCCAGGCGCAATAGGCCGGGCGGGTTGGGGAACATCGGCTGCGGATTGGGCTCGGCAAAACCCTCGCCCCGCAGGAGGTCGAGGAAGACTTCCGCGTGGCGCCGGCCCATCTCGGCGTCACTCTGGCCCTCGGCCGGCCGATAACCAAAATAGCGCCAGCCATCGATCACCTGCTCTGGCGAGCCGCGGCTGATGCCGAGCTGCAGCCGTCCGCCGGCGATGAGATCGGCAGAACCCGCATCCTCCGCCATGTAAAGCGGGTTCTCGTAGCGCATGTCGATCACGGCCGTGCCGATCTCGATTGTGCTGGTCCTGGCGCCGACCGCGGCGAGCAGCGGGAAGGGTGAGGCGAGCTGGCGCGCGAAATGATGCACGCGGAAATAGGCGCCGTCCAATCCGAGCTGTTCCGCCGCCACAGCAAGCTCGATCGATTGCAGCAGCGTGTCTGCCGCCGAGCAGGTCTGCGATTGCGGCGAGGGTGTCCAGTGTCCGAAGGACAGGAATCCGATCTTTTTCATGACGGCGATCTAGTTATGATCGGTCTGGTTTGCGAGACCCTCACCGCGCATGTCCGATGGAGTGACGCCGAACCGATCGGAGCTTGACCGTCGAGAACCACGCCCAGCCGGTCCTCGGCCTTGTGGCAGATCGACAGCAGCAAGGATCGCGGGATCCGTACGGTCTCGATCCGGCATTCATTGCTGACGCGCGAACTGGCTGACATTGCTGCCCTGCGGGCAAATCTCCAATGTCGGTCCAAGCGCTCGTTTCCCGCCTGCATTCCAGGCAGCGCATATCTGATCATTGCAACGATTTCGAGCCGATCGGATCGAGCGAGATCCTGTCGAATCGCAGCTGCTTGACGCGGCCATCATCGATCGACAGTGCATTGCACTTGCCATCGTTCGCGCACGCGAACTTCAGATTTCCGATCGGAAAGCCCGTCGTGAACGCATCAGTCCCGACAGGCTGCAGATCGAGCTCTCCCCGCGGATAGTGCACCATCAGTCCGTTCTCGCGAACGAATACGTCATAGATGACGCCGAGTTCTGCGCTATAGTAATGGCCCTCGTACGCCTTGAGCCGGTCCGCCGCCGGCTTGACGATGTTGATCCGCTTCAGAGGAAGATTGGCGCCGTTCTGGTGCAGAACCGCGTTCTGAGCCGTTCCGCCTTGCGCGACGTCCTCGAAGACGACTTCGGCGGGAACCACCCTCAGGCGGAAAGCGGTGTTGGAGACCGCATACATTGGAAACGATGGCTGGCCGGTCGCGCGCGTGACGAGATGGTCATTGTCCTTGCTGATGGAAATGACGAACCCCGGTCTGAGTTCATAGTCGCCAACGTAGGCATCGAGAATCCTGGGGTCGACCGTGACTTCCGGCTTGTCGTCAAGGGCTGGCTTGTCAGGCGCAGGCTTGAGCAGCTCCTTGAGATAGGTGTCGGCGATCCTGAATGAGAGCGCTGCTGGATTCATGTCTCCCGCGTTTGCCAGTACCACGACCGAGAAATGCTGGTCTGGAAATCTGAGGATGTTGGTCCGGTATGCGGCATCGCCGCCGGCATGCTCAACCGTCCTGAGCCCGCGATACTTTCCGATGAACAGGCCAGACGCGTAGTTGATGTCCTTGCCGTCGTTGAGCTTACCCTTCTGCTGCATCTCGGCGAGTAGCGGCAGCCCACCGACTTCACCGGTGTAGAAGTTCTCATCCCAACGCGCCAGGTCGCCGACCGTTGAAAACAGGCTTGAAGGCCCGACTGTCGAATAGGTCAGCGCAATATATTGGTATTTGCCGTCCGGCTGTCGCCCGTAGGAATAGGCCCGGTCGTTGGCGACGACGCCGTATTTGTCCTGGAAGTGCGTGTGAGACATCCCCAGAGGGTCGAAGATGCGCTCCTTCGCGAACTCCGGCAGCGTTTTGCCGGACACTTGTTTCACGACCATCGCGAGCAGCGTGTAGCCGCTGTTGCTATAGAGGAATTGATCGCCCGGCGCGAAGTTCAACTCGGTCTGTTGAAACAGCAGGCGCGCGACATCATCGTCCGTGATTTCGTCGTCGAGCCGCCATCCTGCGAGCGCCAGAAGATTCCACTGGTCTCGAACACCGCTGGTGTGATGAAGCAGCTGGCGGATCGTTATCAACTTGCCGAAGTCGTGCAACTTCGGAACATACTTGCGAACGTCGTCATCCAGAGACAATTTTCCGTCGTGAGCGAGGAGATAGATCGCGAAGGCGGTAAACTGTTTGGAGACCGAAGCCAGGTGGAATACGGTCGCCGGCGTATTAGGCACCCCATACTCAAGATTGGCCGCGCCATAGCCGTGGCTGTAGATAATCTTACCGTTCTGAATGACGGCAATGGAAGCGCCGGGTGAGGCCGGCCCAGCCCAATGAGCAAATAGCTGATCGACGGCGTGCGCCATAACTTCTTCGGGTGCAGCGGAGGTCTTGGCCTCCGTCTGGGCGCCACCGGCACGAGGTACCAAAAGACAAAGCACTGCAACAGCGACCGCCGCAATCCTGGCCAGCATCGAGCCTCCCCAATCGACCCGTTAAGGTTGCACCAATGACCGCAAATCGCAAGCGCCGTATCTCGGAATTGCCCGAATGCAAAGATCGCGGCGGCATCCTGCACGTCAGCAGCCGAGGCCCGACCGGACATACGCAGACGCGGCCAGATCGACACATATGATCCATTGCAACATCGAACCTGAAAAATGCCGAGCTGGATCGAGTAACATTTCCCACTCGCCGCCCGACGCGAGGTGCCAATAGCGGCGGGCGCTTTGCAGTCCCATGTCATTGGGAACAATCGCTATCGGTGCTTGTCGATCCGAACGAAACCCCAGATAGAAAGGTCGCGCCCGCGACCTTGCAGAGCGTCGATCCGATGCCCAATTGAGCCCGCCCTTTACGGTGCACCACCGTGGTGGTAAATTTCACACCCTTACAAAAGCAAATCTAAAAGGGAGGATTCATGCGCTCGATTTATGCAGCGGCATTCGCTCTTTGTTTGCTCACAGTCGCGCCGGTAAGGTCCCTCGCCGGTGATCCCCAGCACGATGTCTCGGCGGCTTACGCAACATTTGATGCGACGTACAACAAGGGCGACGCGAAGGCCGTTGTCGCCTTATATTTGCCGAACGCGAAGGTGTTACCGCCAACCCACGAGGTGGCGTCGGGTCCGGCGGCGATCGAGAAGTTTTTCGCCGGGTTCTACGCCAACGGCGTAACGGACCACAAACTCGAGCTGATCGACGCGGGTGGCGATGACAAGGTCGTCTATGGCACGGCAAACTGGAGCGCCAAAGGCAAGGACAAGGATGGCAAGCCCGCGAACTTCTCTGGCATCGCCACCCACGTGTTCGAGCGTCAGGCGGACGGTTCGCTGAAGCTGAGGTTGCATACCTTCAACTGAGCTGGCCGTATGTGCCGCCTGACGCCTCGCGAGGAGACTTCGCGTGGATATCGCGGAATGGCTTCGTGGCCTTGGGCTGGAACGCTACACACAGGCCTTCCAGGATGCCGAAGTCACGCCCGAGATCCTGTCAGAGCTGACCGACGGCGACCTGCGGGAACTTGGCTTGCCACTCGGCCCGCGTAAGACGGTGCTGAAAGCGATTTACGCACACGGTTCATCGCATGCTCCCGTCCCTGTTGAGGCTCGCGCGTCGGCTATAGAGCGGAAGGTAGCACTCCCGTCGGATGCTGACCGTCGGCAACTCACCGTCATGTTTGTCGATCTGGTCGGCTCGACCGCGCTCGCCTCGGGGCGCGACCCTGAGGAAGTGCGAGACCTCATGCAGGCCTACCAGAACACCGTGGCAGGCGAGATCACCCGGTTCGAAGGCCATATAGCCAAATTCCTGGGCGACGGCGTGCTCGCGTACTTCGGCTGGCCGCGGGCCCATGAAGACGAGGCGGAGCGTGCCGTTCGCGCCGGCATGCGGGTGACTAAGGCGGTCGCGGCCCTTGCCGAGCCCGCTGGTGCAGCGCTTGCCGCTCGCGTCGGCATCGCAACCGGCCTGGTGGTCGTCGGCGAACTGATTGGCGAAGGCGAGGCCCGCGAGCGTGCGGTCATCGGTGAGACCCCGAACCTGGCCGCGCGATTGCAAGGGCTCGCCGAGCCAGGCAGCGTCGTGATCGCCGAGTCAACGCGCCATCTAATTGGCGAAGCCTTCATGTACCATGACCTCGGCACAGTGCCTCTAAAAGGTTTCCCTGGCCCAGTGCAAGCCTGGCTGGTGATCGGTGAGAGTGCGGCGGAGAGTCGATTCGACGCACAGCACGGGGTGTCGACAACTGCGCTGGTCGGGCGCGACCAGGAACTCGCACTTCTCTTGGATCGCTGGGAGCGGGCGAAAGAGCGAGAGGGACAGATCGTCCTGCTTGGCGGCGAACCAGGCATCGGCAAATCCCGCCTCCTGCGGGCCCTGCGCGACCGGCTCGCGGGCGTTCCGCACACACCCCTGAGCCATTTCTGTTCGCCATTCCATACCAACAGCGCCCTATACCCTGTCATTGGGCTCCTTGAACGAGCAGCGGGAATTCGGCGGGAGGACCTTCCCGAAGAGCAGCTCGATAAGCTCGAGGCAATGCTCGCTCTTGCGACGGACGACGCGCATGAGAGCGCACCCGTTCTCGCGGACCTGTTGGCAATCCCGACAGGCGAGCGCTACCCGCCACTGAAGCTCGGTCCACACCAGAAGAAGGAGCGAACGTTTCAGGCTCTTTTGGAGCAGGTACGAGGCCTGGCGGCAAGACGGCCTCTGCTTGCCATTTACGAGGATGTCCACTGGGCCGACCCCACCATGCTCGAACTCCTCGACCGGGCTGTTGACGAGGTGCAGCGGCTCCCGGTCCTCATGATTATTACCTTCCGACCGGAATTCGTTCCGCGCTGGACGGGACATGGACACGTGACAGCACTCTTTTTGAGCCGGCTGGGACGCAGGCAAGGCGCGGCCGTGGTCGACCGGATAACCGGCGGCAGATTGCTTCCACAGGAGGTGCTTGAGCAGATTTTGGCCAAGACGGATGGCGTGCCGTTGTTCGTCGAGGAACTGACTAAGACCGTCCTCGAATCCGGGCTCCTTAGAGAGCGGGGCAACTGCTATGAACTGATAGGTCCGTTACCGCCGCTGGCGATCCCGACAACGCTCAAGGACTCGCTGATGGCTCGTCTGGACCGGTTGGCACCTGTGAAGGAAGTCGCCCAGATCGCAGCCTGCATTGGGCGAGAGTTCGGACGCGACCTTCTGAAAGCAGTAGCTCCGCTCGATGAGGATGCCCTCCAGCTTGCTCTCAATGAACTGTTGGAGGCGGAGCTCATATTCCGGCATGGAATTCCGCCGGATATTGGGTACAGCTTCAAACATGCGCTGGTACAGGACATCGCGCACGAGAGCCTCTTGAGGAGCAAGCGGCAGCAGATCCATGCTCGTATCGCCGCTGCTCTCGAAGAGCTTCATCCAGCCCGTGCGGAGGCGGAGCCGGAGACGATTGCTTCGCATCTCACCGAGGCTGGGCTGGCGGACAGGGCCGTCGGCTATTGGCTACGGGCCGGCCGGAACGCCGCGGGGCGTTCCGCCAATCTCGAAGCGATCACTCATCTCACAAGCGGGCTAGAGGCGCTCAAGTCCTGTCGAGAAGGGCCGGAGCGGGATCGCCAGGAACTCGCGCTGCAGACGGCAATCGGGGGTCCGCTGATCGCCATTCACGGATACACGGCTCCGCAGCTCGGCACTGCGTTCGACAGGGCTTACGCGCTCTGCAAGGAACTTGACGACGCGGATGCCTTGTTCGCCACGCTCAGCGGCAAGTTCAGTTTCCATTTTGTAAGAGGCGACTACGGCGCCATGCAGAGCCTGGCGGTCGAGGCGCGTAGCGCCGCCGAGCGCACCGGGGACATGACACTGGAATTGGCGGCGCATCGTTTGGCGGCTCTCACGGCCATGCACGCCGGTGACTTTCGTAAGGCCCGCTCCGAGTTCGAGACGATCCTGAGTCGCTATGAGCCGAAGGCGCATCGGCCGCCGCCTGTGTACTATGTCCATGACCCGAAGGCTTCTGCGTTACCCTACTTGGCGATTGTGCTTTGGATCCTTGGCTACCCCGAGCAGGCGCAGAGGGCGAGCCGCACGGCGTTTGAGTACGCTGTGGAGTTGAACCAGACGAACCTTACCGCCCACGTGGCGGTCTATGGCGGGGCGGCGCCTGCGGAGCTGATGGGGGATGTGGCGGCTGCGCGTGCACACGCGGACGCTATCATCGACCTCGCCGATCAACACAGCTTGAACTACTGGCGGTTGAGCGGACTCATCCTGCGGGGCTGGGCCATGGCACGGGAAGGCAACGTGGAGAGTGGCTTGACGCTCATGCGCCAGAGTCTGAACGAGCGGAACCGGCTCGGAGCCAGTTGGTACGAGGTTCGGTACTTGTGCATGCTGGCGGCGACGTACCTGCAACTGGGTGACGGCGACAAGGGTCTCGTTGCCCTCGCTGAAGCAAAGGACCTCGCTGCACGCAATGATGAGCACATGTGGGAGGCAGAACTTGCATGCCTCGGTGGCGAATTGCAGCGCATTCGTGGTGCTTCACCGGATGAGGTCGAGGCCTATTTGCAAACCGCGCTCCACGTTGCACAGGGCCAGAGCGCCAAGTCATTCGAGCTGCGGGCCGCGATCAGTCTCACTCAACTCTGGCGCGATCAGGGCAAGCACCCTGAGGCCCGCGCTCTGCTCGCACCGGTCTATGACTGGTTCACCGAAGGCTTTGATACGCCCGACCTGAAGCAGGCCAAGGCCTTGCTCGACGAATTGGCTCGATGAGGGCGCTTTGGGCCAGCATGTCAACCTGAAGAAGGCAAAGGCCATGGAGATCACGGTCCCGCATCCGCTGCTCGGCCGCGCAGACGACGTGATCACAAGGCATTGCAATGCTGCGGCGCGTGAGTCTGCATCTGGCCCATTGCTGACTCGCAAAGCCGAATTGGCTCTGTCCGGTTTCAAAGGCAGAACGGACGCGGCCTGCTTCGCGGACTACCCGCTTCATCAGTGCACGCCCTAGCGCCTCTGACGCCGCACTGGTGCCTGGCCGTGTTGATGAAGCCATGACGCTTCAGGCGTAGGCAACCCAGCCGCGGAAGGTGAAGCCGGTATAGAATAGCGTTGGATCGGAGAAGCCAGCCTCGCGCAAGATCGCTTCATCCTGCGCAGGAGCGAGAATCTCCAGATGGTTGGTGACGGCGTCCCGTGCGGCAGCCGCCTTGTCGGGCTCGACGCCGGACGCGGCCAGGAATGCGGAGTACCGCGACAGCCATAACGGGCGCTCGTCTTCGCCATTTGGCGCGCTCAAATGGGCGACCACGAAGGCGGCGCGCGGCTTCAGGCGGCGCCGGATTTCCGAGGCGATGCGACGCCGTTCCGCGGCATCGACGAAGTGCAGGGTCAACAGGCAGGTGGCGCCGTCGAACGGTCCTTCCGGCGCATCGTCGATGTAGCCTTGATGAAGACGCGCGCGGGGCGCGGACGATCCGAGGGTTTTCCTGGCGAGCCCCAGCATTGCCGCGGATGGGTCCACGCCATCGAAGCTCCAGCCCTGATGCGCTTCTGCAAACGCCTTCAGCTCCAGGCCGCCGCCCGCCCCGAGGACGAGCACCTTCGCGTTCCGGGGCGCACGCTCGGCCAGGAGGATCGCGGCCATGGACAGCATGGCATTGTAGCCGGGAACGAAGCGGGGCGGCCCTTCCGTGTATTTCGCCACGGCTTGCGGATCGGAGAACATGGCTTGAATGTCGGTCATGATGTTGCCTTGCTGAAAGAAGCCAGTCATGCGTGATGTGCACTGATGTCGCGGATCTTGCGGGATCCCAGCCGCTTGCGCAGATCGTCGCCCAGCATCGCCAGCGTCACCTCGCCGAGACGCGACAGCAGCAGCGCCTCGGCGTCGCGAAAGGCCTGATCAAGCGCGGCATTGACGGCCTGCTCGACCAGGCAGCCGGGCGCCTCCGTCCGGTTGCCCATGGCGAGCAACGAGGGACTTCCGAGCGCGGCGTAGACGTCGCGCAGCGTCACCTTCGAAAGATCGCAGGCAAGCCGCCAGCCACCGCCGTGTCCCTTCTCGGAGCGGACGTAACCGAGCTCCCGCAGGCCCGCCATGATGCGCCGGATCACCACGGGATTGGTGTCCATCGCTTTCGCCAAAGTCTCGGATGTGAACGGGCCAGGCTGTTGTGCCATGTGCAGCAGGACGTGCAGCACGCCGGATAGTCGGGAATCTCGTTTCATGTAACTTCATATGTTGCATGATTGAATTCGAGTCAAGCGGCTTGAGCGGTGACGACGATATCGAGGGCTGCCTTCGGCGCAGCTTGGTCCTTGTATCCCCGCCGCGCTCGGAAAATACGTCCTCCCGCGGGCGCTCGGCGCGCACCTCTTCGGCAAGCTGCTGGCAATGGCGTTGACCAAGCATCCATCACAGTGAATGCGAAGATCCGCTCACGCATGGTTGTATGAGAGCGGCAGAAAGCGTATATCGATTACCGCGTGCAGCAAATACCGTCACTCAGGCGACAGCCTGGCTTTTAGCGACGTGACGCGGATTGCATAGGACGAGACTGATCCGTCCGGCACTGCTTCAGCCCAACATCGATAACCTCTGGAGGATGAGAAATGATCTCACCCGGATACTGCCGGCTCATGTCCCGTTACAACGCATGGCAGAATGCCTCTTTGGTAGCTGCAGCCGATGGACTCACCAACGAGGAACGCTGGAAGGATCGAGGTGCCTTCTTCAAATCGATCGCGGCGACCTTCAACCATCTTTACTGGGCCGATGCCCTGATACTGGAGCGATTAAAGGGGAATGAGCGCCCCGAGGAAACCATCAAGCACTCTCTCACACATCCGTCGAATTGGGATGACTTCAAGGCGCTCCGTTTGCAACGGAACGAGCAAATCGAAGAGTGGTCCGCCGGATTGGTAGACGCGCAGCTTGGCGGCATACTTGTCTGGTATCCAGGGGATGGCTCCACTCGGATCGAGAAGCCAAAAACGCTCTGCGTCATGCAGTTCTTCAACCACCAGACACACCATCGAGGTCAAATCCACGCGATGCTGACCGCAGCGGGTGCGAAACCAGAACCGACCGATCTTCACATGCTGGAATTGCCGTGACTCAGAAGCACGACAGCCCCATTGCATTACGGTGACAGAACGCTCTTGAGACGCGGCCGGTTGCGGTTGGCCCTCCACGTTCTGCGACAATGCCACCTTGCGCCTGTTTTGCCCGACGGGTCAAGCGATTTGCGGTTTTTCGGAAATTTCGCGCTAGGACAACACGCTTATGCGCGATACCGATTCATCCCCATCTCATCGCGCTTCAAGCTCTTGATTTCGCTAACCCCGGCTACTGTGCATGGGGTTGTTTTCGACTTTTGTCTTGAAGGCGCGAAGGTGTCAGGAGAGATCCGGCGTTCGCCCGTTACTTCATCACCCGCAGCCCCTTGGTCGTGAACCGCTGCGTCTTGCCGCCGGGCCGCAGCGGACGCTTGGTGCCGGCGGCCTTGCCGGTGCCGGGCGGCTGGTGTGCGGGCACGAGCTGGTGGGGCTGCGAGCCGATCAGGTCGCGGCGGCCCATCTCGATCAAGGCCTCACGCAGCACCGGCCAATTGTCGGGGTCGTGGTAGCGCAGGAAGGCCTTGTGCAGGCGGCGCTGGCGCAGGCCCTTGATCGCCTCGACCTTGTCGCTGCCGCCGCGGCGCACGCCGCGCAAGGGATTGACGCCGGTGTGGTACATCGCCGTCGCGGTCGCCATCGGCGAGGGCAGGAAGGTCTGCACCTGGTCGGCGCGATAGCGGTTCTTCTTGAGCCAGAGCGCGAGGTTCATCATGTCCTCGTCGGTCGTGCCCGGATGCGCCGCGATGAAGTACGGGATCAGGTAATATTTCTTGCCGGCCTGTTCGGCCGCGGCATCGAACATCCGCTTGAACTTGTCGTAGGCGCCGATGCCCGGCTTCATCATCTTGTCGAGTGGGCCGCGCTCGGTATGTTCGGGTGCGATCTTCAGATAGCCGCCGACGTGATGGGTGACGAGCTCCTTGATGTATTCGGGGCTTTCGACCGCGAGGTCGTAGCGCACGCCCGAGGCGACCATCACCTTCTTGATGCCCTTGGTCTCGCGCACCTTGCGATAGAGCCGGATCAGGTCGTCATGCGAGGTGTTGAGGTTCGGGCAGATCTCGGGGAAGACGCAGGACGGCCTGCGGCACGCGGCCTCGACCTTCGGGTCCTTGCACGCCATCCGGTACATGTTGGCGGTGGGGCCGCCGATGTCGGAGATCACGCCGGTGAAGCCTGGCGTCTTGTCGCGGATCTTTTCGATCTCGCGCAGGATCGAGCCTTCCGAGCGGTTCTGGATGATGCGGCCTTCGTGCTCGGTGATCGAGCAGAAGGTGCAGCCGCCAAAGCAGCCGCGCATGATCGTCACCGAGAATTTGATCATGTCCCAGGCGGGGATCTTGGCGTCGCCGTAGGACGGATGCGGGGCGCGGGCGTAAGGCAGGTCGTAGACCGCGTCCATCTCCTCGCTGGTCAACGGGATCGGCGGCGGGTTGAGCCAGAGATCGCGATCGCCGTGACGCTGCACCAGCGGCCGCGCGTTGCCGGGATTGCTCTCACGATGCAGCACGCGTGAGGCGCGCGCATAGGCTTCCTTGTCCTGCTCGACCTGCTCCAGCGCCGGCAGCCGGATCACGGTCGCGCCCTTCTGGCGCGTTGCGCCCTCGTCGGCGGAATCGAGGTCGTCGGCATGGAGCTCCGCATAGTCCTCCGGCACGCGGCGGAACAGCGCGACGCCTCTGATGTCGTCGAGCTCGCGCGGCGCTTCGCCGGCAGCAAGGCGGTTCGCGACTTCGACGACGGCGCGCTCGGCATTGCCGTAGAGCAGCAGGTCGGCCTTGGCGTCGGCCAGTACCGAGCGGCGCACCTTGTCGGACCAGTAGTCGTAATGCGCGATCCGGCGCAGCGAGGCCTCGATGCCGCCGAGCACGATCGGCACGTCCTTGAATGCCTCGCGGCAGCGCTGGGCATAGACGATGGTGCAGCGGTCCGGCCGCTTGCCGCCTTCGCCGCCGGCGGTATAGGCGTCGTCGCTGCGAATGCGGCGGTCCGCGGTGTAGCGGTTCACCATGGAGTCCATGTTGCCGCCGGTGACGCCGAAGAACACCTTCGGCTTGCCGAGTGCCTTGAACGGCTCGGCCGACTGCCAGTCCGGCTGCGCGATAATGCCGACGCGAAAGCCTTGCGCTTCCAGCAGCCGGCCGATGATCGCCATGCCAAAGCTCGGATGGTCGACATAGGCATCGCCCGTCACCAGCACGATGTCGCAGGCATCCCAGCCGAGCGCATCCATCTCGGCGCGGCTCATCGGGAGGAATGGCGCCGGCTTGCGCGGGCGCGCCTGGGCCATCAGGGGCTTTTCGGCGGTGATGATTTGGATGTCCATGGCGCACAGGCATAGGGCTCCGGGCCTGCGAATACAACCGACGGACGCGTGAAAGATTGGGGTTCCGCAGGCGGTAAGCCGGGCGGGCGTCGAGGCCGTATCCCTGCTGCGTGAGGAACCATCCGCCTTCGCGAACATTCAGATGGGAGGGTTTGCGACGAGCCCGGCTCGCGCACGTTCGTGTCCAGGATCCGGATGACCTCGATATTCGCTTTGGGCGATGGGGGAACTGTGAGTACAGTCATAGAGAATTTGCTGTCGCGGAAGCAGCAGCTTGTGGAACAGCTCGAGAAGGCGCAGTCGGTCGAGGACCGCGACAAGATCGAGCACCAGCTCGAACAAATCAACACCGCGCTGGATTTTCTGGACAGACCGGAATCGAGAGACGCGCGGTAGGACCGCTCAATCCACCTTCAGCGCTTTTGCGTAGACCAGGCCCGAATTGGTGATGTGCGTCGTCATCGCTGCCTCGAACGCCGCGTGCTCGCCGCGCGCGAACAGATCGAGCAGCTTGCGATGCTCGTCGAAGGAGGAGCGGGTGCGTACGTCGATCGGCGAGGTCAGATTGGTGCGGAGCGCGGCGACGCGCCCCGAGACGAGCTGATAGGATTCGGCGAGATAGCGGTTGCCGCAATGCGCGAACAGGCCCTCGTGAAAGGCGGCGTCGGCGCGGCCATAGGCGATGTTGTCTTTGGTCTCGACCGCCGGCTCCATCGCCGCGATCGCCTCGCTCATCGTCGCGATCGCACCGTCGCGGTCGTGGTGAAAAGCGAGCTCGGCGGCCTTGGGTTCGAGCGCGATGCGGAAGGTGCAGAGCGCGGTGATGTCCTCCGCGCTCGGCGTGAACACAAAACTGCCGACCTGCGGCCGGATCACCACGAGCCCTTGTGCCTGCAATTGGCCCATCGCCTCGCGCACCGGGGTGCGGCTGACGCCAAAGGAATTTGCCACCATCTCCTCGGAGATGGCGGCACCGAGCCCAAACTCGCCGTCGATGATCGCCTGCCGCAGCCGCAGCATCACCCGCTGCGACAGCGATTTCGGCGCATCGAGTTTCAGCAAGCGCATGGATGCTCTCAGATGATCTTGCCGGGGTTGAGCAGATGATCGGGATCCAGCGCGGCCTTCAACGTCCGCATCAAGGCGATCTCGGGCTCGCTGCGCGCATGTCCCAGCCATTTCTTCTTCAGCGTGCCGATGCCGTGCTCGGCGGAGACGCTGCCGCCCATGTCGCGGACGAGACCATAGATGATCGTGTCCATCTCCTCCTTGGGCTGCTGCTCGACGGGAAGGCCCGTGACCCAGGAGACGAGGTGCAGATTGCCGTCGCCGATATGGCCGTAATAGACGCTCTCGCAACCTTTGATGCCGGAGGCGAGTGCCGCCTTGCAGCGCGTAGCGAACTCGTCCATCCGCGCCACCGCAAGGCCGATGTCGTAGGAGATGTGCGGGCCCAGCACCCGGCCGAATTCGGCGCAGATGTCGCGCACACGCCAGAACGCCTGCGTCTGCGCCAGCGATTGCGCCACGGCGGCATCGGCGAGCAGCCCGCGCTCCATCAGCTCTTCGAGCCAGGCCTGGAAACGCGGCGCATCGATGCTCTCGTCGGTACCCTGCGCCTCGACCAGCACATAGAGACCTTGGCCGGCGGCGACCGGCGGCTTGACGCCGGCGCGCGTCGTGATCACGTCCCAATAGTCCGGCCACATCACCTCGAACGCCGACAGCAGCGGACCGAGCCCGCTGCGTGCGGCATCGAGCAGCGCGATCACCGCGGCATAGTCCTTCAATGCGCAGAGCGCGGCCATGGTCGAGCGCGGTTTCGGAAACAGCCGCAGCACCACGCGGGTGATGATCCCAAGCGTGCCCTCGGAGCCGATGAAGAGATGCTTCAGGTCGTAGCCGGCATTGTTCTTCATCAGCTTGTTGAGGCTGGTGATGATGGTGCCGTCGGGCAGCACGACTTCGAGGCCGAGCACCAGCTCGCGCGTCATGCCGTAGCGAATCACGCGGTTGCCGCCGGCATTGGTGGAGAGATTGCCGCCAATCGCGCAGGAGCCGCGCGAGCCGAGATCGAGCGGAAAGAAGAATCCGGCTTCGTCGGCGGCTTTCTGGATCGTCTCCAGTGGCGTGCCTGATTTCACCGTCATCGTCATCGAAGCGCGATCGATCTCCTCGATGCCGGTCATGCGCTCCAGCGAGAGCGCGACCCAGCCGGCTTCGGGCGCGGCGCCGCGGCAGAGCCCGGTCAGACCGCCCTGCGGCACGAAGGGCAGGCGCGCCTGCCGACAGGTCGCAATCGTATCGGCAACGCCCTGCGCGTCGAGCGGCCGGATCACTGCGAGCGGCGTCTGCGGCAGGCTCGCGCTCCAGTCATTGCAATTGCGCGCGGGCACGTCGCTGCCGGTCAGCACGGCCGCAGCGCCGAGCTTGTCACGCAAGGCGGCGAGCAATGGCTCGGGATGTCCGATAGGGGTCACCATGTTCATGCGAGACCTCCTCTAGATTCGGCTGCGCCTCATGCGCGCAGTGACGGCGGAAAGGATTTGCGTGCATCTTGTATGTAAGGTACAAGGCCAAAAGTAAAGGGAAAACAAGGCTCGATAGGCCCTCTCAGATCATTGGAGATCAGGGGGAGCCGCAACAATGGGTGGTGCTATGACGGAGGCAATTCGCGGGTTCTGGGTGGCGTCAGCGACGCCGCTGGCGACGGACGGCAGCGTGGACTCCGCCAAGCTGGCCGCTCATGCCAAAAAACTCTTCGGCAAGGGTGTCGACGGCGTCGTGCTGTTCGGCACCACCGGCGAGGGCACCTCGTTCAATGTTGCCGAACGCGTCGCAACCATCGAAGCCGTGCTCAAGGCCGGCGTGCCGGCGGAGCGCATCGGCATCGGCGGCGGCTTCGCCGCCATCAGCGACGGCATCGCGCTGACGCGCGCCGTGCTCGGCCTTGGTCTGCGCCACGTGCTGTATCTGCCGCCTTACTTCGACCGCAGCGTCACGCCTGAAGGCATCGAGGATGCGTTCGCGGCGATCTTCGACAGTGTCGCCGACGATCGCCTGCGCGCTTATCTCTATCATATTCCGCAGGTCTCGGGCGTCGCGATCCCAACGAGGGTCGCAGCGAACCTGCGCAAGCGTTACGGCAAGGTGGTCGCGGGTCTGAAGGACTCCAGCGGCGACTTCAAGCAGTTCCAGGCATTCCGCGCCGCTGCGCCTGAACTCGCCATCACTGTCGGCAACGAAACCGACATCGCACGTGCGATCGCCGGCGGCGGCGCCGGCACCATCTGCGGCATGGCCAACATCACGCCGGAGTTGGTCAAGGCGATGATCGACGGCAAGGATGTCGAAGCGCGCATGCAGGCCGCGGTCGATATCGTAGTGAAGTCGCCGTCCTTCCTGACGACGCTAAAGGCCATTCTCGCCGCGCAGACCGGCGACGCCGGCTGGTTGCGCGTGCGTCCGCCGCTGCGTGCGTTGACGGACGGCACCGCGCTCAAGGCGAAGCTGGACGAACTGACCAGCCCCGCCATCGCCTAAGCGCGCGTTTCATTCGCGGTGAACGCCGACATGGCGCGGGCCGCAACCAGCGCGGCCGCGAAGCCTGCCGCTGCGCCCACGCCGAGCGCCCAGCGCGGACCCAGATTGTCCGCCACCCATCCGACGATCGGTGCGCCGATCGGTGTGCCGCCCAGCGCGACGCCGAGGCGCAACGCCATCACGCGTCCCCTCATTCGCGGCTCGGTGGAGAGCTGCATCATGGCGTTCGAGGTATTCGTGACCGTCAGCGCCGCGACTCCGATCAGGACCAGGCTGCCTGCGAACAGCCAGTAGTTGGGTGCGAGCGCGGCCAGCGTGCATCCCGCGCCAAAAGCAGCCGCGCCCAGCAGCAACGAGACGAATCGCGGCCGCGCGCGCCCTGCAGCCAGCAGCGCGCCTGAGATCGTGCCGACCGCCATCGTCGATGACAAAAGGCCGAAGCCGCGCGCATCGGTGTGGAAGACGCTGACCGCCATGGTCGAGATGAAGATCGGAAAATTCAGTCCGAACGTGCCGATCAGGAACAGCATGATCATGATCGCCCTGAGATCGCTGCGTGACCACACATAGCGAAAGCCCTCCGTCATGCCGCCTTTGGTCCGGTGGGCCCGTGCGTTCGGGCGAAGCTCAGAGGTGCGGAGCATAGCGAGCGAGCCGAGCACCGCCGTGAAGGATGCGGCGTTGAGCAGGAAGGCCCATCCGGTGCCGATCGAAGCGATGACAATCCCTGCCACCGCGGGCCCGACCATCCGTGCGGCATTGAAGGACGTCGAGTTCAGCGCGATCGCATTGGAGAGCTCACCGTCGCCGACGAGTTCGGCCACGAATGTCTGGCGCACCGGGGCGTCGAAGGCCGCGGCGCAGCCGAACAGGAAGGCAAACGCGTAAACATGCCAGAGCTGCACCAGGCCAGTGACCGTGAGAAGGCCGAGAACGAGCGCCAGCACGCCCATCGTCGCCTGAGTCGCGACCAGAAGCCGTCGCTGGTCGAGATGATCGGCGGCAAAACCCGTCCACGGCATCAGCAGAAGCTGCGGCCCGAACTGGAGCGCCATCACCACGCCGACAGCCGACGCATTGTGTCGTGTGAGCTCGGTGAGAACGAGCCAGTCCTGCGCGGCGCGCTGCATCCATGTCCCGGTGTTGGACACCAGCGCGCCCGCTGCCCAGATGCGGTAATTGTAGTTCCGCAGTGAGCGAAACGTACCCGCGCCCGCCATGCTCACGACCCTGTTGGCATGTTGCCGCCGTGGAGCTGGCCGAACCGCCGCGCGCAAAACAGGCTCAGCAGCAGAGCGCCGAGGCCGAGGGCTGTGACGTCACCCATGTCCAGCAGTGAAAACCCTCCGACACGGCAGACGAGGAGATATCCGACGACGAGGTTGAAGAAGCCCCAGAGCACGTTGACCGTCGACGAAGACAGCCCTTCTCCTCTCGGTTTTGCGAACGGGGTTTGGAACGGTTCGCCGCGCAGGCCACTGACGAGATGCGGAATAGTGTTCGCGAGACACGCGCCGCCGAAGAAATAGGATACGAAATGAAGCCAGTTCATGCCTGCGCGCTCCGTGTTGCCAGGTGATCGATGATCGCCTGCGTCGAGCCACTCTCGCCCAGCCGCGGAAAGACGTTTGCGATGCTGTAGTCGTGAGCCTCGGAACGTGGATCGGTCATGGCGTCGGTGGCAAGGGTGACATTGAAGCCCGCCTCGTACGCCTGCCTCGCGGTGGACTCGACGCCGGTGCCGGTGGCGACGCCGGCGATGACGACTTGCGTGACGCCGCGCTGCCGCAGCTGCCTCTCGATGTCGGTGCTCGCGAATGCGCCCCATGTCCGCTTGGTCACGGCGATATCGTCGGGCTGTCGATCCAGCTCGGGAATGAGGTCGGTCCATCCGTCGGGGAACGGACCGCCAGGGCGCGGCCGCTCAGTGCGGCCCGGCGCTCCGCCAGCGACGTTGACCAGCACGACCGGCAGGCGATGCCGCCGAAACGCTGCGGCAAGCTCGCTGGCGCGCGCCACGACGTCTCCAATGGAATGGACCGAGGGGAGATCGACGATGCCGCGCTGCAGGTCGACGATGATGAGCGCAGTGATCGGGTCGAGCATCGTGAGAGCCATGATCATGTCCTTCAGGCAGCACGGCGGGGCCCGTCAATCGTCAACGAGCCGTTTGAGCAGAGAGACGGCGGCGGCCAGTTCGTCCTGCTCCCGCGCTGACAGCCGTGCCGAAATGGTGCGCGAGAGCCAATCCTGCCGGGCGGCGCGACCGACCCGGATCCAGTCGCGGCACGCTTTCGTCAGCGACAGAATGGTCTGACGTCCGTCCTCCGGGTCGCGGGCGCTACTGATCAGGCCCGCGGCCAGAAGCGCGGCGACCGCCGTGCTCATCGATTGCGGGCGCATCTTTTCCGATCGCGCCAGGCTCGACACCGTGGCGGGGCCATCCCTTTCCAGGCGGAGCAGGATGGACACCTGAGACGGGGTCAAATCCTCCGGACCTGCCTGCTCGCGCAGCCGGCGCTTGAGCTTTCCGACCAGCGAACGGAGGTCTTCTGCGAGCGCGCCGGCGCGCGCGGATGGGCGTTGGCCCGATGAATTGATCATGGCGGAGTGAATAGTATATCTGAAGGTAATCTGCAAAGAATAACTGTACAGTTAATCTGAACAAAATGACGTGAGCGGAAATCCCGAGCGCGGAGCTCTCGTGCGACATGGCGTCGCGTCGATGACCTCATCAGCTTCGACAATGAGCAGGTGCGCTCATTTCGTGCGCGTTCCAATCCCGCTGTCCCGTTCTTGCTGGCGAAAACGTCAGGCGCCGCACGATTGCGCGATCGTTCCCACTCTTAGAACGATTCAACACTAGAGCTATTCAAGTCCAACTACGGTTCTCTTCATTCGCAGCGGCTGGTAGATGCGGCAACTCAATGCTGTGACTTGGAAGTGAATCGAACGTGCGTGCTCCTGTGGATGGCCGTTGTGTCAGCGGTCATCGAAATCGCGCCGGCAATCGCCGCGCTAGTCTTCTCGTCGGAGCGGCCGTGCTGCTCGCCCCCTTCGACTCCACCACCGTGCAGGCACAAACGGCGCTGCCGCCGGTGAATGTTGATGCGCCAACGCAGCGGCCGAAATCGGCGCGGGCGTCGGAGCAGTCCCAACGGCGCACGCAGGCAGTCGCACGCCGTAGCCCGACTGCCGGTCCACCCGTAGCACCGACGCTGTCCGAGCGTGCTGCGGCGGACGCCGCCGCACAACAGGCCGCAAAGCTCGGCTATCGTGCGATGCCGAGCGCGACCACGCTGCGCTCGGGCGCTTCGCCGCTCGATACCTCGCAATCCGTTAACGTCGTGCCCGCGCAGGTCCTGAAGGACCAACTGCCGCGCAACATCGACGATGCGCTGGTCAACATCAGCGGCATCACCCAGACCAACACGCTCGCCGGCACCCAGGATGCGGTGATCCGCCGTGGCTTCGGCGACAATCGCGACGGCTCGATTATGCGCAACGGCATGCCGCTGGTGCAGGGCCGCAGCCTGAACGCCGCGGTCGACAGCGTGGAAGTGCTGAAGGGACCAGCCTCGCTGCTCTACGGCATCATGGATCCCGGCGGCATCGTCAACACCATCAGCAAGCGCCCGGAGCTCTATCAGCATGGCTCGGTCACGCTGCTCGGCTCGACCTACGCAAACAATCGCAATGGCGCGGACGGCACCCTCGACGTCACCGGTCCGATCGGTGACGGCGGTCTCGCCTATCGCTTCATTGGCTATGGTGTCAGCGAGGATTATTGGCGCAATTTCGGCCGCCATCGGGAAATGCTCGTGAACCCGTCGCTTGCCTGGTACGGCGAGACCACGACGGTTCAGCTCACCTACGAGCATCGCGAATTCATCACTCCGTTCGACCGCGGCACCGCCTTCGTCAACGGTGCTCCGCTGGCGATCCCCGCGACGCGCCGGCTCGACGAGCCCTTCAACAACATGTGGGGTACGTCCGACCTGGTGCAGGGCTCGGTCGAGCAGAAGCTCGACGACAATTGGAAGGTCACCGCGGCCTACAGCTACAACACCGAGACTTTCAGCGCGAACCAGCTTCGCATCACCAAAGTCGACGCCAAGACCGGCGTCGAGACCCGCAGCAACGACGGCACCCAGAACTCGCTGAGCAACGCCGGCTACGGCACCTCCTATCTGCAAGGTGACGTCTGGGTCGGCGGCTTCCGCAACGAGATCCTGTTCGGCGGCGACGCGATGTATCGCACGATCGATCGCCACGATCTGATTCGCCAGGCCACGCCGAGCTTCAATTTCTACAATCCGGTCTATGGACTGGTCACACCGGGCACGACCGTTTCGGCGACCGACAGTGAGCAGACCGACAAGCTCGGCACCCGCGGCTTCTTCGCCCAGGATACGTTCCATCTGACCAACTGGCTGTCCGTGGTGGGCGGCGTGCGTTGGATGGAATACGAGCAGCTTGCCGGAAAGGGCCGGCCTCTGTTCATCACCAACACCAATCTGGCAGGCGACAAGGTGCTGCCGCTCGGTGGCGTCATCGTCAAGCTGAGCGATCAGCTCTCATATTACGTGAGCTATACGCAGTCGCTGAAGCCAACATCGGTTATCGCAGCGTTCACAACCGGCTTCGTCGTCGACTCCACCATCGCCCCTGAAGAGGGAACGCAGTGGGAGACCGGCCTGAAGTTCGACGTCAACAAGCGGCTGTCGGGCACCCTGGCGGTCTACGACATCCAGAAGAAGAACGTGCTGGTGCTGGATGACATCGGCGGCGGCAAGTCGGCGGCGCGCACCTCCGGTGCGGCCCGGTCGCGCGGTGTCGAACTGGACGTCACTGGGAGGTTGACCGACGAATGGAGCATGATCGGAAGTTATGGCTACACCGATGCCCGCCTGATCAACGATCCCGTTGTTGGCAATGCAAAATTGTTCAACGCCGCGATGAACACGGCTTCGCTCTATCTCGCCTATGATTTCGGCGACCGGCTGCCCGGACGCCTGCGCGTCGGCGGCGGCGCACACTATATCGGTGATAGGCCCGGCGACTCCGCCAACACGTTCTTCATGCCGGCCTATACAGTCGCGGACATCTTTGCGACCTACGACACCAAGGTCGACAAGGTGCCTGTGACCTATCAGTTCAACGTCAAGAATCTGTTCGACAAGGTCTACTACACCTCCAGCACCGGAAACGCCCTGAACGTCGCGTTGGGCGATGGCCGTCGCATCTCGCTGTCGGCAACGGTGAAGTTCTAGCGATGGGGTGCGGCGCAAAAGACGATGATGGTTCGGTCATTCCGGCCGGAAGGGCCTGCGCCGATGCATAGGCCCGGGCACACCATCAAGGCGGCGCTGTTCCAGGCCCATTCCATTGCAGGCCTCGTGCTCGCGCTGGTGTTCTCCCTGATCGCGCTGACTGGCGTGATCATGAGCTTTGAGGACGAGATCGTCGACCATCTGAACGCTTCCATCATGCAGGTCGTGCCCCGGACAACGCCGGCGCTGCTGCCGGATGAGCTGGTGGCGCGGCTGAAGGTGGTGCCGGATGCCGGCAAGGTTGCGGCCATCACGCTGTCGAGCGATCCGTCGGCGGCCGTGCATGTTCGCTTCGCCCGCGACGAGCAGGGCGCGCGGCCATCCTCGCTCTTTCTCGATCCCTATGATGGCCACGTGCTTGGCGTTCCGCGCGGCGAGGACTTCTTCGCAACGGTGCGCATGCTGCATCGCTGGCTGCTCATTCCTGGCGATGCGAAAGGCTGGGGGCGTCAGATTACCGGCGTTGCCGCGCTGAGCCTGATCGTGATGCTGATCTCAGGGCTTGTGCTGCGCTGGCCGCGCCGCGCCAGCAGCGTGAAGATGTGGCTGAGGCCGAATCTCGGGCTCAGCGGCCGCGGCCTGCATCGCTCGCTACACGCCGTCATCGGCACCTGGGTTCTTCCGATCTATCTCGTGATGGCGCTGACCGGGCTCTGGTACTCGTTCGACTGGTACAAGGATGGCGTGGTCTGGCTGCTGTCGCGTCCGCATGAGGCGGCGGCGAAGATGCAGCCGAAGCACTCGCGTCCCCCCGGCCATCGCGAACCGGCTCAGCCGGTCGGGTTCGATCGCGCATGGTCGACCCTCCGGCATGAGGAGAGCGGCGGTTTCGCCAGGGCGCAGCTGACGCTCCCGGCCGGCCCGGGCACGGTGATGCGGATCCGGTCGTGGCCGAAGGATTCCGCGCTCGAGTCCATGCGCGATGAGTTCCGCATCGACGCCGTCACCGGCCAAGTGGTCTCCGCAGAGCGCTATGCCGACAAGACGCTTGGCGAGAAGACGATTGCGAGCGTGCTCGACATCCACCGCGGCGCGGTCCTGGGCTGGCCCGGCAAGCTCGCGTTCATGATCGCGGCGGCGCTGATGCCGCTGTTTGCGATCACCGGCGTGCTCTTGTATCTGTCGCGCCGCAAGTTGCGGCGCCCGGCGCAGCCGCCGCTCGGACGACTCGTTCCCGGCGAGTGAGTTGCTGCCGGAAAGGCTAGCCAACGCCGCGACAATCGTTCAAAAACCGGTGGCACGTCCTTGTTCGGGTTCACGCCATGAATTTTCCCTCCGTCACTCCCGCCGATATCCGTCGCGCGCTGCTGTTGCGCGAGGAGATCGCGCTGCTCGATCTCAGGCATGAGGCCGCCTTCGCCACCGGCCATCCGCTGTTCGCCGCCAACATGGCCGCGGACCGGATCGAGATCGAGGCCGCGGTGAGGCTGCCGCGCAAGGACGTGCCGGTCGTGCTCTTTGATGACGGCGAGGGGCTGGTTGCGGCAGGCGTCGAACGCCTGGCGGCACTCGGCTACAGCAATGTCCGTGCGCTCGATGGCGGGCTGAAGGCCTGGCGCGCGGCGGGCTATGAGGTGTTCGAAGACGTCAATTCCTATTCAAAGGCGTTCGGCGAGTTGGTCGAGGCGCGTCGTCACACGCCGTCCTTCAGCGCCGACGAGGTAGCAAAACTGATCGCCGACAGGGCCAATATTGCCATCCTCGACGTCCGCCGCTTCGACGAATATGCGACCATGAACATTCCGGGCTCGGTCAGCGTGCCCGGTGCGGAGCTGGTGCTGCGTGCCGGCCAGGCCGCGCCCGATCCCGACACCACCATCATCGTCAATTGCGCCGGCCGCACCCGCTCGATCATCGGCACTCAGTCGCTGATCAATGCCGGCGTGCCCAATAAGGTACGGGCGCTGCGCAACGGCACGATCGGCTGGACGCTGGCGCGGCACACGCTGGCTCATGGTGCTGACCGGCGCGGCGCGATCGGGCCGTTCGAAGGCGGGCCGGCCAAGGCCCGCGACGTCGCCTATCGCGCCGGCGTCCGCCATATCGGCGCGGGCGAGATGTCGACACTGGTCGCTGAGACCAACCGCACGCTCTATCGCTTCGACGTGCGCGACGCGGAGGAGTATACGGCCGGTCATCTCCCGGGCTTCCGCCACTATCCGGGCGGCCAGCTTGTGCAGGAGACCGACATGGCCGCGCCTGTACGCGGCGCACGCATCCTGCTGACCGATGACAAGGGCGTGCGCGCCGACATGACGGCCTCCTGGCTCGCGCAGATGGGCTGGGAGGTCTATGTGCTTGAAGGCGGTTATGCCGGCACGCTCGAGGTCGGTCCGCCGCGCGTGCTGCCGAAGCCCGACCCCGCGCATCGCTACCGCCGCCCCTATGAGGGAACCGACATCGCCGAGCGCGCGATGCAGGCCTATCTCGAGTGGGAATACGGCCTTGTCGACCAGCTCCGCCGCGACGGCACGCACGGATTCTATGTGATCTGAGCGCGATGGCGTTGATCCACCGCAGTTGTGCGGGGTGGTCGATTTTAACCCGAGTCAGTCTTGCGTTCTGCTCAGACATCCCGGCTCCCCGGGATCCCGCCGCGACGGACGCAAATGGCTCACGACGCCGACACGATCGAACGACCAGTCTCGACGCAAGATGCAGCCGCAAGCGCCGCTTTCCTGCGCAACCTGCCGGCGCCGGAACCGTCGATGGGCTCTGCCGCCTACGCCGCCCAGCGCGAGCGCGCGCTCGCCTTCGATCCGCGCCGGCGCGCCAATTATGAAAAATATCTGCGCGCGCGGACCGACCGCAGAATCGTCGACTATCTGCCGATCAAGCTCGACATCGAGAATGTCAGCCGCTGCGATTTTCGCTGCACCATGTGCCAGGTCAGTGACTGGCACAAAGGCCAGCGCGCCGGCGACATGCCGCTCGACAGCTTCAAGGCGCTGCTCGACCAGCAATACGGCCTGATCGAGATCAAGCTCCGGGGCATGGGCGAGCCGCTGATATAGGGCGAAGGCGGATTTTCCGGCCGTTTCGGTATGCTTGTAGTGCGTCATCTGGACGGTGCGAAGCGAAATCCCATATCCAAACCCTATTGTGCTGTGCGTCGTCCGCGGTCTATGAGCTGCGGCAAAGCCGCCATTCATGGAGATATTATGCCAGCCCCAGGCCAAAGCCCTGAGCGGAGCGCGAAGGCGCTGCTGCTTGAAGGTGTCAACGACAGCGCCGTGGACCTGTTCAGGAGCGCGGGCTTCAGCAATGTCGAGCGCCTGACCAAGGCGCTGGATGGCGAGGCGCTGCGCCAGGCGCTCAAGGGCGTCTCGCTGCTCGGCATCCGCTCCCGCACCCAGATCACCGACGAGGTGCTGGAAGCCGCGGACGGGCTGCTCGCGGTCGGCTGCTTCAGTGTCGGCACCAACCAGGTCGATCTGCTGGCGGCGCGCAAGCGCGGCATTCCCGTGTTCAACGCGCCGTTCTCCAACACGCGCAGCGTCGCCGAGCTCGTGATCGGCGAGATCGTGATGCTGCTGCGGCAGATCTTTCCGCGCTCGGTGTCGGCCCATGACGGCGGCTGGGACAAGTCGGCGGCGGGCAGCCGCGAGGTGCGTGGCCGCACGCTCGGCATCATCGGCTATGGCAATATCGGCTCGCAGCTCTCGACGCTCGCCGAAGCCATGGGCATGCGGGTGATCTATTACGATCGCACCGACAAGCTCCGCCACGGCAATACCGAGCCGGTCGAGAAGCTGGACGAGCTGCTGGCGCAGAGCGACGTCGTCAGCCTGCATGTGCCGGAAACGCCGGAGACATCAGGCATGATCGGCGAGAGGGAACTGTGGGCGATGAAGCCGGGCTCGTTCCTGATCAACAACAGCCGCGGCACGGTGGTCGATCTCGATGCGCTTGCCGGCGCACTGCGTGACGGCCACATCGCCGGTGCCGCCATCGACGTGTTTCCAGTCGAGCCGTCCTCGAACTCGGAGCGCTTCAAGAGCCCGATGCAGGGTCTCGGCAACGTCATCCTCACGCCGCATGTCGGCGGCTCGACCGAGGAGGCGCAGGAGCGTATCGGTGGCGAGGTCGCGCGCAAGCTGGTGGACTATTTCATCACCGGATCGACCATGGGCGCGGTGAATTTTCCGGAGGTGCAGCTGCATTTGCGTCCCTCCGGCGTGCGCTTCAGCCACGTCCATCGCAACGTGCCGGGCATGTTGCGCCGGCTGAACGAGGTCTTCCTCCAGCGCGACATCAACATCGCCGCGCAATATCTGGAGACCGCGGGTGACCTCGGTTACGTCGTGCTGGACGCCGATCTCGGCGGCGAGGATTCAGGCGCGCTGCTGGCGCAGATCAGCGCGCTCGAGGGCACGGTTGGCGCGCGGCTGGTATTCGAGCATTAAACGGCAGGGCGTCACGTTCCGGTTGCATCACGTGGCTACAGCTCTCTAGACTGCCCTCATCCTCGGCGCGTGATAATTTGCGTCGAATTTGAGCTTCAGTTGCGTGGGTGCCGCCATGGAACGGGACGCCGTACTAATCGACCTCGCGCTCCAAGGCGGCGGTTCGCACGGCGCTTTCGCCTGGGGTGTGCTTGACCGCTTGCTTGAGGAGAAGTGGCTGACCATCGCCGCGATCTCCGGAACGTCAGCCGGCGCGATGAATGCGGCGTTGCTGGCGGATGGCTGGACGGCCGGCGGCGCCGAAGGCGCGCGCGATGCGCTCGAACAATATTGGCGCCGTGTCTCGAAGGCGGCGGCCTTCAGCCCGCTGCAGCGTTCGCCGTTCGATCGGTTGATGGGGCGCTGGACGCTCGATACGTCGCCGTTCTACATCCTGACCGACCTGATGTCGCGGGTGCTGTCGCCCTACGATCTCAATCCGATGGGTTATAATCCACTGCGCGCGGTGCTGGCCGAGAGCATCGATTTCGAGCGGCTCGCGCGCTCGCCGATCCAGCTCTTCGTCACCGCGACGCGGGTGCGCACCGGCCGCGGCCGCATCTTCCGCAACGCCGAGATCACGGCGGATGTGCTGCTGGCGTCGGCCTGTCTGCCGACCATGTTCCGCGCGATCGAGATCGACGGCGAGTCTTATTGGGACGGCGGCTACGCCGGTAACCCGACCATCACGCCGCTGGTCCGCGAGAGCGACGCGCACGACACCATTCTCGTTCAGATCAATCCGACCGAGCGGCTGGAGGCGCCGCGGACGGCCGCGGAGATCCTCAATCGGCTCAACGAGATTTCCTTCAACTCGCCGCTGATGAAGGAACTGCGCATGATCGCGCTGCTGCGCCAGGCGGCCGATCCCGGCAGCGGCGAGGGCGCGCGCTGGGCCAGGATGCGGACGCATCGGATCAAGAGCGACATGCTGGCGAAGTTCGGCGCATCGTCGAAACTCAATGCGGAATGGGAGTTCGTCTCGATGCTGCGCGCCGAGGGGCGTATCGCCGCTGACGCCTTCCTCGACGAGCACGGCGCGGATATCGGCCGGCAATCGACTGCCGATCTCGATGTCCTGCTGTCGGAGTGCTGAGGCATGGGTCTTCTCGGCCTCTTCGTCGGGCTCGGCCTGCTCGTCCTGTTTGCCTTTCGCGGCTGGAGCGTGCTCCTGCTGGCGCCATTCGCCGCGCTCGTCGCCGCGCTGTTCGGTGGCGAGCCGCTGCTTGCGAACCTGACCCAGGTTTTCATGGTCAATGCGGCGGGATTTCTGGCGCAATTCTTCCCGATCTTCCTGCTCGGTGCCGTCTTCGGCAAGCTGATGGACGATAGCGGCGCGGTGACGGCGGTTGCTGCCTTCATCGCCAAGCGTCTCGGAGAGCGCCGCGCGATCCCAGCGGTCGTGCTGGCCGGCGCGCTCGTCACCTATGGCGGCGTCAGCCTGTTCGTCGCGTTCTTCGTCATCGTGCCGATGGCCCGCTCGCTGTTTCGTGCCGCCGCGATTCCGCGCCGGTTGATTCCGGCCACGATCGTTCTGGGCACGTCGACCTTCACCATGTCGGCCTTGCCGGGTACGCCCTCGATCCAGAATGCGATTCCGATGCCGTTCTTCGGTACGACACCCTTTGCCGCGCCGGGCCTCGGGATCATGGCCTCCCTCGTCATGCTCGGAACGGGATTGTGGTGGCTGCATCGCGCCGAGGCCAAGGCTAGGTACGCCGGGGAGGGTTATGGTGATGATGTCGCGGATGCGACTGATCGCGCCGCATCCGACGAGCTCGTGCGCGAACGCGCGACGACGGCACGGGAGTTCGATCCGGCGGAGATGAAGCACGGCCATCGCAGCAGCGAGCCCTCGCCGGTCGTGAGCGCCATCCTGCCGCTGATCGTCGTCGTGGCCGTCAATCTCACGATGTCTCTCGCGGTGCTGCCGCGGCTGGACGTCGGCTATCTCGCCGAGCAGCGTTTTGGCGAAACGTCGCTCGCCGCCGTCGCGGGTGTCTGGTCGGTCGCGGTCGCCCTGACCGCGGCGATCGTCACGACGATCGCGCTGAACTGGGCTCGCTTGCCGTCATTACGGCAGACCATGGATGCCGGCGCCAATGCGTCGGTGCTGCCGGCATTCAGTGTCGCGAGCCTGGTCGGATTTGGTGCGGTCGTGGCGGCGCTGCCGGCGTTCACGGTTGTGCGCGACTGGGTGCTTGCGATCGAAGGCGGCCCGCTGGTGTCGCTGGCGGTCGCGACCAACATTCTGGCGGCGCTGACCGGCTCGGCGTCGGGCGGCCTGACTATCGCGCTCGATGCGCTCGGTCAGACCTATGTCGAGCTCGCCGCGCGCACCGGCATCGACCTTGCGCTGATGCATCGTGTTGCGGTGATCGGTTCGGGGACGCTGGACATCCTGCCGCACAATGGCGCGGTAGTCAGCCTGCTCGCGATCTGCGGCCTGACCCATCGCGACAGCTATCTGGACATCGTGATGGTGGGTATCGTGACGTCGCTGCTGGCGCTGGTGGCCGTGATTGCGCTGGGAGACGCGCTGGGCTCGTTCTGAAGCGATTGACGCAGGCACGAAGGTTGCGTTGAATGCGGTCAACCGTCGGACGCAAAAACCGAGAAAGCCGGGTGGAAACGATGACGCCAATGAGGGCAACGCTGTGTGCTGGGCTTGTGGGGACGGCGGCGGCGCTGGGCGCGACCGGCGCGTTCGCGGCGACACTGGCCGAGGATGCGGATACCGTCTGCAAGGGTCTCGTCGGCGGCACCGATGCCGTCAAGATCGACGCCGCGACGTTTCAGGCCGCGTCTCAGCTCGCTATTGCCGAACGCGGACCGACGCCGTTGGGACGCATCACGCCGGCCAATCCCGCCTTCTGCAAGGTGCTCGGCCATATCGAGCCCGTCGATCCCAAGGCGCCGCCGGTGAAATTCCAGGTCAATCTGCCCGTCGAATGGAACGGGCGCTCGGTGCAATATGGCGGCGGTGGTTTTAACGGCGTGCTGATCACCGGCCTCGGTTTGCCGCCGGCCTATCCCTTCGACAAGCCGTCGCCGCTCGCGCGCGGCTTCGTCACCTACGGCACCGATTCCGGTCATGAGTCCAAGCCCGGCGAGCCGCCGCAGCTGTTCGCGCTGAATGACGAGGCGTTCGAGAATTTTGCCCATCGCGCCTACAAGAAGGTTCGCGATGCTGCGGTCGTGCTGATGCAGCGCGCCTACGGCAGGAAGCCGGACAAAATGTACTTCATGGGCTCGTCCGAAGGCGGCCGCGAAGGTCTCACCATAGCGCAGCGCTATCCCGACGATTTCGACGGAATCTTTGCGCGCGTACCCGTCATCAATTGGGTCGGCTTGCAGCATGCCGGTACCCGTTCCGGCCTCGTCACCATGGGCGAGGGCTGGATCAATCCGGCACAGGTCAAGCTCGTCGGCGATGCGGTGCGAGCGGCCTGCGACAAGGCGGACGGCTCCGACGACGCACTGATACAAAACCCTGTCGCTTGCAAGGCGGCGTTCAAGGTCGAGACATTGCGTTGCGCCGACGGCAAGAGCGGCGACCAGTGCCTCACCGACGCGCAAATCAAGGCCGTCGATACGCTGCATGCCACCTACAAATTCCCGTTCACGCTCGCCAACGGTCTCGACGACTATCCGGGCTGGGGCGTGTCGGGTGAGGATACGCCGGCGGTCGGGCCGACCGGCGGCTGGATGGCGTGGTGGCTCGGCGCCGCGCCGCCGGCGCAGCCGCCCGCGCCCAACAACGGCATCGCCTGGATCTATGGTGCCGGCGGCATGCAATATGTATTCGCGCGCGATCCCAAGCTCGACGTCACCACCTACAAGGTGGAGGACCACAAGGCGCGGCTGCTCGAGGTCTCGAGCCTGATGGATTCGACCGATCCCGATCTCGGCCGCTTCCGCGCCCGCGGCGGCCGGCTGATCATGCTCGAGCATATGGCGGACTATGCGCAGAGCCCCTATGCCGGCATCCGCTACTTCGAGAGCGTCGAGCGCAAGCTCGGCAAGGCCGAGACCGCGGAGTTCGCGCGGCTCTACACCGCGCCCGGCGTCGACCATGTCGGCTCCGGCGCGCCCGCCAATGTCGACATGCTGAGCGCGCTGGTCGACTGGGTGGAGAAGGGCACGGCGCCGGGCGACTTGGAAGTCAGCGAGCAGAAGGTCGAAGCGCCATCATTTGCCGTGACGCGCGCGATGCCGCTGTGTCGCTGGCCGGCTTGGCCGCACTACAAGTCCGGCCCTGTGACGGCGGCAGCGAGCTTCGCTTGCGCGCCGTAGGCGCAATGCGAACAGAGCATGATGGCGATGGATTTACCCCGCCGCCATGGCCTGTGCGCCGCCGAGCAATTGCGCGTTGAGCCGGCCGCCTGAGAACAGCATGTCGTCGAGCGCCTCGTCGATATCGGCTGACGTCACGGAGTTGCCGCCATCGCGCGCCAGGCTCGCCTGCGCCAGCCGCCGCATCAATTCCTTGATGAAAGCGCAACTCGTGCCCGCGCTGCGACGGGCCGCCTCAGTGATGACCGCGTCGTCGAGCGGCAACCCCTTGCCGTAGAGCCGGACCAGCTTGCCGCGGCTGGTCTCGTCAGGGAGCGGTACTTCGATCGCCTGATCGATGCGACCCGGGCGACCAGCAAGCGCGCCTTCGAGGTCCTCGGGCCGGTTCGTGGTCAGGACGAACAGGATGTCTGCATCCTCCTTCAGTCCGTCCATCTCGTTGAGGAGCTTGTTCAGCATGGATTCTTCACACGGCCCCATGTCGTCGCGATCGCGGGCGATGAGATCGACATCCTCGATCACCACCATCGACGGCTGCAGCAGCCGTGCCAGGCTCATATAGGCACCAAGAAGGCCGATCTGCTCGGCGGTGATGATCAGCGTCGTATGTCCGGGTAGGTGTGTCGCGAGATAGCGGATCGTATGGGTCTTGCCGGTGCCGGGCGGGCCGTACAGCAGGATGCCCTTGCGCGTCGACTGGCCAAGCCGGCGCAACTGTTCGCGGGTGCCGACGAAGGTCAGCACATTGCGGTCGAGCAGCCGCAAGGTTTGCTCCGGCAGGATCACTTCCTCGCGCGCGACCTGCGGCAATCGATGCACCGTGATGCCGCGCGACCGCCCGCGATAGTCGGAGTCGGCATCAAGCGACAGGATCTTGCCGCGATAGGTCCGTGCGGCGTGGACGGCCTCTTCCAACTCGCTGAAGCATTGCTGGACCAGGGCCGCACCTGCTGAGCCCGATGGCACCAGGATCTCGATCCGAATGCCCGGCTCGCGACTGTATTCGCGGTGGGCGCAGAGCAAAACCGCATAGCGGAGATGATCCTGCTCGCACAGCCATAGTCCATTATCCAGACACTTGACTGGACTCTTCTCGCCCACGTCGACGTCTGAATATTGCAGCGGGGCGATCGCGACCGCATAGCGGCCGCTCTGGAGGAGTCGCGAAATCGACAGCGTTTCGTAGCGCTGCTCCTCGTTCAGCCCGAACAACCGGGTGGCCTTGCCGAACAGCCGGTCGACCGCTGCCTGGACATCGACCCGCATGTGGCCAGGAAACTGGCGGATCGTGGTCACGAGTTTGCTGCGCGCCGTGGCGGCAAAGTGCCAATCAAGGACGTCGCAGGCAAAGTCGAAATTTTCTTCTTGTTCGTTCGAGGGCCCGTCCGCAGCCCGCATGCATTCGCCACACAGCCAGACCGCGCGGTTGCCGATCCGAACGTCCGTCTTCCCCTCAGGCTTGCCGCAGAGTTCGCAAGGAGTCTTGATCGCCTCAAGCGTGACCTGCAGCCGGTGGCCGGCCAGGCCGATGGATTGTTGTGTGGATTTGAAAAGGGCCTCGGCGACGGATTGCGGGTAAGGCCCGCAGATCGCCTTTTCCTTCTGCTCGATCTGAGTGATCAGTGCGGTCGCTTCACGCTCGGTCTTGCCGAAAACCTGACGGAGCAGATCCATCACGAATTGGTCCGGCGTATCGTCATCATTGTGAATAACGAGCTGGGTCGGCTGGCTCTCGCTCCGCATACTGTTCATCACGAAAGGTCTCCGGGACAATCTATGATAGAATAGAACGAATAGGGAACATAAAACCAAGCGGCCGTCAAGCGTGACGTCCGCGACAAATTGCAGTTGGACGCGAGGTCTAATGCGCGCCACCCCCGCCGCCGGCCGTCTTCACGCGCCGCGTCAGCAGCACGGGGCTCCCTTTTGACAATCCGATCCGTGTCGACTATGTATTTCGCATGCGAAATAAAGCGGACGCAGCGAGGCATCATCGGCTGATCTATCTGCTGAACGTCGCGCAACGGCGCTTGCAGCGCTGGATGGCGGCGCAGCCCTCAAGCGAGGTGACGCCGGCGCAGGCGGGGCTGCTGTTCATCCTCGGCAAGCAGGATGGCGTCCTGATGGGCGAGGCGGGCGCGGCGCTCGATATGGGGCCGGCCGGCATTTCCGGCCTGGTCGATCGCAGCGCTGCGGCGAGGCTGGTCGAGCGGCGGGCCGATCGCGAGGACGGCCGCGCCTGGCGCGTATGGCTAACGCCGAAGGGCCGCGCCGTGCTGGTGCAGGCGAAGACCGACGCGGCCGCGGTCAACGCGGCGCTGACGGAAGGATTTACCAGCGCGGAGATCGACGTCGTCGCGCGCTGGCTGACGAGCATTCAGGACAAGTTTCCAAGAGATCTGACAAGAGACCCAGAGAAATAGCAGGAGAGAACCATGACCGAGCATGTCCGGATCGAGAACCAGGATGGAATTCTCACGATCACGCTGGCGCGCCCTGACAAGAAGAACGCGCTGACGGATGCGATGTACGGCAAGCTCGCCGACACCATCGAATCCGCCGAGTTCGATCCGTCCGCGCGCGTACTGTTGATCCGCGGCGAGGGTGACATGTTCACCGCCGGCAATGATGTCGGCGAGTTTGCGGCCGTGGCGTCAGGCAAGTCCGAAGGCAGCCGTAACGTCGGCCGTTTCATCCAGTCGCTGGCGCGTTGCACCCGCCCGCTGATCGCGGCCGTGCAAGGCCGCGCCGTTGGCATTGGCACCACGATGCTCCTGCATTGCGACCTCGTCGTGCTCGCCGACAACGCGCAATTGTCGACGCCTTTCGTCGGTCTCGCGCTCGTGCCGGAGGCCGCGTCGAGCCTGCTGATGCCGGCGCGCATCGGTTATGCCCGCGCCTATGAGATGTTTGCGCTCGGTGAGACCGTGCCGGCCAAGGCCGCGCTGGAATGGGGCCTGGTCAACCGCGTGGTGCCGCTCGACAAGCTCGACGCCGAGGCGCTTGCGCTCGCCCAGCGTCTGGCCCGACAGCCGGCCGGTGCGCTCACCGCGACCAAGAAGCTGATGCGCAACGGCGAGGCGCTGGTGGCGCAGATGCTGGCGGAGGGCGAGCAATTCGGGCAGCGCCTGCGCACGGCGGAGGCGCGTGAGGCGTTTACCGCCTTTGCAGAGCGCCGCCCGCCGGATTTCACGAAGGTTTCGTGACGCCGCGGCCTGGTTAAGGGTCTGGCAAATCGGGAATTCCCCTCATTTGACTAAAACCTTAACCGAACATTGGCATGTCGCGGTGCAAGGTGGCCTCTCTTGGAAGAGCAGGCCCCTGACCCATGGCAATGTTTAAGAAATCGGTAAGTTCGCTTCTCCTGGTGTTGATGGCCTTGCTGGCGGCCGGTGCGCTCGCCAGCACGGCGATCCAGATGGTCGGGGCCTTCGGCCGCTACAGCGACAGTCTCGAGACCGCGCGGCTCGCCGCCGCCGACAAGGCGATCTTCCACGGCGTATTGTCGCTGCGCAACAATCGCGGCGACGCCCAGAGCGCGCTGCTCGGCGACGACGACCCACGCGCAAAGCTTGCCGAGGCCGAGAAGGCGGAGCAGGGTGGCTATGAAGGCGTCAGCGCCGCAATGGCCAGCGTCGCCTTCGCGCGGCGCGACGAGCTTGCGAGCACACTGAAGCAGCGCTGGGGCGAGGCCGCGCCGCAGTTCCAGTTGTTCTACGACGAAGCCAAACGTCCGCGCGCCGAGCGCAAGATCGAGCGGACCAATTCCTGGTACGACGCCGTCACCAAAGTCATCGAGACCGCGAACCTCGCCTCTACCGCGGTGTCGAACCGCGCCTGGATGGACGATCCCTTCATCGCCCGCATGATCCAGGTCCGCCGTCTCGCCTGGCAGGTGCGCGACCGCTATGGAATCCATTGTTCGGCGCTGCGCTCGAACGTCAACAGCAGCAAGCCGCTCGACGACGTTCAGAAGCGCACGGTGGCGCAATGGGACGGCACAATTGCCTCCGGCTGGTCCGGCATGGCCGAATTGCTGGCTGCGCCGGACGTGACGGCGGAATTGGTCACCGCGGCGAAGGACGCGCAGGCCAAGACCGACGGCGTCCTCAAGCAGATCGGCGATCTCACCAAGAATTTTGACGGCAGCGGCAAACCGGCGATGGCCGCCTCGGAATGGAACACGCTGTGCCAGTCGCCGTTCCCGCTGATCGTTGCTGTTGCAACCAAGGCGCTCGACCAATCGATCGCGCGCGCCGAGACGGTGCAGGCGAAGGCGCTGACCAATCTCGTGATCCAGTCGCTTGCCTTCCTGCTGGCACTCGCCGTGACGCTCGCCGGCGTGTACGTCGTGCGCAATCGCCTGATGCGCCCGGTGCGCGCCATTCTCGACGCCATCGCACGGATCAGCGCCCGTGACTATGCGACGCCGGTTCCGCAATCCCGATATCCCGACGAGTTCGGCACCATGGCCGCCGCGCTCGAAAGCCTGCGCGAGAGCGCGGCGACCGCGGAACGTCTGGGCCGGGAGCGCGAATCACAGCAGGCGCTGCAGCTCGCCCGCTCCGGTACCGTCGACGACGCGTGCCGAAGTTTCGACGACGCCGTGCAGGCGGTGATCCACAGCGTCGCCGCGTCGACCAAGGAGCTCGATGCCACCGCGACCGAAGTGCGCACGCTGGTGTCGGAATCGAGCAACCAGACGGCTGCGGTCTCCTCCGCCGCCGAGCAGGCCACCAACAATCTCGAAAGCATTGCGGCTGCGACCGAGGAGCTTTCGGCTTCTGTCGGCGAAATCTCCGCGCAGGTGCAGTCCAGCGCACGCGATGCGCGCGAAGCGGTTTCACAGGTGGAGCAGACCAATGCCACCGTCGAGATCCTCGACCAGACCGCGGGCCGCATCAGCGAAGTCGTGAAGATGATCCACGCCATCGCCGGCCAGACCAATCTGCTCGCCTTGAACGCCACCATCGAGGCCGCCCGGGCCGGCGAAGCCGGCCGCGGCTTTGCCGTGGTTGCCGGCGAGGTCAAGAGCCTCGCGGCACAAACCGCGACCGCGACCGAGGAAATCTCGCGCCAGGTCGAGGAGATCCAGGGCGCGACCGGGCAGGCGGTCGCCGCCATCCGTTCGATCGGCGGGGCCATCAGCGGCATTGACGAGAAGATGACCGCGATTGCGGCTGCCGTCGAACAGCAGCGCGCGGCCACCACCGAAATCTCGCGCAACTTCCAGCATGCCGCCCAGGGCACCCGTGAGGTCACCGATACCATCGGCAGCGTCGCCAAGCTCAACCAGGAGACCGGCAACGCCGGCACGGTGCTGTCCCAGTCCGTGACCAAAATGTCGGCCGACGCCGACCGTCTCCGCGTCGCGGTCGAGGGCTTCCTTGGCGCGGTGAAATCCGCCTAGGCTTTTGTTCCCTGTCCAACGGCACGCGGATCGGCATTGCCGCGCGTGCACGCGCCCTGTAAATGGTAGCGGTACCACGCTCTAACATGCCTCGCCGGCGCATCAAAACTAGCGGCAGGACGACAGGGAGATAATTTCGATGCCGGTCACCCCCCACAACGCCCAGCGCCCCTATCGCGGCGTGTTCCCGGTTGCGCCCACCATCTTCGACGAGCGCGGCGAGCTCGATCTCGAGGGGCAGCGCCGCTGCATCGATTTCATGATCGATGCCGGCTCAAACGGCATCTGCATCCTCGCCAATTTCTCCGAGCAGTTCGTGCTCACCGACGCCGAGCGCGAGAGCGTGATGCAGGCGGTGCTGGAGCACGTCGCGGGCCGCGTGCCTGTGATCGTCACCACCACTCATTTCAGCTCGGCGGTGTGCGCGGCGCGGAGCCAGCAGGCCGAGGCCGCCGGTGCGGCCATGGTCATGGTGATGCCGCCCTATCATGGCGCCACCTTCCGGGTGCCGGAGAAGGGGGTTGTGGAATTCTTTAGGGTGCTTTCGGGTGCGATCAACATTCCGATCTTGATCCAGGACGCGCCGGTGGCGGGCACGCCGCTGTCGGTCGAGCTGCTGGCGCGGCTGGCGCGCGAACTCTCCAACGTCCGCTATTTCAAGATCGAGGTCGCAGGCGCGGCGTCAAAGCTCCGCAGCCTGATCGAGGCCGGCGGCAAGGACATCGAGGGACCCTGGGATGGCGAAGAGGCGATCACGCTGCTCGCCGATCTCGATGCGGGCGCAACCGGTGCGATGACCGGCGGCGGCTATCCCGACGGCATCCGCCAGATCATCGATCCCTACTTCGCGGGTGATCGGGAGAAGGCGAAGGCCGCCTATGAACGCTGGCTGCCGCTGATCAACTACGAGAACCGCCAATGCGGCCTGATTGCCTGCAAGGCGATGATGCAGGCCGGCGGCGTGATCAAGTCGGATGCGGTGCGCCATCCGCTGCAACCGCTGCACCCGGCGACGCGCGCGGGATTGCTGGAATTGGCCAAGGAGCGTGACGCGCTGGCGTTGCGGTGGGGGAAGTAGGGCTCTCCGCCGTCATTGCGAGGAGCTCTTGCGGCGAAGCAATCCAGACTGCACCCGTGGACCGGCTCGCGCCACGACCACTCTCCGGGGTAATGGGTCCTGGTTTTCGCCAGGACGACGTCGGTAAAAGGCGCGTGTTGGACATGCCTCGTCCAAGTCCGTTTGGCTGAAGGCGTCGAATTGGCGCGGTTCGGGCGGTTTCCCGCGGCTCGGCGATGACGTATTGTACGCTCGCCAACCAGGCCACGGAGCATCTCAAGCCGTCGCGTCGCAGATGTTCATTATGCCGTTATCCCGAGCCAGGTTGGCGCGAGCCGAAAAAACAGGGAGGCAGTGCCATGACGATGAGGCCGGATCCCACCTTTCACGCATCGCCCAAGCTTGCGATGGATGCACCTGCGGAGAACTTTGCCTACACGTTGCTGCTCAGTCCGGATTTTTCAAAGCCGGATGCCCTCGCAGTCATCGACGTCAAGCCGGGATCGCCGACCTATAGCCAAATCGTCCACACCGTGCCGATGCCCAACAAGGGCGACGAGTTTCATCACTTCGGCTGGAATGCCTGCTCCTCCGCCTTGTCGCCGCTCGCCGGACACGCCTTCATCGAGCGGCGCTATCTCATCATCCCCGGGCTGCGCTCGTCGCGGATCTACGTCATCGATACCAAGCCCGATCCGACCAAGGCCAAGATCCACAAGATCATCGAGCCCGAGGAAGTCTTCAAGAAGACTGGCTACTCGCGGCCGCACACGATCCATTGCGGGCCGGACGGCATTTACGTGAGCACGCTGGGAGGCGGCGGTAAGGACGGCACCAACGGGCCTCCGGGCGTCTTCATCATGGATTGCGAGACGTTCGAGGTTCTTGGACGGTGGGAGATCGACCGCGGTCCGCAGATGCTGCATTATGACTTCTGGTGGAATCTGCCGCGCGATTACATGGTGACGAGCGAATGGGCGTTGCCGCCGCAGTTCGAGAACGGGATCGTCCCGGAGGATCTGCTGTCGAACAAATATGGCCATCGTCTCCACTTCTGGGATCTCCGCGCCCGGCGCAATGTGCAAACCATCGACCTCGGCGCCAATCATCAGATGGCGCTGGAGGTGCGGCCCGCGCACGATCCGGTTCGCGAGCACGGCTTCGTTGGCGTCGTGGTCGACACCACCAACCTCGAAGCATCGATCTGGACCTGGTGGCGCGAAGACGGAAAATTCCATGCCGAGAAGACGGCAACGATCCCTCCCGAACCCGCGCCAAAGGAGGAGCTCCCGCCGCTGCTGCAGGGATTTGGCGCCGTGCCGCCGCTGGTGACCGACATCGACCTGTCGATGGATGACCGGTTTCTCTATGTCTCGTGCTGGGGCACGGGTGAAATGCGCCAGTACGATGTGAGTGATCCGCGAAAGCCGAAGCTTGCGGGCTCCGTCCACATCGGTGGCATCGCGCGTCGAACCCCCCATCCGAACGGGAAGGCATTTGCGGCAGGTCCGCAGATGGTCGAGATCAGTCGCGATGGCAGGCGCGTGTACTGGACCAATTCGCTCTATTCCACCTGGGACGACCAGTTCTATCCCGATGGGGTTCCGGGCGTGGAGGTCATGGCCAATGTCGGTCGCAACGGCGGCATCGAGCTCGACAAGGACTATTTCGTGAGCTTCCCCGACGGATATCGCGCGCACCAGATCAGGCTCGAGGGCGGCGATTGTTCGACGGATTCCTTTTGTTACCCGTCGGTCTAGACGGGGGGCACGCGAGCCCGGCGCTTGGCTGGCTCTGGCTCGCTCTTGTTGCGAGTGGTCTCTACCACGGGGGCAATCCGGGAATGGGATGGCCGCTTGCCGTTTCGGCCGGGCTCATGGACAAGAGCCCACGCGCGCTGTTCCGTGCGTTGTGGGCTCTGTCGGCCGGGCATCTCCTGGCAACACTTCTCGTGCTGCTGCCATTCGCGTTCCTGCTCGTGCTGGCCGAGTGGCAGCGTTTGATCCAGCTGGGCGCGAGCCTTCTCGTCATCGGCTTCGGCGTCTATCGGCTGATCGCGCGGCGCCATCCCCGCGCGCTGGCACGAATTGCGCCAACGCAATTGGCGCTCTGGTCATTTGCCGTTGCCATTGCTCACGGCGCCGCCCTGATGCTCGTACCGATCTATCTCGGGCTCTGCCAGGCCTTCGAGCTCGATGCTGGCCATGAGGCGGCGGGTGCGCTGATGAAGGCAAGTCTCGGGATGGCGGTACTGGTGTCCTTGGTGCACGTTACCGCCATGGTCGGCGCCGGCGGATGTCTGGCCTGGCTGGTCTACCGCCATCTGGGATTGAGGTTCGTCTCGCGAAGCTGGTTCAATCTGGATGCAGTCTGGGCGGCCAGCCTCGTTCTGGTTGGCGCGGTGGCGCTCGCCTTCAATCTTGCGAGCTGGCGCTGAAATCTACCGCGTCAAAGCCCATTCGCCGATGATACGGAAGCGTGAGGCGGCATCATCCTGCCTGAACAGCGTGATGCGATCGATCGCGAGTGTAGCGAGCTTTAGCGTCGCAAATCTCGCCCGTAGCATCTCCAGAATCGGCCCGCGCCGCTCCGCATCGAGCCGCCCCGTCAGCGTCATGTGGAAGCGGAATTCTTCCATCACGTAAGGATAGCCCCAACGGTCGAGATAGTCGCGCTGCCGCTCGCCGAGCTTTTCGGGTTTTCGCCGCGCGCGCTCTTCCGCCGTCAGGGGCGGACGAAAGGAATCGAAATCGCGGACGCAGTCGGCTGCCAATTGCTGGAGCGCGTCGACCGGCTCTGCCGGAATGACGGCGATGAAGCCGCTGATGGTATCGACCACCGGCCGGATCACCGGCATCGGCCGCGCCTTTTCGGCGAATGCCGCACAGGCAGCCTTGAGCTCGGCCTCGGTCCTGCCGGGCGCCAGCGCCATCGGCGCCTTCAGCGTGCCGTGAAATCCGTATCTGCGGGGATCGGTGGTGATGTCGTGCCAGTCCGGCGCGACATCCAGGGCGGCTTGCGGAAACGAAACCTCGTCGCCCGTATAGGCATCATAGCCGAGCAGCTCGGCGCCGAAGCGGGTCAGCGCATGGTCGGCGCCGGCGGCAAAATAGATCGCGTAGCGGGGTAAACCTGTCATTGCCCGAGCATAACCAATTTATGCCGCGACGACAGTCTCGCGCGGCGACACTGCTGTGCCAAGCAGCCGCGTCGCGTCGGTGAGATGCACGAGCTTGCCGGCTGATATCACCGTGACCAGCCGCGGCCGCTGCGGCGTGCTGTCGTCGACCAGCAGGATGTCGGCGCGATGGCCTGCGGCGAGCGTGCCGCGATCGGTGAGGCCGGTTGCTTGCGCCGGTGCCGACGAGATCAGCTTCCAGGCCTCCGTCAGCGGCAGCACGCCGTCGGCGGCAAGGCGGAACGCGGCGAGCAGCGGCGCCGGATAGTAATAGTCGGAGGCCAGCACCGAGCAGAGCCCCTTCGCGATCATGTCCGAGGCCTTGGTCCAGCCGGTGTGGCTTCCGCCGCGCACGACATTCGGTGCGCCGTAGACGATGGCGTCGCCATGATCTGCGGCTTCGCGCGCCGTCTCCTCGTTGATCGGAAATTCGGCGAGCGTCACGCCCATGGCACGAAAGCCCTGGCGCATCGCCGGGGTCGCATCGTCGTGCGAGAGCATCCGCACCTCGGCGGTGCGGGCGGCAGTAGCGAGCCGGGCGATCGAAGGCGGAACATCGGCTGCGCGCGAGACAATATGCGCGACGAGCTTGTCGAACTCTTCGCTCGACAGCCCCGTGCGCTCCACCATGCGGTTGCGCTTGCGCGGATTGGAGATGTCGGCAACGACCCCGTCCATGTGGTCGTTGAAGGCGAACAGGTCGACGCGCCCCTCGGCGAGCCATTGGCCGATCTCGGCCTCGGCGTCGAGATTGTAGGTCTCGTGCCGCAGGTGAAAGCGGGTGTCGGCGGCGAAATGCGGACGCTGCCGCTCGATCGCCTCGAGCAGACGCCTTGCATTGTCGCCGCTGCGCAGGCCCGGCTCCCACGACCAGGTCGTGGCGTGGAACACCGTGGTGATGCCGTTGCTGATGACCTGGCGATCGGTGTCGGCCAGCGCGACGTCGATCGGGAAATCGACGCCGGCGCGCGGCATCATCTGCCGTTCGAAGGCGTCGCCGTGCAGATCGACGATGCCCGGCAGCACCAGCAGGTTGCGCGCATCGATCGCCAGCCGCGCGCGGCCGCGCGATGCATCGATCTGCGCGATGTCGGTGCCCGATACTGCAAGGGAGGTTTCGGCGAGCTCGGAGCCGATCAGGGTCCGGCCACCCTCGATGAAAATGTCTGTCACGCGACCGCGCTTCGTTTGCTGGCAGAGGAACCTGCCCCTGCTTCGTATGCCGTCAGGAAATCTTCAATCGAGAGCTTGCGGAAATTTGGCAGCGCTTCACGCAATTTGTCGTGATCCCAGTCCCACCATGCCAGCCTGGCAAGCCGTCCGGCAGCCTCTTCCGAGAACCGGCGCCGCACGATGCGCGCCGGATTGCCGGCGACGATGGTATAGGCCGGCACGTCCTTGGTGACGATGGCGCCGGCCGCGATCACCGCGCCGGTGCCGATGTTGCGGCCCGGCAGCACGATGGCGCCATGGCCGATCCAGACGTCATGGCCGATATGGACGTGATGCTGGCGCCGCCAGTCGAAGAAATCGGTGTCGTCGCTCTCGCCCGGAAAGTAGGCGCTGGAGCGGTAGGTGAAGTGCGCCTGCGTAGCGCGATGCATCGGATGATTGCCCGGATTGATTCGCGTCATCGCCGCGATCGAGCAGAACCTTCCGATGGTGGTGTAGGTGATCTGTGCGTCGTTGACGACGTAGGAGTAATCGCCCATCGTCACTTCGTGCAGGATGGTGCGCGCGCCGACCTCGGTATAGGCGCCGAGCCTGGTCTCGTGCAGCTTCGCCATGGGATCGATGGTCGGTTGGACCGAAAGCACCTTGGCCATGCTGCATCCAAGAATTCGAGGGCGGCCGCCCGTCATCGAGCGGCTTGATGACAATGTCATGACGACGCGATGACAGGGGACGAAGTGCGTAGGATCGCCGCACCGCGGTCCACGTGTCACACAAGTGTCAAGCGCCAGCGTTAGCGGTGGGTCCCAGCTACTCTGGAGCCCTGCATGCTGGTGGTGGAAGGTCTGACGTGCCGCTTCGGCGCAAAAGCCGCGGTGGACGACGCTTCGTTTCAAATCTCCCCCGGCGGCTTCGTCGGTGTGATCGGGCGCTCCGGCGCCGGCAAGTCGACGCTGTTGCGGACCATCAACCGTCTGGTGACGCCGACCCAGGGCCGTATCCTGTTCGACGGCCTCGACGTCACCGCGCTGCGCGGCAAGGAGCTGCGGCAGTGGCGGGCGCGATCTGCGATGATCTTCCAGCAGTTCAACCTGGTCGGCCGGCTCGACGTGCTGACCAATGTCCTGATGGGACGCCTTGCCACGATGCCGGCCTGGCGCTCGTTGTCGCAGATCTGGCCCGAGCAGGACAAGGCATTGGCCATGTCGGCGCTCGAGCAGTTCGACATCGCTTCGCTCGCCGCCCAGCGCGCCGACCAGCTCTCCGGCGGCCAGCAGCAGCGCGTGGCGATTGCCCGCGCCCTGGTGCAGCAGCCCGACATCATTCTTGCCGACGAGCCGATCGCTTCGCTCGATCCGCGCAACACCAAGATCGTTATGGATGCGCTGCTGCGCATCAACAAGCACTTCGGCATCACCGTGATCTGCAATCTGCATTCGCTCGATCTCGCGCGCAGCTATTGTGATCGCTTGATCGGCATGGCGCAGGGCCGCGTGGTGTTCGACGGCGCGCCGTCCGCGCTGACCGACCTTGTCGCGCGTGAGCTCTACGATCTCGAAGCCGCCGACGTCATGGGCGGCACTCCTGCTCCGATGCCCGAGGGCGTCCCGGCGCTCGGAACGGCGGCCGCCGCCTGAGCCCGCGTCGCACCTGTTGAATGTCCTATTTTGCGTCAACCGACCCCAACCGATGAAGAGGGTATCATGATCACTCGCAGACTGGTTCTTGCCGGCGCCGCCGCGCTCGCGTTCACGACTTCGGCCTCGGCCGAGGACTGGAAAGCCAAATATCCCGAACTGACCTTCGCGGTCATTCCGGCGGAAAACGCCTCGGGCGTTACCGAGCGCTGGGCGCCGTTCATGAGCTATCTCTCCAAGGAGTTGGGCGTGAAGGTCACGCTGCGCATCGCCAACGACTACGCCGCGGTCATCGAAGGCCAGCGCGCCGGCAACATTCACATTGCGAGCTACGGCTCGGCCTCGTTCGCCCGCGCCCGCCTGACCGGTGTCAAGACCGACGCCTTCGCCAACGACATCAACGCCGACGGCTCGACCGGCTACTATTCGGTGTTCTTCGTCAAGGCGAACAGCCCGTACAAGAAGGTCGACGATCTCAAGGGCAAGAACCTCGGCCTCGTCGACCCGAACTCGACCTCGGGCAACAACGTGCCGCGCTTCGAACTCGACAAGATGGGCATCCCGGATGCCGACACCTATTTCAGCAAGGTCGTCTTCACCGGCAGTCATGAGAACGCGATCCTGGCACTGGCGCAGGGCACGGTGGATGTCGCCGCCAACCAGTGGACCAGCGATGATGATTCGACGCTGGCGCAGATGCTGACCAAGGGCATGCTGAAGAATGCCGACGGTTCGCCGATGAAGAAGGACGATTTCCGCATCATCCACAAGTCGGCGCCGATCATCAACGGCCCCTACGCCTACAACTCCGACCTGCCGGAAGAGGCCAAGGCGGCGATCGCCAAGGCGTTCTTCGACGCGCCGGCCAAGGACAAGGCTGCCTTCGACCGCCTCCAGGACGGCCAGAAGAAGGGTTTTCATCCCGCCACCACCAAGGACTGGGATGGCACGATCGAGCTGATCAAGTTCGTCGATGCACTGCGTAAGAAGAAGGCGTCCTGAGTTTTTGGGACGACGCACTGGAGCCGGGTCGATGGACCCGGCTCTTTCTCTTTTGACGGGTCCTCTTTGACCAATGACCATCGCGGTTTCGATCCTTCCCGAGCAGCAACTGGCGACGCTCAATGCCGCTTACAGCCAAGCGGTTGCGCGCAGGCGTTGGCGTCTGCTGTTCGGAGCCGCGGTGTTCGCCGCGGCGCTGCTTCTCGCCGCGGTCGGCGCGGAGGTGAACCTACGCACGCTCTTCACCCATTTCGGCAACTTCGTCAGCTATTTCGACCGCATCCTCACGCTCGACGGCGGCCAGCGCGTCTGGACCGATGTTGGCGAGTGGCTCTGGGGCTGGCGCAAATGGCTGAAGATGCTGGGTGAGACCCTGCTGATCAGCTATGTGGGGACGCTGACTGGCGCCGCCTTTGCTTTTTGCCTGAATTTCTTTGCCGCCGAGAATACATCGCCGTCGCCATGGCTGCGCTTCGTGGTGCTCCGCCTGCTTGAATTCGCGCGTACCGTCCCAGGCATCGTCTTCGCACTGATCTTCGTCATCGCCTTCGGCCTCGGGCCGATGGCGGGCGTGCTGGCGATTGCGATCCACTCGACGGGCGCGCTCGGCAAGCTGTTCTCGGAGATCGTCGAGAATGCCGACATGAAGCCGGTCGAAGGCATCCGCTCGACCGGCGCGAGCTGGCTGTCCTGCATGCGCTTTGCCATCGTGCCGCAAGTGACCGCGGGCTATGCCAGCTACGCACTGCTGCGCTTCGAGATCAATGTCCGCGAAGCTTCTGTCATGGGCTTCGTGGGTGCCGGCGGTATCGGCCAGGAGCTCGTCGTTGCCATCCGCAAATTCTATTACTCCGACGTCAGCGCCATCCTGCTCATGATCATCGTCACCGTCTTCATCATCGACATCTCGACCGGATGGCTGCGTGGCCGCTTGTTCGGCAAGGAGGCGCGGACGTGACGATTGGGCCGCAGAAGGTCGATACCGCCGAGATTCGCGCACGTTATCCCGATGTGTTCGAGCGGCCGGCCTCGGCGCGGCTTGCGACGCCGGCGATGATCGTTGCGGCGCTTGGCATCTTCATGTACGGCCTGGTCGATCTCGACTTCTCGCCGTCGCGCTTCGCCGCTGGCCTCAGCCAGCTTGGCTGGATCAGCATGATGATGATCCCGCCCGATCCCGGCACGTCGCTGCCGATCTATCTGAAGGCGCTGGGCGAGACCCTCTCGATTGCGTTGCTGGGCACCACCCTGGCCGCCATCTTCGCGCTGCCGGTGAGCCTGCTTGCGGCGCGCAATGTCGTGCCGAACATTCTCCGCTTCCCCGTGCGCCGTTTCCTCGATTCGATCCGCGGCGTCGATACGCTGATCTGGGCGCTGGTGTGGATCAATGTGGTCGGGCTCGGCCCGTTCGCTGGCGTGCTCGCGATCGCGGTGTCGGATTTCGGCGCGTTCGGCAAGCTGTTCTCGGAGGCGATCGAAGGCGCCGACCAGAAGCAGGTCGAGGGCATCCGCGCCTCCGGCGGCAGCGCGCTGCACGAGATCCGGTTCGGCCTGATGCCGCAGGTGCTGCCCGTGATCGCGGGCCAGGTGCTCTATTTCATCGAATCCAACACGCGCTCGGCTACCATCATCGGCATCGTCGGCGCCGGCGGCATCGGTCTTCAGCTCGCCGAGCAGATCCGCGTGCTGGAATGGCAGAAGGTGTCGTTCCTGATCCTGATGATTCTGGTCGCGGTCGCCGCGATCGACTTCATCTCGGGCAAGCTGCGGTTTGCGATCATCGGCAGGCGCGCTGTGGCCTGATCAAAGGTGCGAACTCTCTTCCCTTCTCCCCTTGTTGTGGGAGAAGGTGGCCCTACGGTTCCACCAAAAACTCCACCCGCTCCGCCGCGAAGCGCGAGTGCTTGGTCACCAGCGGCTTGCCGTCGAGATCGAGGTCCGTCGCATCGACCACCAGGATCGGCCGCCCCAGCGGCAGGTCGAGCCGCGCGGCGTCGGTCGCATCGACGATGCCGGCGGTGATCCGGGTCGCGCCGCGGCGATAATCGCGGATCCCGTAATGCTCGAGCATCTTCGTCATCGAGCGCGTCGCGGCGAACACCGTGCCTGCGCCCGGAAACCGCTCCGCCGACAGCCAGGTGGTGGAGACGCAGATCGGAGTGCGGTCGGCGAGACGTATCGCCTCGATCCGCACCAGCGGTGCGCCGGTCTTCAATCCCAGTTCCCGCGCGAGCTCGCGGCTCGCGACATCTTCTGACGCCGCGATCATCCGGCCATGCGGCTCGCGGCCCTCGGCGCCGACGATCTCGGAGAAGCGCGTGCGCGAGCGCAGCGGATAGGCGAGCTTCTGCGCCTCGACATAGGTTCCGCTGCCGCGCTCGGCGCGCACGATACCGCGTTCGGCAAGCGCCGCCAGCGCACGCCGTACGGTGTGGCGATTGACCCGGTAGGTCTCGGCGATCTCCATCTCGCCCGGCAATTTGTCGCCTGCGGCAAAACGGCCGTCGGCGATGCCGCGCTCGATGCCGTCGGCAACGAGGCGCCACAGCGCGACGCCCGAAGAGGCGGTGTCCTGCATGCTCATGTCGGTGGCCAGCCTAGCCCGAAAATCACAGCTTTGTCACGAAACAGTCATGGCGTTTCCGTATCAAGTTGTCTACTATCATAGACAACTTGAATTCGGCAAGGTCGGTAAGATTCGGTGACCCAGCACAACACGCAGCAAGCCCAGCGCCAGGCCGCCATGGCCGTGCTGGCGCACGCGGAGGCAGGCGAGATCGCCGCCCGCCTCCGCACGATCCCCTTGCCCGGCCATCAGGATCTGCGCGAACCGGAGAACGGCCTGGTGATGCTGCGCGGCCGGGTCGGCGGCGACGGTGCGCCGTTCAATCTCGGCGAGGCCACGGTGTCGCGCGCGGCGGTGCGGCTTGCGAGCGGCGAGGTCGGCTTCGGCTACACGCTCGGGCGCGACGGCGAGAAGGCTCGGCTGATTGCCTTGTGCGACGCGCTGGTGCAGTCGCGCGATTTTGGCGGACTGGTGGAGCGCGACGTTATCGCGCCGTTGCGTGAGCAGCTTATGATTCGGCGCAAGCAGGCGGCGGAAGAGACCGCAGCGACGAAGGTTGATTTCTACACCATGGTGCGCGGTGAGGGGTGAGGCCATGACCACGATTGCGGAACTGCCCCCGGGGTTCGTCGACAAAGTGTTGTCGGCGCAATCGACTTTTCGCTCGGTGATGGACGCGATGGCGCGGCCGGGCTCGGTCCAGCGCATCGTGCCGATGGCGGGAACGCCCGCGACGATGATGCGCGGCACCGCTGCGATCGCGCTGACGCTGTTCGACCATGACACGCCGCTCTGGCTCGATGCGCGGATGTCGGAAAGCTCCGACGTCCTGAAATGGCTCAAGTTCCACACCGGCGGGCCGGTGATCCAGGATTCCTCGATCGCAGCCTTTGCGCTGATCAGCGACGGCGGCGCGCTGCCCTCGCTCGAGCGCTTCGCGCTCGGCACCAACGAATATCCGGATCGTTCGACCACGGTGATCATTCAGGTCGACAGCCTGGACACAGGCCGCAGCTTCGAGCTGCGCGGCCCCGGCATCGACGGCATCGCAACGCTGCAGGCGTCGATCAAACCGTTCGACCTGTTCGAACGCCTGCGGTTCAACGAGACGCTGTTTCCTCGCGGCATCGACGTGGTTCTGGTCGCCGATGATGCCATGGTCGCGATTCCGCGCACCACGCGTGTCATGAGCAAGGGAGGCTAGAGGCATGTATGTCGCAGTCAAAGGCGGCGAACGCGCCATCGAGAACGCCCATCGCCTGCTCGCCAATGCGCGGCGCGGCGATCAAAGCGTGCCGGAAATCTCCTTCGACCAGATCTCGGAGCAACTCGGCCTCGCCGTCGATCGCGTCATGAGCGAGGGCTCGCTCTATGACCGTGAGCTTGCTGCGCTGGCGATCAAGCAGGCGCGCGGCGATTTGATCGAGGCGATCTTCCTCGTTCGCGCTTTCCGCGCCACCTTGCCGCGCTTCGGCGCCAGCGAGCCGGTCGACACCGGCGCCATGCGGGTGCGGCGGCGGGTGTCCTCGACCTTCAAGGACATTCCCGGTGGCCAGATCCTCGGGCCCACCTTCGACTACACCCATCGCCTGCTCGATCCCTCGCTGGCCGAAGGTTTTGTGCCGGAAGCGCCGGCTGTGACCGAAGCCTCGACGGCGCCGACGCCGCGCGTGACCGACATCCTGGGCCGCGACGGGTTGATCGAAACCTCGCCGCAGGCCGACGACGGCGCCAGCATCGGCGATCTCACCCGCGAGCCGCTGAACTTTCCCGCGGACCGCGATTTGCGCCTGCAAAATCTCGCACGCGGCGACGAAGGCTTCCTGCTGGCGATGGGCTATTCCACCCAGCGCGGCTACGGCCGCAACCATCCCTTCGCCGGCGAGATCCGCTTCGGCGAGGTCGAGGTGGAGTTCGCTGCCGAAGACGTCGGCTTTGCCGTGCCGCTCGGCTCGATCGAACTGACGGAGTGCCAGATGGTCAACCAGTTCAAGGGCTCGGCAACGGAAGCGCCGTGCTTCACCCGCGGTTATGGCCTTGCCTTCGGCCAGAGCGAGCGCAAGACCATGTCGATGGCGCTGGTCGATCGCGCGCTACGCGCCCGCGAGCTCGGTGAAGAGGTTGGGGCCCCGGCGCAAGATGAAGAATTCGTGTTGTCGCATTCGGACAACGTCCAAGCGACCGGCTTCGTCGAGCATCTGAAGCTGCCGCATTATGTCGACTTCCAGTCCGAGCTCGGCCTGCTGCGCAAGCTCCGCAGGGAGTTTGCCGAAGCCTCGAGCGAGGCCAATGCGCCCGATGCCATGAAGGAGGCCGCGGAATGAACGCGCCCGCCTACAATTTTGCCTATCTCGACGAGCAGACCAAGCGGATGATCCGCCGCGCGATCCTGAAGGCGATCGCGATCCCCGGCTATCAGGTGCCGTTCGCCAGCCGCGAGATGCCGATGCCCTATGGCTGGGGCACCGGCGGCGTGCAGGTGACCGCCGCGATCCTGGGGCCGCAGGATGTGCTGAAGGTGATCGACCAGGGTTCGGACGACACCACCAACGCGATCTCGATCCGCAAATTCTTCGCCAAGACCGCCGGCGTCGCGACCACGACGTCGACGGACGAGGCCACCGTGATCCAGACCCGCCACCGCATTCCCGAGACGTCGCTGCACGGAAACCAGGTGCTGGTCTATCAGGTGCCGATCCCGGAACCCCTGCGCTTCCTCGAGCCGCGCGAGACGGAGACGCGGCGCATGCACGCGCTCGCCGAATACGGCCTGATGCATGTGAAGCTCTACGAGGACATCGCCCGCTTCGGTCACATCGCGACCGCCTACGCCTATCCGGTGAAGGTGAATGCGCGCTACGTGATGGACCCGTCGCCGACGCCGAAATTCGACAATCCCAAGATGGACAATTGCCCGGCGCTGCAATTGTTCGGCGCCGGCCGCGAGAAGCGCATCTATGCGATCCCGCCCTACACCCAGGTGGTGTCGCTCGATTTCGAGGACCACCCGTTCGAGCCCTACCGCTTCAACGCGCCCTGTGCGCTGTGCGCCGCCGAAAATTCCTACCTCGACGAGATCGTCACCGACGACAAGGGCAGCCGCATGTTCGTCTGCTCGGACACCGACTATTGCGAGGGACGTCAGGCTGCCGGTCATCACGGTGCCCTGAGTGCTGCGCCCTACAAGGACAAGGCGCAGGGAGGAGCAAATGGCTGATCAGGATCTGCTCGAAACCGATCAGCCGTTGCTGGTCGCGGAAAGCCTCAGCAAGTCCTACGGCCGCATCGCCGCCTGCCGTGACGTGTCGTTCTCGCTCTATCCCGGCGAGGTGCTGGCGATCGTCGGCGAATCCGGCTCCGGCAAGTCGACGCTGCTGCAGCTCCTGTCAGGCCAGCTCGCGGCAAGCGGCGGGCAGGTGTCGTACCGGATGCGCGACGGCGTCACCCGTGATCTCGCTGCGCTTGGCGAGGCCGAGCGGCGGCTCTTGTTCCGCACCGACTGGGGTTTCGTGCACCAGGATCCGGCGCAGGGCCTGCGCATGGCGGTCTCGGCGGGCGCCAATGTCGGCGAGCGGTTGATGGCCGTGGGCTGGAACCACTACGGCCGCATTCGCGAATCCGCCTCCGACTGGCTCACGCGCGTCGAGATCGACGTCGCGCGTATCGATGATGCGCCACGCACCTATTCTGGCGGCATGCGCCAGCGCCTCCAGATCGCGCGCAACCTCGTCACCGGGCCGCGGCTGGTGTTCATGGACGAGCCGACCGGCGGGCTCGATGTTTCAGTCCAGGCCCGCCTGCTCGATCTCCTGCGCAATCTCGTCGCCGAATTGCATCTGGCCGTCGTCATCGTCACCCACGATCTCGCGGTCGCGCGCCTGTTGTCGCATCGCGTGATGGTGATGAAGGGCGGCCGCGTCATCGAGACCGGTCTGACCGACCAGGTGCTGGACGATCCGCGCGAGCCCTACACCCAGCTCCTCGTCTCCTCGATTCTGCCGCCATAAGCTTTTCAGCATGAGTTTACCGATGACCGCCATGATCGACATCGCCGACGCCAACAAGACCTTCACGATGCACCTGCAGGGCGGCATCGAATTGCCTGTCGTGCGCGGCGTGACCTTCCACGTCGAGCCCGGCGAGTGTGTCGTGCTGTCGGGGCCGTCAGGTGCCGGAAAATCGTCGATCCTGAAGATGATCTTCGGCAATTACCGCTGCGACTCCGGCAGGATCGGCATCCGCCATCGTGGTGAGGTGATCGACCTCGCCACCGCCGAGCCGCGGCAGGTCCTCAACGTCCGCCGCGCCACCATCGGCTATGTCAGCCAGTTCCTGCGTGCGGTGCCGCGGGTCGCCACCATCGACGTCGTCGCCGAGCCCTTGATCGTCAACGGCCTGACGCGCGCCGATGCGCAGGCACGCGCCGGCGAGCTGCTGCATCGTCTCAACATCCCCGAGCGTCTCTGGCAGCTTCCGCCCGCGACCTTCTCCGGCGGCGAGCAGCAGCGCGTCAACATCGCGCGCGGCTTCATCTCGGATCTGCCGATCCTGCTGCTGGACGAGCCGACCGCCTCGCTCGATGCCGCCAACCGCGCCGTCGTGGTCGCGCTGGTCGCCGAGAAGAAGCGCCAGGGCGTCGCCATGGTGGCCATTGTCCATGACGACGAAATCCGCCATCTGATTGCCGACCGCATCGTCGACGTCACCAGCTTTGCCGCCGCGGCCTGAAGGAAGCCAAGAACATGAAGCCGAAGGATATCGTGATCGCGAACGCCAGGATCGTGTTGGCTGACCGGGTGATCGAGCAGGGCTGGCTTGCTCTGGTGGACGGACGCATTGCCGAGATCGGCGAGGGCAGGGCGCCCGCGGGCGCTGACGATGCCGGCGGCGACCTGATCATGCCCGGCCTGATCGAGCTCCACACCGACCATCTCGAAGCGCATTATGTGCCGCGCCCGAAGGTGTTCTGGAATCCGGTCGCCGCCGTCGTCTCCTATGACGGCCAGCTCGCGACCTCAGGTATCACCACGGTGTTCGATTCGCTCCGGGTCTGGCGCGAGGACGGCGCCGAGGAGGTCGATGGCCGTGCCGGCGTGCTCGCTGCCGCGATCACGACCGCACGCGACTCGCGCCTGTTGCGCGCCGACCACTTCCTGCATCTGCGCTGCGAAATCCCGATGCCGAGCGTGGTCGAGGAAGCCAAGGAGCTGATTGACCGGCCCGACGTCAAGCTGATGTCGCTGATGGACCATACCCCCGGCCAGCGCCAGTTCCGCGACGAGGTCAAGCTGCGCGACTATTATCGCGGCAAGGGCGGTGGCAAGACCGATGCCGAGCTCGACGAGCTGTTCGCAAAGCGCTTCGAGTACCAGAAGGCCTATGCCACGACCAACATGCGCCAGATCGTCGCGCTGGCGCATCGGTACAAGATTCCGCTCGCAAGCCATGACGACACCACCGAGGAGAACGTGGCGGACGCCGTGCGTGATGGTGTCGCGGTGGCGGAATTTCCGACCACGATCGAGGCCGCGCGCGGCCTGCACCAGGCCGGCATCGACATCCTGATGGGGGCGCCCAACGTCGTGCGTGGCGGCTCGCATTCCGGCAACATCGCCGCGGTCGATCTCGCCCGCGAAGGCCTGCTCGACATCCTGTCGTCCGACTACATCCCGTCGAGCCTGCTGATGGGCGCGCTGCAATTGCCCGAGCATGCGCCGTCGATCAGCCTGCCGGCGGCCGTTCGTACCGTGACGAAAGCGCCCGCTGATGCGGTCGGCCTTACTGATCGCGGCGAGATTGCAATTGGCAAGCGCGCTGATCTGATCCGCGTGCATGTCGCGGGCAGCGTCCCCGTGGTTCGCAGCGTCTGGCGCGAAGGGGGCCGGGTCGCATGAGCCAGACGGTCACGGCGGTCGAGGAGCAGGCGGGCGCGATCGGGCCCGGGCGACTGGTGCTCGTGGTCGGCCCGAGCGGTGCCGGCAAGGACACGCTGCTGCGTCTGGCGCAGGCGGCCTGTGCCGACGATCATGGCATCGTCTTCCCGCGCCGCGTCGTGACGCGCGCGTCCTCTGCCGACGAGGACAATATTGCGTTGAGCCCCGACGAATTCGCCCGTGCGCGCGATCACGGCGATTTCGCCGTGCATTGGGACGCGCATGGCCATTCCTATGCTCTGCCGCTGGAGATCAACGACGACATCCGCGCGGGTCGCGCCGTGGTCGTCAACGTCTCGCGCACGGTGATCGCTGTGTTGCGCGGGACCTACGCCAACGTCGTCGTGGTCGCGATCACGGCGCCGCCGGACGTGCTGGCGCAGCGGCTCGCTGCGCGCGCGCGTCACAGCGACGGCAATATCGCAGATCGGCTCGCGCGCAGCGTCGATGACGCATCGACCAACGCGGACGTCACCATCTTCAACGCTGGGAGCGCTGACTATCACAGCCGCCACCTCCTGCGCGTGATCAGGAACGAATGCTGGCACGAGTAAGCGCCGGCGTAACAAGGAGAACGGAATGTCGGTGATCGAAACGGTCGAACAGCTAGAGGCCATCTACGGCGCCACCAATGACGCCTCGATCGTGAAAGTCGCCGACCACGTCACCCCGCTCTACCGCATCTTCATCGAGAAGGCGCCGTTTGCCGCGCTCGCCACCATCGGGCCCGAGGGCATCGACTGCTCGCCGCGCGGCGATCTCCCCGGCTTTGTTCGCATCCACGATCCCAACACGCTGATGCTGCCGGATCGCCGCGGCAACAACCGGATCGACTCCTTGCGCAACATCGTGCGTGACCCCCGGGTGTCGCTGATGTTCCTGATTCCGGGGTCGGGCAACGCGGTCCGCGCCAACGGCCGCGCGCATCTCTCAGTGGATCCGCAGCTGCTCTCTTCGTTCAAGATCGAGGGCAAAGCGCCGCGCAGCGTCATGGTGATGAATGTGGAAGAGATCTACTTCCAGTGCGCCCGCGCCATCGTCCGCGCCGACCTCTGGAATCCCGACAAGCGCATCGACCCGAAGACCTTGCCGACGCCAGGCCAGATCCTCGCCGAGATGAGCCAGAACAAGGTCGGCGGCGCCGAGTATGACCGCGTCTGGCCGGAGCGCGCGGCCGCGACGATGTGGTGAGCTCTTCCCCTCTCCCCACTGTGGGCTAGCGTGAGCACACATCTTTCCGCGATTTATCAAGCATTTGGGACTTGAGCGGAGGGAATCCGATGTGATTCTTTATCTGCTGTCGCGATTCTCACGAGAAGGCGGTGGCGGAGATGAATCTTGGGCATTTTGGCGACGCGCGTCTTAAAAAAACGGCGCGCGGCTGTTGCAGCGCGTGTCGGATCGGCAGACGATCTGCCTGCGTCAACTTGGCGACACGCGTGCCGAGCAAGTCGCATTCCGCCGGTTTGTGCTGAACGATCGGGTCACAGTCTCGAAGATGGTGCTGCATCAGAGAGCACGGGTAGCCGAGGCCAGCGCCGATCGTCATGTGCTGGTGATCCAAGATACCAGCGAAATCAATTATGAGAGCCAGCGCGAACGCAAACGCGGCCTTGGCACCGTCGGCAATGGCCGCGATGTCGGGTTGTTCGTGCATCCGATGCTGGCGGTAGACGCCGAGCATGGACATTGTCTCGGTCTGCTTGACGTCCAGGTCTGGCGGCGCTTGAAGGCCAAGAGCAAGGATTATCGCAAGCAGCCGATCGAGGAAAAGGAGTCCTACCGCTGGCTCAAGGGTCCTCAACGCGCCAAGGCGGCGCTGGGCAAGGCCGTCCGGGTCACGGTGATCGATGACCGCGAAGGCGACATCTACGAGAAATGGGCTCGTCTGCCGGACCGGCGCACCGAGCTTCTGACGCGCGCCTGCCGCGACCGCGCGATGGTCGATGGCGGGACGTTGTTTGCAGCCATGGCGGAACTGCCCGAAAGGCACAGCTACTCGCTTGATCTGCCGGCGCGGCCTGGCAAAAAGCGTCAGGCGCGGCAGGCCCGCCTGACCGTGCGCTTCGGGCGCGTCCGAATCCGCCGCCCGCAATCCTGCTCCGACCGGGATGCCCCGGAGGAGATCGAATTGTCCGCCATCGAGGTCATCGAGCGCGATCCGCCCGCCAAGGAAACGCCGGTCCACTGGCGCTTGCTGACCACCCATGCCGTCGATACCGCCGCACAGGCGCTGACTGTCATAGGCTGGTATCGGCAGCGCTGGCACATCGAGCAGCTGTTCCGGACCGTGAAGAGCCAGGGACTGAAGATCGAAGAGAGCGTCGCCGAAGACGGTGAGGCTCTGGAAAAACTCGCCGTCATCGCATTGATTGGCGCAACGACCAGCATGCAACTCGTGCTCGCACGTGCCGCTCCCCACCATGACCAGCCCGCCAGTCACGTCTTCGACGACAGACAGATCGAAGTCCTCGAAGCGCTCCAGGACAAACTCCAAGGTCGCACGATCAAGCAGCAGAACCCATATCCGCCCCAAAGCCTTGCCTGGGCCGCCTGGACGATCGCTCGCCTCGGCGGATGGACAGGTTATGAAAGCGAGCGATCCACAGGGCCAATTACAATGTCCCACGGCCTCACACGCTTCAATGCCATTGCCGAAGGATACTTCCTCGACCAAGATGTGTGCTCACGCTAGCCACTGTGGGAGAGGGTGGCTCGCCGCGAGAGCGGCGGGTGAGGGGTGTCTCTCCGCGAACTCATCGCATAGTTGGACTCGCGGACAGATACCCCGCATCCGGCGCTTCGCGCCACCTTCTCCCACAGGGAGAGAAGGGAAGGGCCACATCTCGCCTCTAATTAAACGCCATCCCCCCACTCAGGGCCACCGTCTGTCCGGTCATGTAGGCGTTGTCGACCAGCAGCATCACGGCTTTCGCCACCTCATCCGCGGTGCCGAAGCGACCGAGCGGGATGCGGCTGATGAGTTGCGGCTGGCCGCTCATCATGTCGGTCTCGATCAGCGAGGGCGCTACCGCATTGACGGTGATGCCCTCCTTCACCAGACGCGCCGCGTAGCCGCGCGTAAGCCCCTCCATGCCGGCCTTGGAGGCATTGTAGTGCGGACCGATCGAACCGGCGCCGCGCGCGGCACCCGAGGAGATGTTGACGATGCGGCCCCACTTTCGCGCTCGCATCGATGGCAGTGTCGCCTGCGTGCACAGGAAGGCCGATTTCAGATTGACCAGGATGGTGCGGTCGAAATCGTCTTCGGTGAGATCGTCGACGCCGCGCGTGATGGCGATGCCGGCGTTGTTGACGAGAATGTCGACGGGGCCGAGTTCGGCCGTAACCCCGTGCACCATTCCGGCTACCTGCTCACGCTGCGAGACGTCGGCGGTGACGACAATGGCGCGGCCGCCCTGCTTGCCGATCTCGTGGGCCAATTGCGCGGCCTGCTCCATCCGCTCGCGGCAGTTGATCGCCACGGCGGCACCAGCGTCCGCCAGCGCGCGACAGATGGCCGCGCCTATCCCGCGCGAGCCACCGGTGACGAGCGCGACGCGTCCCTTGAGAGTCTCTGACATGAAAGCTCCGATCGATCCAGTGGCGACCGGATCGTCAGCCGACAGCCGCTCGCGTTCAACTCACAAGGCCGCTACACGAGATCAACTTCGCCGGCGGGTCCTGGTGCGCGCCGCCTTCTTTGCGGCGGCGGAGCGGACCTTGGCGCCCTTGGTCTGGCTCGCCTTCCGTGCGGCAGCCGAGCGCGAGGCGGCGGTTCGACCACTCGCAGCACGCTTGCCCTGCTTCGAGAGCGCGCTGCGCGACGCAGTCGAGCGCGGCTCTTTCTTCAAGACGCCTTCGACGGCCCGCGACACGCGCGGCCGGCGCTTCGGGGTGCGTTTGCCCTGGCCAACCTCGTAGGCATATTTGGCGCTGCGGCGCGTCGACTTCTTGGTACGCCCTTTGCGCGGCGGCGGCAGATCGACACCGGCGCGCCGCGCCTCGGACAGGCCGATAGCAATGGCTTGCCTGGTCGAACGCGCGCCGTGCTTGCCTTGCCTGATCTTGTCGATCTCGTCCTTGACGAATTCGCCGGCCTGCGTGGTGGCCGATTTGCCGGCACGCTTGTCTTGCCGGGCTTTGCGGATGATTTCTTGTCTTGGCATGGGTCGAGTTCCCTTTTCGAATCGCAGGGATGGCCGACCACAACGCACCAGCGCGGAGATTGATCCTATCCGCCCCTCAACGCCGCTAGCAATTCATCCGGGCGTTCGGCTATGATCATGTGGCCGGCGCCCGGCACCACGATGGTCTTCGCATGCGGGATCGCCGCGGCGAGCGCCTTGCCCGCCTTCACGGGCGTCATCATGTCCCGCTCGCCGAGGATGAGGGTGGTCGGCACTTTGACGGTAGCGGCGGCGGTGAGCGCGTTCGCATAGGCGTTGCAGGCCGACAAATCCCTGAACAGCACGCCCGGCTCGCAATGCTTCAACACGGCCTGCGCGCCGCCATGCATCCACAGGCCCGGCGCGAGGCTGCCGCCGAGCTCGGCCTTGAAACCAAGGCCCCAGATCGACACCATGTCGTTGGCGTCCTGCTCGTTGGCTTCGGCGGCCTTAAGGAGTTCCGTTCCGACCGTCATGGTCGCTGCGGTGCCGATCAGGCTCAGCGCCCAGACCTTGTCGGGGTGACGTGCCGCGGTCTCCAGCGAGATCAGCGATCCCATGGAATGGCCGATCAGATGCGCCTTCGCAGCGCCTGCCGCATCGAGCAGCGCGGCCGTCCAGTCGGCCATGTCGGCGATGCTTGATAGCGACGGACCTGCCGAGCGGCCGTGACCGGGCAAATCCGGAGCGAGAACGGAAAAGCCATGATGGGCGAACCAGCGCGTATGCAGCGCCCAGGTCGAATGATCAAAACCGGCGCCGTGGATGAAGACGACCGCAGGCAAGGACTTGTCGAATTCGCGGCCGCCGGTCGCGGCAAATACCTCGGCGCCGTTGACGGAGAAGTTCATCGTGTCAAACCTTCTGCGAGATGCGCAGTGCCTGCGCGAGATCGTCGATGATGTCGCTGGCCGTCTCGATGCCCACCGACAGCCGCACCAGCTCCTCGCCGATGCCGGCGGCCTTGAGCTGCTCGGCATCCATCTGCTGATGCGTGGTCGAGGCCGGGTGGATCACCAGCGTCTTGGCGTCGCCGACATTGGCGAGATGGCTGATCATGCGCAAAGACTCGATGAACTTGCACCCCGCGGGCCGGCCGCCCTTGATGCCGAAGGAGACGATCGAGCCCGCGCCGCGCGGCAGCAATGTCTTCGCGAGCTGATAGTCGGGATGGTTCTCCAGCGACGGATGCAGCACCCAGTCCACGGCCTTGTTGGACTTCAGCGCCTCCAGCACCAGATGCGTGTTCTGGATGTGACGGTCCATGCGCACGCCGAGCGTCTCGACGCCCTGCAACAACTGGAACGCGTTGGTCGGCGACAGGCAGGCGCCGAAATCGCGCAAGCCTTCGGTGCGCGCGCGCATGATGAAAGCCGCTGTGCCGAACTGCTCGTCGAAGACGATGCCGTGATAGCCGCCATAGGGCTCGGTCAACACGCCGAATTTGCCGGAGCCGCGCCAGTCGAAGCGGCCGCCATCGACGATGGCGCCGCCGATCGCGATGCCGTGGCCGCCGATCCATTTGGTCGCCGAATGCATGATGATGTCGGCGCCGAGCTCGATCGGTCGGCTGAGATAGGGCGTGGCAAAGGTGTTGTCGATCAGCAGCGGAATTTTTGCGTCATGCGCGATCGCCGCGACCTTCGGGATATCCAGCACTTCGAGCCCGGGATTGCCGATCGTCTCGCCGATGACGAGTTTCGTGTTCGGCTTGATCGCTTTCCGGAACGCATCGAGATCGCGCGGCTTCACGAAGGTCGTGGTGATGCCGAAGCGCGGCAGCGTGTGCGCCAGCAGATTGATGGTGCCGCCATAGAGCGAGCTCGACGCCACGATGTGGTCGCCGGCGTTGAGCAGCGTCGCGATGGCCAGATGCAGCGCGGCCATGCCGCTCGCGGTGCAGATCGCACCGACACCGCCTTCCAGCGCCGCGAGCCGCTCTTCCAGCACGCCGGTGGTGGGGTTGGAGATGCGCGTATAGATGTGGCCGGCGCGCTCCAGATTGAACAGCGCCGCCGCATGATCGGAATCCTGGAACACGTAGGACGTGGTCTGATAGATCGGCACCGCGCGGGCGCCGGTCGCGGGATCCGGATGCTGGCCCGCATGCAGGCTCAGGGTCTCGAAGGCGGGCGGTTTTGGCGCGGGCATGCGTGGCCTCGTTGGTCGGTCGGCGATGGCGGCCCTTGTGCCACAAAAACGCCCGCCACGTCAGCCCATTGACAGCGTCAGGCGAGCTCACGCAGCGCTAGACACTCGTGCCGATGGCCCGCTCGATCGCGCGGGTCTCGCGCAACAAGATCTCCGCAACCTCCTGCTCGCGGCGCGGGCCGAGCCTCGTCCGAACGGCGGAGACGGTCATCGCAGCCGCAGGGCGTCCGTCGGGGGTCTTGATCCAGGTCGAGATCGATTTCGTGCCCTGGACGAGACCAATCTCCCGCATGCCATATCCGCACCGCCGCGCCGCGGTGACCTGGGCGATCACCGTTGCGGCGTCGGTCCGATAGGCCTCGAACCGCTTCTCATTCGCCGCGACGACCTTTCGCGCGTCATGCGCCGGTAGCGCGGCGAGGATGGCGACGCCGGCGCTGGAGACGCCGAGCGGGCGGCGGGCACCGACCTCGATCGACAGCACCTGGATCGGATAGGCGCCGATCCTGCGATCGACGCACAGCGTGTCGTTGCCGGTTCGCACCGTCAGGAACAGCGTGTCGCCGATCTCGGCGGAGGCGCGTCGCAGCGAAGAACCTGCGGCGACCAGCAGTGGCGAGGGCCGGGGGCGCGCGAGCGCCAGCTCCGGCACCTGGTTGCCGATCGCGTAGCGGCCGGTCCTGCCGTGCCGCTCGACGATGCCCTCCTCGATCAGCACGTGAACGATGCGGTGGACGGTTGGGCGCGTGAGGCCGGTGGCCTGCACGACCTCGGCCAATGGCACACCGTCTTCGCGGCCTGCGGCAAGAATACGCAGCACCGAGAGCGCGCGCCGGATTGCCTGCGCGCCCTGCCGCGGTTCTGTCACGTGCGCAGACCTTGCGGATGTCCTGTCCATAATATGGACAAGAACGCCACAATTCGCTCGACAGGTAAAGCCCGCATCTGGAGATTGCGATCCAGTCGGGAATGCCCTGCGACGTCACGGCACTCGATTTGAAATTGGAAGCGCCGCCGGGAGGTTAACATGAGATTAATCTGGATTGCCATCGCTGCTGTCGCGGCAATGCTGGCGGGACCGGCGTCGGCGCAACAATGGCCGGCCCGCAGCGTCAAGCTGATCGTGCCTTACCCGGCCGGCGGCAATGTCGACAGCGCGGCGCGCATCATCGCCGACAAGCTCCAGGAAAAGCTCGGCCAGCCCTTCATCATCGAGAACAAGGCTGGCGCCGGCGGCATGATCGCGGGCGAAGCTTTCGCGAAATCGGCGCCCGACGGCTACACGCTGTTCGTCGGCGCCAACGGCCCGGTGCTGTTCGCGACCGAGATCAACAAGCGCGATGCCTATAACTGGAAGAAGGATTTCCTGCCGATCTCGACCATCTCGATGACGCCGCTGGTGCTCGAAGTCCATCCGTCGGTGCAGGCCACGACCTTCAAGGAATTCGTCGACCTCGCCAAGCGCGAGCCCGGCAAGCTGACCATGGCCTCGCCCGGCCCCGGCACCACCAACCACCTGCTCAGCGAGCTGATGCAGTCGAGCCTCGACCTGCAATGGGTCACCGCGCATTATCGCGGCAACGCGCCGGCGATCAACGATTTGCTCGGCGGCCAGGTGCAGTTCGCCTTCGACCAGCTCACGGTCAGCCTCCAGCACATCAAGGCCGGCCTGTTCCGCGCGCTTGCGGTCACCAGTCCGCATCGCCTGAAGTCGCTGCCTGACGTGCCGACCTTCGCCGAGCTCGGCTACAAGGATTTTGACGGCCAGACCTTTACCGGCATGTTCGCGCCCACGGGCACACCCGCACCGATCGTGGACAAGCTGCACGAAACGCTGGTCGCGATCCTGAAGGACCCCGGCGTGGTCGACAAGTTCGACAAGCTCGGCGGCGAAGCCGTCGCGATGACGCCGGACGAATTCCGGGCTTATCTCGACCGCGAGGACGCCAAGTGGATTCCGGTCGTGCGCAAGGCCAACATCAAGGCTGACTGAGCGATGCGGATCGACCCCACCGAGCTCGGCGCCGAGCGCATCTACCGGCTGATGACCGGCATCGTGGTGCCGCGCCCGATCGCCTGGGTGACCAGCCTATCACGCAGCGGCGTGCTCAACCTTGCGCCGTTCAGCGCCTTCACCTTCGTCTCGCAGAAGCCGCCGATGCTCGCCATCAGCGTCGGCCGCAAGGGCGCCGACTACAAGGACACCGCGCACAACATCCTCGACACCGAGGAATACGTGATCCACATCGCCGATACGCCGCTGATGAATGCGGTGCACGACAGCTCCGTCGAGCATCCGCCTGAAATCAGCGAGGTCGAGCATCTCGGGCTGGAGACGCTTGACTGCGAGCGCATCAAGGTGCGCAGGCTCGCAGCAGCACCCGTCGCGATGGAATGCGTGTTCCGGCAATGTCTGGAGTTCGGCGAGGCGCGCAGCCGGCTGATCGTCGGCGAGGTCGTGATGTTCCACATCCGCGACGGGCTCGTCAATGACGGCAAGGTCGAAACCAAAGCACTCGACCCGATCGCGCGTATCGGCGGTCCCCGTTATGCCCCCCTCGGCGAGATCGTGACGCTGAACACCGTATTCCAGACTCCCAAATCGAAGGACTGAGCGTGCGGACGCCTTGCGTACGCCGCCTGAAGACCATTGGAGAACGACGATGCGACTGTTGAGCTATCTGGTGGACGGAGAGCCGCGCTACGGCGCGGCTGTTGATGGCGGTGTCGTCGATCTGACCACGCGGATCGGCCGCGACTTCTCCGATGTGAAGGCGCTGATCGCGGCCAACGCGCTGGCCGAGGCGCAGGAGGCGGTGGCCGGTCAGAAGCCTGATTATGCGCTGGAGAGGCTCACGCTGCTGCCGCCGGTGCTGGCGCCCGAAAAACTCTGGTGCATCGGCGTCAACTACGCCGAGCGCAACGCCGAATATAGAGACAATTCGGACCTGCCAAAATATCCGAGCCTGTTCGTGCGCAGCATGTCGTCGATATCAGGTTCCGGCCAGCCGCTCGAGAAGCCGCACGTGTCGGACCAGCTCGACTACGAGGGCGAGCTCGTCATCGTGATCGGCCTGGGCGGCCGCCACATTCCGCGCGAAAAGGCCTGGTCGCACATCTTCGGCATGACGCTGTGCAACGAAGGCACGATTCGCGACTGGCTGCGCCACGGCAAGTTCAACGTGACGCAGGGCAAGAATTTTGATCGCTCCGGCAGCATCGGCCCGTGGATCGTCACCGCGGACGAGCTCGACCCGCGCGGGCCGCATGACATCGTCACGCGCGTCAATGGCGAGGTGCGGCAGCAGGACACGACCGAACGGCTGATGTTCCCGTTCGACTTTCTGATCTCCTATCTCTCCACCTTCGCCACGCTCAAGCCCGGCGACATGATCGTGACGGGCACGCCGACCGGCGCAGGCGCGCGCTTCGATCCGCCGCGCTGGCTGAAGGTTGGCGACGTCGTCGAGGTCGAGTCCAGCCGCATCGGCGTGCTCCGCAATACCGTCGCGGCGGAGCAGTAGGCCATGCTCGATAGCACTACGATCGAACGCCTTGCCGCGCGGCTGGACGAGGCCGAGCGCACCAAAGTGCTGATCCCGATGTTCTCGAAGGACTATCCGGGCTTCAGCATCGAGGATGCCTACGCGGTCCAGCGCGCCTGGACAAGACTTCAGCTTGGCCGCGGCCGCGTCATCAAGGGCCACAAGATCGGCCTGACCTCGAAGGCGATGCAGAATGCGGTCGGCATCGCCGAGCCCGACTACGGCGTGCTGTTCGCCGACATGTTCTATGCCGACGCCACACCGATTCCGTTCGACCGCTTCCACGCGCCGCGGATCGAGGTCGAGCTCGCCTTCGTGCTGAAGGCGCCGCTGCGCGGGCCTGATTGCACCATCTTCGACGTGCTCAACGCCACCGACTACGTCACGCCCGCGCTCGAGATCTTGGAGACGCGCATGCACCGCGTCGATCCCGAGACCGGGAAAGCGCGCAAGGTCATGGACACGATCTCCGACAACGCCGCCAATGCGGCGCTGGTGCTCGGCGGCCGGCCGTTCCGCCCCATGGACGCGGACATGCGCTGGATTGGCGCCCTGCTGTTTCGCAATGGCGAGGTCGAGGAGACCGGGCTTGCCGCCGGCGTGCTCAACCATCCCGCCAACGGCATCGCCTGGCTCGCCAACCGCCTCGCGCCGCATGACGAGCATCTCGCCGCCGGCGAAATCGTGCTGGCGGGATCGTTCACGCGTCCCGTCGATATCCGCCGCGGCGACACCTTCCACGCTGATTATGGCGCCTTCGGCTCGGTGTCGTGCCAGTTCGTCTGAACCAACAATAAGAGGAAGCGCACCATGTCAGACCCTACGCGCCGCAAGAGCATCCAGATCGGCGGCTTCAAGCACGCCAATCCGATTCCGAACGCCTGCCGCATCGGCGATCTCGTGATGTCAGGCGTCATCCTCGGCCGCGATGCAGCCGGTGTGATGCCCGAGAGCCTCGACGCGCAGTGCGCCAACATGTTCGCGCATATGAAGGCAACGGTAGAGGCCGCCGGCGGCAACACCGACGACATCATCAAGATGACGGTCTGGCTGAAGGACCGCACGCAGCGCGGCCCGGTCAATGTCGAATGGCTCAAGATGTTTCCGGACGAGCATTCGCGCCCGGCGCGTCACGCGCTGCCGATGGACAACATGGATGGCGGCGCGCTGGTGCAATGCGACTTCACCGCCGTGATCGACTGAGGCAGTTTTGCGCATGCCGACCTATCTGCCGTTCGATCCGAACCCGCGCCGTCCGGTCAAGGCGCCGCCGCCGAGAACCGTCGACAGCCAGTTTCACGTGCTCGGTCCCGTGGACAAATATCCAGAGCGTCCGGGTGCGGCCTATCGGATGCCGACGGCGACCTGGGAAGCGGCGCTGCGCGTGCACAAGACGCTCGGCATCGAGCGCGGCATCATCGTGCAGACCACGACCTATGGCGCCGACCATTCTGTCGTGCTCGACGGCCTCGCCGCGATGGGCCCGAACTATCGCGGCTGCGCCAACGCGCTGGTGTTCGCGGAGGCAAGCGACTCCTATCTCGCCAAGCTGCATGACGCGGGCGTGCGCGGCGCGCGCTTCAGTTTTCGGCAGGAGCTGGGCGCCGTGCTGTCGGATGCGGATTTCGCCCGTGCCATCGCACGCATCCGCGAGCTCGGCTGGTATGTGAAGATCCAGCCCGAGAAGGACGGCATCGTCTCCAGCGTCGCCAAATACGAGAACCTCGACGTCCCCGTGCTGATCGATCACATGGCGCGGCCCGTGCCCGCGAATGGCAAGGACGACCCGAACCTGCGCAAGATGCTGGAGCTGCTCAAGAAGGGCAATTTCTGGGTCATGCTCTCGCTCGGCGAGAAGACCTCGCAAGCCGGCCCGCCCTACGACGACGTGATCCCGATCGCGCGCAGCTATATCGAGGCCGCCATCGACCGCTGCGTCTGGGCCAGCGACTGGCCGCATCCGGTCTCGGTGAAGCAGCCGCCCAATGACGCCGATCTGCTCGAACTGATGTTCCGCTACGCGCCCGACCAGGCGGAGCTGGAAAAGATCCTCGTGCACAATCCGGCGAAGCTGTTTGGGTTTCCGGATTAGAGGGCTCGAAGCTCGCCAAGAATGCGGTGGCTCCCTCTCCCGCTTGCGGGAGAGGGCGGGGGTGAGGGCTCTATCCTCATCGGGAGTCTCTTCGCGGGAAGACCCTCTCCCCGGCCCTCCCCCGCAAGCGGGAGAGGGAGCGCACCTTCATCGGGGCGCACACATCGCGTTCACACCACTGGCTGCTTCGCCAGCCGATCCCGCACCTCGGCCGCGATCTCGAATGAGCGCAGCCGCGCGGCGTGGTCGTAGATCTGCCCGGTGGTCATCAGCTCGTCGGCGGCGGTGTCGGCGATGATTGCCTTCAGCTTCTCCTCGACCACTGCGGGCGAGCCGACCGCGGAGATCGCCAGCGACTGGCCGACGCCGGCCTTCTCGGCGGGCGACCACAACGCGTCCATGTCGTCGACCGGCGGCGGCAGCTGGCCGGGCGTGCCGCGGCGCAGGTTGATGAACTGCTGCTGCAGTGAGGTGAACATGCGCAGCGCCTCGAGGTCGCTGTCGGCGGCGAACACGTTGACGCCGACCATCGCATAGGGCTTGTCGAGCTGCGCCGAGGGCTCGAACCGCGCGCGATATTCGCGCAGCGCTGGCATCATCATCTGCGGCGCGAAATGCGAGGCGAAGGCGAACGGCAGCCCCAGCATCGCCGCGAGCTGCGCGCCGAACATGCTGGAGCCGAGAATCCACAGCGGCACCTTCGTCCCCATGCCGGGCACGGCGCGGATGACCTGGTTTGGCTGCACGTCGCCGAGCAGCGCCTGCAATTCCAGCACGTCATGTGGAAAGTTTTCGGCAGCGGTTGCAAGATCGCGCCGCATCGCCCGCGCCGTGAACTGGTCGGTGCCCGGCGCGCGACCGAGGCCGAGATCGATCCGCCCGGGATAGAGCGACTCCAGCGTGCCGAACTGCTCGGCGATCACCAGCGGCCAATGGTTCGGCAGCATCACGCCGCCCGAGCCGACGCGGATCGTCTTGGTCCCGCCCGCGACATGCCCGATCACCACGGATGTCGCTGCGCTCGCGATCCCCGTCATGTTGTGATGCTCGGCCAGCCAGAACCGCTTAAAACCCCAGCTCTCCGCATGCTGCGCGAGATCAACCGAATTGCGAAACGCTTGCGCGGCGTCGGAGCCCTGCTTGATGGGAGCGAGGTCGAGCACGGAGAAGGGGATCATGGGGGCACCGGAGTGGAAGGGCTGCGCGTCAGAGAGCATGACATGTAATGTCATCGCGTAGGATGGGTAGAGCACTTGCGAAACCCATCATGTCTCGTCATCAAAAGACCTCGATGGGTTTCGCTTCGCTCTACCCATCCTACAAAAGCTGCTTGAGCGGCCGCGCCTCCGTTCACAACCCTGTTATTGCGACCCGTCGCGCCCCTCGTCTCAACTGGGCGTTTCGCACGTGTTGTTGTACCCTGTGGAGGCTACCGCCACCATCGCCCGGAGGAACCGACATGACGATCGTCGTACTCAGCCGCCGCAACCTCCTCGCCGCCGGCGGCTCCGTGCTTGCAACAGGCGTTTTGGCGGCCGGGGTTTCCGGCCTGCTGCTGCCGGCCCGTGCGGATGGCCTCGCACCGACTGAATCGATGACGGGCGGTGCGAACAACTACCGCAAGGGTACGGCGATCGTGGAGCGGATCGGGAAGGGTGGCTTCTGGATGAGCGGCACCGTGCGTCGCGCCGGCGACGGGGCGCCGCTCGCCGGGCAACGCATCCAGATCTGGGCACACACGGTCGAAGGTCAGGAGCACGAGCCGCAGAGTCACGGCGCCACGCTGACCGACAAGGACGGCGCGTTCCGGCTCGAGATGCCGCAGATCATTCCCATCTTCGGCCAGCCGCATGGCCACCTCGCCTATGACAGCGGTGAATTCAAAACCGTCTTTCTGCGGCCGATCATGCGGAGCGCAAAGGAAACCAGCCTCGAGGCGCACTTCGTGCTTCAGCCGGCCTGATCGCGTTGCAAGTGCAAGGGCTAGTAGGAGGGTGGAGATCCCTGATCTGGGCCGCCCTTGCTTTGGCCATCGGCGTGCCGATCGCGCTCGCTGCAGAGAGCGAGCAGCTTGCATGGCGCGGTCCGGTCTATATCCTCGCCGGATTCGCGGGCATCGTTGCCCTCGGCCTCGTGCTGGTTCAGCCTCTGCTGATCGGCGGATATTTGTCGGGACTATCGGCCTATCGTGGACGGCGCGCACATCACTGGATCGGCGGCACGCTGGCCGTCGCGGTGGTGATCCATGTCGCCGGCCTCTGGATCACCAGCCCGCCCGACATGATCGACGCGCTCACCTTCGCATCGCCGACGCCGTTCTCTCCCTTTGGCGTAATCGCCATGTGGGCGATCTTCGCCGTCGCGCTTCTGGCTGCACTGCGCCGGCGCCTGGGATTGCGGCTGCGAACCTGGCGCATCGTCCATATTCCCCTCGCGATCGTCATCGTCGCCTGCAGCGTGGTCCATTGCCTGCTGATCGAGGGGACGATGGAGACAATCTCGAAGGCGGCGCTTTGCGCCGCTGTGCTGGCGGCAACCATCAAGGTCATGGCGGATCTCTGGCGAAGGCGGACATTGCGCGGCGAGAGGGCGTAGGTGGACCTCATCCGGCGGGCTGATTGCCGCTGACGGCAACGGAAGCTATTCTCGCGCGATGACCGTCAGTTCCCCCGATCTGAAAGCGTTCCTGCTTGCGACGCCGTTCTTCGGTGGTCTCACGGATGCGAGCCTCGACCTCCTGATCTCAATGCTGGTCGAGTGCCGCTTTGATGTCGGCGCGACCATCGTGGCGGAGGGCGCGCCGGGGCGCTCGATGTTCATCGTCAAATCCGGTCGGCTGGCGGTGAGCAAGCGGGCGGATTCAGGCAGCGTCATCCCGATTTCCGTTCTGCAGCCCGGCGATTTCTTCGGCGAGATGACGCTGATCGAAATGCAGAACCGGTCAGCCACGGTGGTCGCGGAGTCTCCGACCGTGCTCTATGAGCTGACGGCCCAAAAGCTCTACGCCTGCTACAAGGCCGATATCCACGCCTATGTGATCGTCCTGCAAAACATCAATCGCGAGCTGTGTCGACGGCTCCGCCGATCGGATGATCGATTCGCGGGGCATCCGGTGGGGACGGCAATTGATCGTGCGTAGGATGGGTAGAGCACTTGCGGAACTCATCATGTCTCGGCACCGAACAAGCTCTCGATGGGTTTCGCTTTCGCTCTACCCATCCTGCAAGCGGCTCGCTGCTACAGCTACAGCAACGCCATTGAGTGCAGCGAATTTCGATGAAAGCCGAAGGCAACCAAGCCGGAGAGAAGCAACGCAGTCCCAGTCACGATCAGGCAAAACGCAAGCACTATTGGAGCCCCGGGTTCGTCTTGAATGACAAAGACGATAATAGATAAAATTTTACCGACAATCGAAAGGAAGAATTAACCTTACCTGCGCGGTCCAACAGACAGGGACCTCGGCATCTTGGATCCGATATGCGCGCAGATCCAACCCGTCGGGCAAAACACCTCCCTCCCGCCAAGACCCCGTCAACCCTCCTCCGCAAAAATATTCCACTTTACCGAAATTCGGATTTGCGGCATGATCCCGCCATCCCGACCCGAGGAGAGGGGCGATCGTACGTCGTCACGAACGCGGGTTGGGGTGCGGTGGACGCGGCAGCGCCGGCGCGGATGTGGGAGCAGGGCGGGCGGAGGATTGAGCCGAACCCCGTGAGCTCGCCGCAAGCCGTGTCGAACGAACGGCGCCTGTATCCGACGACGCTCTGGGTCTGAGCCGGCTGCGTCCGGCGTAGCCCTTGGGCGGAGACGGAATCGCTGCGTACGGCTAAACCGTGTGGTCCTGGCTGTCGTTGCTACAGCCAAGCTTTTGCGACGATGCATCGCCCCAACCGGGCGCGGTGCGTCAACGGATCGCGAAGTGACGGTGACAAAAGGAACTCGTCGCCGGGGAGAGCGCGGCATACGCCGTCAACCCATCGCGCAGGGAAGGCCGAGTGTTCGGCGTCACCTGTATGCTGCTGTGCGGTTTCCTTGCGCTACACTTTCGCGCAGCGGACCGCGGGTGCCCGTCGGCACCCGGTCTTCCCTGCGCCCTCTTCACAAAGCAGGGCGAAAGCGGAGAGCAAAACTCGGGCGTTGGGTGCCGCGAGAACGCTGATCCATGTGCATTTCTAGAGATGGAATGGTGCTGCCAGACAGGATTGAACTGTCGACCTCTCCATTACCAATGGAGTGCTCTACCACTGAGCTACGGCAGCATGTGCTGGGATAAGAATCGGCCGCACGAGGAGCCTACCAAGCGGGCCGATATCTGCCACAGGCCTCCCCGCTGTGCAAGCTTGCCGGACCCGCCAAAGCGAGAAAATCGGGGCGATATCGGGGGTATCAAGGCTGTTTGGGCTTGAAACGACCGACTTTCCGTCGATTTTGGTTCCTCTTCCCCCGGCCAACTGGCCAGTTGGCCCGTGACGCCGATTCCAGCCATTTTGAGGTTCGCACGTTCGGGACCGCGCGGGCCTCTTGAGCTGCCGCATTCTCCGGGCATGTTATCGCCAACCGCTGTATGGACCCGGAATGGCTGACGAGAACGACACGAACGCGAGACAGGCGAGAGCATCGCGGGACGACCGCCTGAAATCGGCGCTGCGGGAGAATCTGAAGCGCCGCAAGGCGCAGGCGCGCGCGCGCGCCGCAAGCGCCGACCCCTCGCAAGTCGACGATGGTTCCCTAGATGAGGGGACCGCAGGGCAAGACCGATTAGACAAGACCGGCGACCGGAAGACGAGCGGCTAGAAATTTTGGAGTGCATGCAGTGACAATGGGGCAGGACGACTCACACCGAACCGATCGCGACGCGATGATGTCGCGTTTCACCCGCCCCGAGCAGACTTTTCCCGCGCTGACATCCGCCGAAATCGAGCGGATGCGGAATTTCGGCGAGGTCCGCACCTATAAGGATGGTGAGCTGCTGTTCGAAACCGGCAAGCCGGGGCCGGGCATGTTCGTCGTGCTGAAGGGCCATGTCGCCATCACCCAGCGCGACGGCCTCGGCAACATCACCCCCTTGATCGACCAGGGGCCGGGGCAATTTTTGGCCGAGCTCAGCCAGCTCTCCGGCCGTCCGGCGCTGGTCGATGGCCGCGCCGAAGGCGATGTCGAGACGCTGCTGCTGCCGCCGGAGCGGCTGCGCGCGCTGCTGGTTGCCGAGGCCGAGCTCGGCGAGCGCATCATGCGCGCGCTGATCCTGCGCCGGGTCAATCTGCTTCAGGCCGGCGTCGGCGGCATCGTGCTGATTGGTCCCTCGCATTCGGCCGGCGTGGTGCGCCTGCTAGGCTTCCTCACCCGCAACGGCCAGCCGCATCATCTGCTCGATCCCGAACGCGATCGCGATGCGGCCGAGATGATCGCGCGCTATTCGCCAAAACCTGAGGACTGGCCGCTGGTCGTCACCTCCGATGGCGCGGTGCTGCGCAATCCCGGCGAGACCGAGCTTGCGCGCGCGATCGGCATGATCGGCGGCCCGCGCAATGACCGCATCTACGATGTCGCGATCGTCGGCTGCGGCCCGGCGGGGCTTGCGACCGCCGTGTATGCGGCATCCGAAGGGCTTTCGGTCGCAGTGCTCGACACCCGCGCCTTCGGCGGCCAGGCCGGCGCCAGCGCGCGCATCGAAAACTATCTGGGCTTTCCGACCGGCATTTCCGGGCTGGCCCTCACGGCGCGCGCCTTCAACCAGGCGCAAAAATTCGGCGCCGACATTATGATTCCCGTCACGGTGAAGTCGCTCGACTGCTCGCGCACCGACGGTGCGTTTACGGTCGCGCTCGACGGCAGCGATCCGCTGCGCTCGCGCGCGGTGGTGGTGGCGAGCGGTGCGCGCTATCGCCGGCCTGACATCGAAAACCTCACCAAGTTCGAGGGCCGCGGCGTCTGGTACTGGGCCTCCCCGGTCGAGGCGAAGCTGTGCGCCGGGGAAGAAGTAGCGCTTGTGGGCGCCGGAAATTCGGCGGGGCAGGCCGCTGTGTTCTTGTCCGGCCACGCGAAGAAGGTGCTGATGATCATCCGCGGCGGTGGCCTGGGCGCCAGCATGTCGCGCTATCTGATCGAGCGCATCGAGGCGACGCCGAACATCGAGCTGCTGTTCAACACCGAGGTCTCGGCGCTCGAAGGCGACGAGGCCTCGCTGCTGCGGCGGATTCGCCTGAAGAGCCGGTTGTCGAACGACGAGGATTCCGCCGACATCAAGAATCTCTTTTTGTTCGTCGGCGCCGATCCCGCCACCGGCTGGCTCGACGGCTGCGGCGTGACGCTCGATCGCGGCGGCTTCGTCGTGACCGGCGCGCAGTCCGAGCTGAACCAGGGCAAACTGGTGGCGCCGCTCGAGACCTCCGTGCCCGGCGTCTACGCCGTCGGCGACGTCCGCTCCGGCTCGGTCAAGCGCGTCGGCGGAGCCATCGGCGAAGGCGCGCAGGTCGTGGCCTCCCTGCACGGCTATCTCGGCGACGCCGCAAAACCGGCGCTTTAGTCAAGCAGAAGACAAGCAGACGGCAAGCCGATTGTGACTTGCAGTTTTGCCGTGTCCCACGGACTATTCACCTCGCCGCGATCAATCGCGCGTGGAAGAACAAAGATTCATACGGGAGAACTAAATGGCCGAACTCGTCGTGCTCTACAAGACGCCCAAGGACGCTGCCGCCTTCGACAAGCATTATGCCGAGACCCACATTCCGCTCGCCAAGAAGCTCCCCGGCCTGAAGAAATACGCCGTCAGCACGGGCGCGGTCGGCTCGCCCGCCGGACCATCAGGTGTTCACCTCGTCGCCATTCTCAGCTTCGATAGCGTGGGCGACATCCAGAAGGCCTTCGGCAGCGAGGCGGGCAAGGCTGCAGCTGGCGACGTGCCGAAATTCGCCAGTGGCGGCGCAGACCTGCTGATCTTCGACACCAAGGACGTGTGACGCTCCGACCCAACTTTCGTCGAAACGTGCTGTCGTTTGTGACAGCGCTGCAAAAGATTCAGCCATGCATTTGTCGATTCGCACGATGACGCATGGCTGCGCGCACATGTGTGATGCCGCGCATGTGGCAATTCGATGAGGACCGTAATATCAGTCTCTCGATCTCAATGCAGAGAATAGGAGAGATGCCATGGTTCTCGGGATGAGCCTGCAAGCCTTCACACTGGTCCATGTCATCATCAGCCTGATTGCCATCGTCGCCGGCCTGATCGTGATGTTCGGGCTGCTTGGCTCGAAGCCGATGCCGGGCCTCACTGCGATCTTCCTGCTGCTCACCATCCTGACCAATGCGACGGGCTTCCTGTTTCCGTTCAAGGAACTGCTGCCCTCATACATCATCGCCGGCATTTCGCTGGTGCTGCTCGCGATCGCCTGCATCGCGCTCTACGGCATGAAGCTCTCGGGCGCCTGGCGCCCTGTCTATGTCGTGACCGCGATGATCTCGCTCTACTTCAACGTCTTCGTGCTGATCATCCAGTCGTTCCTAAAAGTGCCGGCGCTGGCCGCGCTCGCGCCGGCCGTGCCGCCGGCGCCGCCCTCCGGTCCGGTGTTCGCCGTCGTGCAGGGCATCGTGCTGGTGTTCTTCGTGCTGGTGACCATCGGCGCCTGGCGCCGCTACAAGCCGATGGCGTTCGCCTGATCGTTTCTGACTAAAGGAGTCCCCCCATGCCCACCATCACCACCAAAGACGGCGTCGAGATTTTCTACAAGGATTGGGGCTCGGGCCAGCCGATCGTATTCAGCCATGGCTGGCCGCTGTCGTCTGACGACTGGGACGCGCAGATGATGTTCTTCGTCACCCGCGGCTATCGCGTCGTCGCCCATGATCGCCGCGGCCATGGCCGCTCGGCGCAGGTCGCCGACGGTCACGACATGGATCATTATGCCGACGATCTCGCGGCGGTGACGGCGCATCTCGATCTCAAGAACGCCATTCACGTCGGCCATTCCACCGGCGGCGGCGAGGTCGTGCACTACATCGCGCGCCACGGCGAGAGCCGGGTGGCGAAGGCCGCGATCCTCTCCGCGGTGCCGCCGCTGATGGTGAAGACGGAGGCCAATCCCGGCGGTCTGCCCAAGGACGTGTTCGACGGCTTTCAGGCTGCACTCGCCGGCGGCCGCTCGGCGTTCTATCGCGACATCGCCGCAGGCCCGTTCTATGGCTACAACCGTCCCGGCGCAAAGCCGTCGGAAGCTGTGATCCAGAACTGGTGGCGCCAGGGCATGATGGGCGGCGCCAAGGCGCACTACGACGGCATCGTCGCGTTCTCGCAGACCGACTTCACCGAGGACCTGAAGAAGATCAACGTGCCGGTGCTGGTGATGCATGGCGACGACGACCAGATCGTGCCCTACGCCGATTCCGCGCCGCTGTCGGCCAAGCTGCTCAAGAACGGCACGCTGAAGACCTACAAGGGCTTTCCGCACGGCATGCCGACCACGCACGCCGAAACCATCAACGCGGACCTGCTGGCGTTCTTCAAGGGCTGAGGGACGCGCTCACGCCAGGATCGCCCTGATCGCATCGAAGGTCCGCTTGACGAAAGCCTCCGGCTCGTCGCGCGCACCTTCGCTGAGCCAGTTCTCGCCGCCGACGCGCATCGCGCCGGTCTCGATCATGGCGGCAACAATGTCTCGCATGAGCCGCGAGCTGGGTGGATACTTCGGCAGTCCCGCGCGTTGAGCCCCGTCCGCCCGCAGGAGAAGTGTCGGTGATGTCTCCCCCGCTCAAACTGATCGCGCTCGATGCCGACGATCTCGCCGTGATCTCGACCCAGGTGCAGGATGCTCGGGTGCAGTCTTCCGACATCATCTGGCGGCAGGGCGAGAAGCGCCTGGTGGTCGGCATGAGCCGGCTGGACTGGGAGCAGACGCTGGCGGGCGAGGCCGAGCCGCGCCGGCTGGTCTCAGCGCTCCGCTTCGACCGCGTGCTCGCCTGCAAGTCGCGCAATATCGATCTCGCGACACCTGAGGCGGTCCTGGACCTCGTCGGCATCGAGTTTCATCCCCGGGACGGCCGCGATGAGGAGCCCAGCGGCAGCGCGCTCTTGCTCTTTGCCCAGGGCGGCGCCATCCGCCTCGACGTCGAATGCCTGGAATGCGAGCTGACCGATCTGGGGGCGGACGAACTGGGAACGGGTCTGAGGGTCGAGGGGGAGGGGTGAGGTTGCCTGTATACCAGCCGAACCGGCTCAGGCCGTCGCCGGAGCGACATCTTCCAAGGGTTGACGCAGCTTCCCTGCCGCGCCATTGAGCAGGGGGCCGGTGAGCCAGACTGCGCCCTCTCAACCAGCAGAAGCCAAGCCCAAAATGCCCCTTCGTCTCGACCGCAGCAGCGCCGATTTTGACCAGCGATTCCAGGCCTTCCTCGCCGCCAAGCGCGAGGTCTCGGCCGATGTCGAGGCGGCCGCGCGCACCATCGTCGACGATGTGGCCAAGCGGGGCGACGCCGCCCTGCTCGAGGCCACGGCAAAGTTTGACCGGCTGACGCTGGATGCATCCGGCCTGCGCGTCTCGGCCGCCGAGATTGAAGCCGCGACAAAGGCCTGCGATGCCGCGACGCTGGATGCGCTCAAGCTCGCGCGCGACCGCATCGAGACCTATCATCGCCGCCAGTTGCCGAAGGATGAGCGCTTCACCGATCCGCTCGGCGTCGAGCTCGGCTGGCGTTACACCGCAATCGAATCCGCTGGCCTCTACGTGCCCGGCGGCACCGCGGCCTATCCGTCCTCGGTGCTGATGAACGCGGTGCCGGCCAAGGTCGCGGGCGTCTCGCGCCTGGTGATGGTGGTGCCTTCGCCCGACGGCAAGCTCAATCCGCTGGTGCTCGCGGCAGCCTCGCTCGGCGGCGTCTCCGAGATCTACCGCATCGGCGGCGCACAGGCCGTGGCCGCGCTCGCTTATGGCACCGCGACGATCGCGCCGGTCGCAAAGGTCGTCGGCCCCGGCAACGCCTATGTCGCCGCTGCAAAACGGCTGGTGTTCGGCAAGGTCGGCATCGACATGATCGCGGGCCCCTCCGAGGTGCTGGTGATCGCCGACGACACTGGCAATGCCGACTGGATCGCCGCTGACCTGTTGGCGCAGGCCGAGCACGATGCCAGCGCGCAATCGATTCTGATCACCGACTCGGCGCGGCTTGCCGCCGATGTCGAGAAGGCGGTGGAAGCGCAGCTGAAGACGCTGCCGCGCGCCGCGATTGCCGGCAAGTCCTGGGTCGATTTCGGCGCCATCATCATGGTGAAGGCCCTCGCCGACGCGATTCCGCTTGCGGACGCGATCGCGGCCGAGCATCTCGAGATCATGACCGGCGATCCCGATGCGCTCGCTGCAAAGATCCGCAACGCCGGCGCGGTCTTCCTCGGCGCGCATACGCCGGAGGCGATTGGCGATTATGTCGGCGGCTCCAACCACGTGTTGCCGACGGCGCGCTCGGCGCGATTCTCCTCAGGGCTCGGGGTCGCTGATTTCATGAAGCGCACCTCGATCCTGAAATGCGGCCCGGACCAGCTGCGTGCGTTGGGCCCGGCTGCGATGACGCTCGGACAAGCGGAGGGGCTGGATGCCCATTCGCGCTCGATCGGATTGCGCCTCAATCTGTCATGACAAAGCCGCCCGAACAGGACGACTCGACCAATCGCATCGTCGCGGTCACCCTCGACGAGGACTCGATCGGCCGTTCCGGGCCCGACATCGAGCACGAGCGCGCGATCGCGATCTACGATCTGATCGAGCAGAACCTGTTCGCGCCCGACGGTGCGGACGGCAAGGGCCCGTTCACGCTGCACATCGGCATCACCGGCAGCCGGCTGATGTTCGACATCCGCCGCGAGGACGGTACGCCCGTGGTCGCACACCTGTTGTCGCTGACGCCGTTCCGGCGGATTGTGAAGGACTATTTCATGATCTGCGACAGCTACTACCAGGCGATCCGCACTGCGACCCCGGACAAGATCGAGGCCATCGACATGGGCCGCCGCGGCATCCATGACGAGGGATCGCGCACGCTGCAGGAACGGCTCAAGGGCAAGGTGCGGGTCGATTTCGAGACCTCGCGCCGCCTGTTCACGCTCATCACTGTTCTTCACTGGAAGGGCTAGGGCATGGCCCGGAAAAGTGTGCAGCGGTTTTCCGACAAGGCCATGCCCTCTATCAAAAGGGCCTAACCGCGATGGCGGGTCCGCCACGCGCAAACAATCCGCAATCGGTGCTGTTCGCCTGTGCGATGAACAGCGTGCGCTCGCCGATGGCCGAGAGCCTGCTGCAGCACATGTTTCCGCAAGGGCTCTACGTGAAGTCGGCCGGCGCCCGAAAGGGCGAGCTCGATCCGTTCGCCGTCGCCGTGATGGCCGAGCTCGGCCAGGACATCTCCACCCACAGGCCGCAGACCTTCGAGGATCTGGAGGATTGGGAGGGGTTGAACTTCGACCTCATCATCACGCTCTCGCCGGAAGCTCATCACAAGGCGCTCGAGCTGACCCGCACGCTCGCCGCCGACGTCGAATACTGGCCGACGCACGATCCCACCACCATCGAGGGCAGCCGCGACCAGAAGCTCGCCGCCTACCGCGAGGTCTGCGACCAGCTCCTGATGCGGATCCGCCGGCGTTTCGCCAAGGTGGGCGCCGCGAGCGGGTAGCATTGGGCAGGCGTAACACCGGCGTCACAGACTAAGGGCACACGCATATCGGATACCTCGAATCAGCAAAGTCAGGGTTCCCGGGTTGTGAAATCAGCCCCCTTCCGATAGGTTCCGCGCGCAATTCACCCCCTGCCTCGTCTCCCAAAAATCACCTGATGCTCGGCCGCCCCAAATTCGTTCTCGCCTCCGGTTCGCCGCGGCGCCTGTCGCTGCTCAACCAGGCCGGCATCGACCCGGACGCGCTCCGGCCGGCCGATGTCGACGAGACGCCGAAGCGGGGCGAGCTGCCGCGTGCCTGCGCCAATCGGCTTGCCAGGGCCAAGGCCGATGCGGCGCTCAAATCGGTGCAGCTCGACGACGAGCTCCGCGGCGCCTTCATCCTGTCCGCCGATACGGTGGTGGCGGTCGGCCGCCGCATCCTGCCAAAGGCCAATCTCGTGGACGAGGCCGCGCAGTGCCTGCGGCTGCTGTCGGGCCGCAACCACCGCGTCTACACCGCGATCTGCCTGGTGACGCCGCGCGAGGCTTTTCGCCAGCGCCTGGTCGAGACCCGCGTCCGCTTCAAGCGCCTGTCGGAAGACGACATCCAGGCCTATATCGGCTCGGGCGAATGGCGCGGCAAAGCCGGCGGCTACGCGGTGCAGGGCATCGCCGGCTCGTTCGTGGTGAAGATGGTCGGGTCCTACTCCAACGTGGTCGGCCTGCCGCTCTACGAGACCACGACGCTGCTCGGCGGCGAAGGCTTTCCGATTCGCTTCGGCTGGCTCAACGCCACCGCCGTGTGAGCCAACAAAACCAGCTCCGACAAAAATCTCGAAAACAACCCCACGCACAGTAGAAGCGGATGGGGAAGAGCATGCGCCTTCGCCGGAGGAACCCGTTTGCCGGGAGGCTCTTGAACCCTCTCACCTCGTGTAGACTGCCGCCATCATGGACGACCACCTCAAAAAGCCCGCCGGACCCCTCAAAACCTGCCCGATCTGCGGCAAGCCGCAGGCGCAGGCCACCCGTCCGTTCTGCTCCTCGCGTTGCCGCGACGTCGACCTGAACCGATGGCTGAAGGGCTCCTATGTCATCCCCGGTCGCGACGACGAGGTGGATGACATCGAATAATCAAGTAATATCAGTTGTTTAATCTGGGACCCGCCGTGCCGCGCGCCAGCCGCGGCAAACCCGCCCCACCTTGTGCACAGCTAGGCCGCGCCCGGCGAAGCCTCTTGGCGAAGCCGGGTAGACAGGCCGCTGCGAGCCCACTATAAACCGCCCGCTCGATGGGCCTTGACCTTCTCTTTGGGTCCTTCCCTCAGCACGCCCAGGTAGCTCAGTTGGTAGAGCATGCGACTGAAAATCGCAGTGTCGGTGGTTCGATTCCGCCCCTGGGCACCATTCGTGTACAAAACCACGAGCATTTCAGTTCTCGATCTGCCTGCTCGCAATAGCGGCTTTCCTATTCGTCGAAACTATTTGCCTTGCCGCCGGAGCTCGCGAGACTTTTGACGAACGCAAAGATCGCCGCCTGCGATCTTTTTCGAATCTGTCGGTTCAACTAGCGGATGTTTACAAAGCGTGAATGTCAGGATAGTCCTCAAGGAAATCTGATCCGCGATCGATGGCACGCCTGCTTGGCGCGTTAGCCTCGAAGCTGTCAGGTTGGATGAGGTTGGAAGTCTGGGGTGCTGGGTGCTGGTGCGCGGAGGGCTGGGGTATAAGGATATTGGGGCCGTGGTTGTTGCACTTGCGTGCCTGCCAGTGTCCGGCTTTGCGCAGACCGCTTCGCAGATAACACCACCTAGTTTCCGCCCCAGTATCGAGCGTCAGGGCGGCTTTGCGCTGCCGGGCACGCCGGGATTGGCGACACCGGCAGGCGCCGAAAAACTCTTCGTCAGATTGTCGGGGGTCAGCATCGAGGGCGGCCTGCCGGCGCTCGCGGCGGTGACCGCCGAACTCCAGGCGCGGCTGACCGGCCGCAAAATCTCCGGGGCCGACATCTTCGCCGCGGCGCGAGATCTCGAAACTGCCTATGCCAAGGCGGGCTACGTTCTGGTTCGGGTCATCCTGCCGCCGCAGCAACTGGTCAACGGGGCGCGGCTGAAGCTGGTCGTGGTTGACGGTTTCATCGAGCGGATCGACACCAAGGACGTGCCGGAGCGGGTGCGCGAAAGGATCATGACGCTGGTCGGTCCGCTGACCGGCCGCCGCGGTCTGACGCTGACCGAGATCGAACGCCGGGTGCTGTTGGCCGGCGATACGCCGGGCGTGGTGCTGCGTTCGACATTGGCGCCGGGCAAAGGCGAGGGCACCACCATCCTGGTGATCGACGCCAAGTACCAGGCAGTGAGCGAGACGCTGACTTTCGATAATACATTGTCGAAGGCGCTCGGCCGCACGACGTTAGGCGCCGGCCTCGACTTCAACAGCATCGCCGGTCTCGGCGAACTGGTGTACCTGCGCGCCGCGGGTCACCCTGACGACGGCAACAACGGTTTCTTCGAGACCTACCCGCGCAACCGGACGCTGGCCGCGGGGTTCATCCTGCCGCTGTGGATCGATGGCCTGACCTTCAACGCCGAGTATACCGACGCTCGGACCACCCCCGAGGCGGTCGCCGGGATTCAGACTACCGACACATTCGAAAGACTGTCGCTGCGGCTACGCTATGCCTGGCTGCGCGGACGTATCGCCAACTTCAACAGCGAAGTGTCGTTCGATGCGCAGGACGAGAAGCAGAGCCTGTTCGTGGCTACCGTGCCGGTGCCGCTGTCAGTGGATCGGCTGCGCATCGTCCGCTTCGCCAATGACGGCGACGTGCTGACGCCGTGGGGCGCCACCCTCTCCGGCCGCGCCACCGCCTCGTTTGGTATCAACGGGCTTGGCGCGCGCAGCGCGGTGGATGCCAGCGTGCTGCTGCCGCTGTCGCGCCAGGGCGCCGACGCCAGCTTCCAGAAGTTCGACATCACGATTGGCTATGGACAGGCCCTGATCGAGCATCTCGCGATCAGTCTCGCAGCGCGGGCGCAGACTTCGTTTAACGCACCGCTGGTCCGTAGCGAGCAGATCGGCATCGCCAACACCTCGGGCCTGTCGGCATTCGACGCCGGCACCGTGGTTGGCGATCAGGGCTATGTGGTGCGCGGCGAACTGTCGTCGCCATGGAGCCTGCCGCTGCCAAATGATGCTATCGGCGTGGTCGCAGCGCCCTATTTATTCGGTGCCTACGGCGAGGTTTCTTTGAAGAATCCGACAGCGCTGGAAGTCGCGTCGATCCGCGCCACCTCCTATGGCGGCGGTCTGCGTCTCGGCGGTGCTGCGCCCGGCACGCTGTCGAACGGGTCGCTCTCGCTCGAATATGGCCACGCCTATCGGAGCGACGGGGCTCCGGCAGGCGATCGCTTTACTGTAGTATCTGCCTTCAGATTCTAGAGATCTCGCCTATGGCAGGGCTCGCGCGGCCTGCTGCTTCCGAATTCGTGACATCATCATATCGATCAGCATGAGAGGGGCTGGCCCGGTCGCGGTGCGCGGCCGGGCGAGCCGGTTGTTGGGTGGGCCTTCGCGGCAGGGTCCACAATACGATGCAGTTTTCCCCGGTTCGCTTCACTTGAATGGGGGACCGGTGAATGGGCGCCCGGCCGTGAATGAATTCAATGCCGTTTACCAAGAGCACATGCAGGCAAAAAATATCGATTGCCGATTGGAAACATTTCTAGCCAGACACATCGAATTCTTTTAAGCATCTCTTAACGTTTTTGCATCTCTTAACGTTTTTTTTGGATTTGCTTCATGTTTGTTCAGGCTTCTTTCAAGCGCATTCTATTGGCATCCACGGCGCTCGGATGCGCGCTTGCAACTCCCGGTGTCGTCCACGCGCAAAACCTGCCGACCGGAGGCAGTGTCGCCGCCGGCAGCGTCGCGATCGCGCAGCCCACCGCGACGCAGATGAACATAACCCAGTCGAGCCAGAGCGCCGTCGTCAACTGGCAGGGCTTTTCGGTCGGGCAGGGCAGCACGGTGAATATCGCGCAGCCGAACGCCTCTTCGGCGATCCTCAATCGCGTCACGGGTAATACGCCCTCGACCATCGCCGGTTCAGTCAATGCCAACGGCCAGGTCTACCTGGTCAATCCCAACGGCATCGCCATCACCCGAAGCGGCACCGTCAATGCCGGCGGCGGCTTCGTCGCCTCGACACTGGGGATCTCGGATTCCGACTTCATGACGGGCAAGCGCACGTTCACCGGTACCGGCGCCTCGGCTGCCGTCAACAATGCCGGCACCATCACCGTCGGACGCGGCGGCTACGCGGCGCTAATCGGCGGCGCGGTATCGAACGCTGGCTTGATCAACGTGCCGCTCGGCAAGGTGGGGCTCGGCTCCGGCGAGAAAGCCACGCTCGATTTCTCCGGTGACGGCTTCCTGCAAGTCACGATGCCGACCGCAGCCGGCGGCAAGGACGCGCTGGTCAAGAACTCCGGCTCGATCATCGCCAATGGCGGCAGCGTCATCATCAGCGCGGCGACGGCGCGCGAGGCGGCGCGCAACGCCATCAACATCTCCGGCCTGGTGCAGGCGCGCTCGATCGGCGGGCATAGTGGCGCGATCATCATCGGCGGCGGCGCCGGCGGCCGGGTCAAGATCACCGGACGCCTCGACGCGACCTCGCGCCGTCATGCCGGCGGCACGATCAACGTCACCGGACAATCGATCAAGCTGAAGGGCGCCGCCGTCGATGCGTCCGGCGCGACCGGTGGCGGTGATATCAACATCGGCGGCGGCCGTCAGGGCTCAGGCCCGCTGCCGCACGCCGACACCGTGACCATCGGCGCCGACGCCACCATCAAAGCCGACGCCACGCAGTCAGGCAACGGCGGCAACGTCGTGGTCTGGTCGGATCGGTTCACCAGCTTCGCTGGCACCATCGCCGCGCGCGGTGGCGCGCTGTCCGGCAATGGTGGCGAGGCGGAAGTCTCCGGCAAGGCGAAACTCGCTTACACCGGCTTCACCGATCTACGCGCCGCTAACGGCAGTTTCGGCACGCTGCTGCTTGATCCGTATAACGTCACGATCTCGAACGGGGCCAGCAACACCGGCGGCAGCTTCACCGCAAACACCGACGATTCCATCATCAACGTCACGACGCTGCAGAACGCGCTTGCCGGCGCCAATGTCATGGTCACCACCGGCGGCGCCGGCTCGGCCGGATTCCAGGTGGGCAACATTACAGTGGCCGATGACGTCACCTGGTCGAGTGGCAGCACGCTGACGCTTTCGGCGTATCGCGATATCGCGGTGAACGCCAATCTCACCGGCGGCGCCGGCGCTCATGTGGTATTGCGGGCGGACAATTCCGGAACCGGCATCTCCAGATTCGGCATCGGCACCGTGACATTCGGCAACGGCAAGACGGTGACGGCGAGCGGCGGAGTTGCGATCTATTACAACCCGTACAAGGACGAACAGAGCTTACCCTACGCCACCCCGACGAATTTTACGGCCTTCCAGGGCACCGGCACCACCATCACCGGCTATATGCTGGTGAACACCGTTCGTGACCTGCAATTCGTCCAGATCAATCTCGGCGGCGCCTATGCGCTCGGCCGCGACATCGACGCCAGCGCCACCGCGACCTGGAACGGCGGCGGCGGCTTCGTGCCGATTGGAGACTCCACGACGCCGTTCACCGGCAAGCTCGACGGGCAGGGCCATGTCGTCAGCGGGCTGACCATCTACCGCCCAATTAACCCAGCCACTGATAATGTCGGCTTGATCGGCTTCCTGAATGGCGGCGTGCTCTCCAATATCGGTCTCGTCGGCGGGAGCATCAGCGGCAGGACCAATGTCGGCGCGCTGGTCGGGTATAACTATCACGGCACGGTGCAGCAGAGCTACTCCACCGCCGCGGTTACGGGCAGGGGCGATAATGTTGGCGGGCTGGTTGGGTATAATAATGTCGGCACGGTGAGCCAGAGCTACGTTACCGGCACGGTTACAGGCAGCAACTCTGTCGGTGGGGTGGTCGGGTATAACAGTGGCGCGGTGGAGCAGAGCTATGCCACCGCTGCGGTCGGGGGCAGCGGCAATAGTGTTGGCGGGCTGGCCGGCTATAATTATGGCACGGTGCAGCAGAGCTACGCCACGGGGACGGTCTCGGGCGCTGATTTTGTCGGCGGGCTCGTCGGAAATAACTATTGGGGCACGGTGCAGCAGAGCTACGCCACCGGTGCGGTCACGGGCGTCCATTATGTCGGCGGGCTGGTCGGGTTTAGTAGTGGTGGTGGCGCCACAGTGAACCAGAGCTACGCCACCGGCGCTGTCTCGGGCGGCAGTTATGTCGGCGGGCTGTTCGGGGCGAAGTTCGGTACCGTCGCCTCCTCCTACTGGGATGTGCAGACCAGCGGCACGAGCGTCGGGAGCGGAATCGGCGATACGTCGGGCGTCACCGGCCTGACCACGGCGCAGATGATGGACAGCGCCAGTTTTGCCGGCTTCGATTTCGCGAGCGTCTGGGCGAGCGCGGGCAACGGCTTTCGGCCACAGCTCTACGGCGTCTCCGGCGTGGTCGGTGTGCGCGCCAGTGCTACCATGGCCTATGGCGATGCCGTTCCGACGCTCGGTGCCTCAAACTATCTCGGCCTCGGCTACTGGAACACGCTGACCTCCGGCGCGACACTGACGACGACGGCGAACTCAAAATCCAATGTCGGCAGCTATGGCATCACTGGCAGCGGCGCGGCGGCGACCTTCTCCGGGGGCGGCGCGAGCCGTGTCGTCTATCTGCCCGGAACGCTGACCATCACACCGCGCGTGCTGACGATTGCCGGAGCAACTGGCGTCGACAAGGTGTACGACGCAGGCACTGCGCTCACCGCGGGCGCGACCGGCTTTACGTTTGGCAACGCCGTCTCAGGCGACGACATCTCGGTCGTTGCGGCCTCGGCCATCTATGATTCGCGCAATGCAGGTTTGCGGTCGATCAATGTGTCCGGCCTGTCCCTGTCTGGGTCCGCCGCGAGCAACTACACGCTGAATGGCGTCGTCTCTGCGACCGGTTCCGGCACCATTGCGCAGCGGCAGCTCACGGTGTCGGCGAGCGGGGTCGACCGGGTCTATGACGCGACCACCGGCGCCACGGTCACGCTGTCCGACAACCACCTCGGCAGCGACAGCCTGACGCTGGGCTATGGCAGCGCCGGCTTCGGCGACAAGAACGTCGGCACCGGCAAGAGCGTGTCGGTGGCGGGCATCCAGGTGACCGGCGCCGATGCCGGCAATTACACCTTCAACACCACCGCGAGCACGACGGCGACCATCACCAAGGCGGCGCTGACGGTGTCGGCGAGCGGGGTCGACCGGGTCTATGACGCGACCACCGGCGCCACGGTCGCGCTGTCCGACAACCACCTCGGCAGCGACAGCCTGACGCTGGGCTACGGCAGCGCCGGCTTCGGCGACAAGAACGTCGGCACCGGCAAGAGCGTGTCGGTAGCGGGCATCCAGGTGACCGGCGCCGATGCCGGCAACTACACCTTCAACACCACCGCGAGCACGACGGCGACCATCACCAAGGCGGCGCTGACGGTGTCGGCGAGCGGGGTCGACCGGGTCTATGACGCGACCACCGGCGCCACGGTCACGCTGTCCGACAACCACCTCGGCAACGACAGCCTGACGCTGGGCTATGGCAGTGCCGGCTTCGGCGACAAGAACGTCGGCACCGGCAAGAGCGTGTCGGTGGCGGGCATCCAGGTGACCGGCACCGATGCCGGCAATTACACCTTCAACACCACCGCGAGCACGACGGCGACCATCACCAAGGCGGCGCTGACGGTGTCGGCGAGCGGGGTCGACCGGGTCTATGACGCGACCACCGGCGCCACGGTCACGCTGTCCGACAACCACCTCGGCAGCGACAGCCTGACGCTGGGCTACGGCAGCGCCGGCTTCGGCGACAAGAACGTCGGCACCGGCAAGAGCGTGTCGGTGGCGGGCATCCAGGTGACCGGCGCGGATGCCGGCAATTACACCTTCAACACCACCGCGAGCACGACGGCTGATATCACCAAGGCGGCGCTCGCGGTGTCGGCGAGCGGGGTCGACCGGGTCTATGACGCGACCACCGGCGCCACGGTCACGCTGTCCGACAACCACCTCGGCAGCGACAGCCTGACGCTGGGCTATGGCAGCGCCGGCTTCGGCGACAAGAACGTCGGCACCGGCAAGAGCGTGTCGGTGGCGGGCATCCAGGTGACCGGCGCCGATGCCGGCAATTACACCTTCAACACCACGGCGAGCACGACGGCGACCATCACCAAGGCGGCGCTGACGGTGTCGGCGAGCGGGGTCGACCGGGTCTATGACGCGACCACCGGCGCCACGGTCGCGCTGTCCGACAACCACCTCGGCAGCGACAGCCTGACGCTGGGCTACGGCAGCGCCGGCTTCGGCGACAAGAACGTCGGCACCGGCAAGAGCGTGTCGGTGGCGGGCATCCAGGTGACCGGCGCCGATGCCGGCAACTACCTTCAACACCACCGCCGCGAGCACGACGGCGACCATCACCAAGGCGGCGCTGACGGTGTCGGCGAGCGGGGTCGACCGGGTCTATGACGCGACCACCGGCGCCACGGTCACGCTGTCCGACAACCACCTCGGCAACGACAGCCTGACGCTGGGCTATGGCAGTGCCGGCTTCGGCGACAAGAACGTCGGCACCGGCAAGAGCGTGTCGGTGGCGGGCATCCAGGTGACCGGCACGGATGCCGGCAATTACACCTTCAACACCACCGCGAGCACGACGGCGACCATCACCAAGGCGGCGCTGACGGTGTCGGCGAGCGGGGTCGACCGGGTCTATGACGCGACCACCGGCGCCACGGTCACGCTGTCCGACAACCACCTCGGTAGCGACAGCCTGACGCTGGGCTATGGCAGCGCCGGCTTCGGCGACAAGAACGTCGGCACCGGCAAGAGCGTGTCGGTGGCGGGCATCCAGGTGACCGGCGCCGATGCCGGCAATTACACCTTCAACACCACCGCGAGCACGACGGCGACCATCACCAAGGCGGCGCTGACGGTGTCGGCGAGCGGGGTCGACCGGGTCTATGACGCGACCACCGGCGCCACGGTCGCGCTGTCCGACAACCACCTCGGCAGCGACAGCCTGACGCTGGGCTACGGCAGCGCCGGCTTCGGCGACAAGAACGTCGGCACCGGCAAGAGCGTGTCGGTAGCGGGCATCCAGGTGACCGGCGCCGATGCCGGCAACTACACCTTCAACACCACCGCGAGCACGACGGCGACCATCACCAAGGCGGCGCTGACGGTGTCGGCGAGCGGGGTCGACCGGGTCTATGACGCGACCACCGGCGCCACGGTCACGCTGTCCGACAACCACCTCGGCAACGACAGCCTGACGCTGGGCTATGGCAGTGCCGGCTTCGGCGACAAGAACGTCGGCACCGGCAAGAGCGTGTCGGTGGCGGGCATCCAGGTGACCGGCACCGATGCCGGCAATTACACCTTCAACACCACCGCGAGCACGACGGCGACCATCACCAAGGCGGCGCTGACGGTGTCGGCGAGCGGGGTCGACCGGGTCTATGACGCGACCACCGGCGCCACGGTCACGCTGTCCGACAACCACCTCGGCAGCGACAGCCTGACGCTGGGCTACGGCAGCGCCGGCTTCGGCGACAAGAACGTCGGCACCGGCAAGAGCGTGTCGGTGGCGGGCATCCAGGTGACCGGCGCGGATGCCGGCAATTACACCTTCAACACCACCGCGAGCACGACGGCTGATATCACCAAGGCGGCGCTCGCGGTGTCGGCGAGCGGGGTCGACCGGGTCTATGACGCGACCACCGGCGCCACGGTCACGCTGTCCGACAACCACCTCGGTAGCGACAGCCTGACGCTGGGCTATGGCAGCGCCGGCTTCGGCGACAAGAACGTCGGCACCGGCAAGAGCGTGTCGGTGGCGGGCATCCAGGTGACCGGCGCCGATGCCGGCAATTACACCTTCAACACCACGGCGAGCACGACGGCGACCATCACCAAGGCGGCGCTGACGGTGTCGGCGAGCGGGGTCGACCGGGTCTATGACGCGACCACCGGCGCCACGGTCGCGCTGTCCGACAACCACCTCGGCAGCGACAGCCTGACGCTGGGCTATGGCAGCGCCGGCTTCGGCGACAAGAACGTCGGCACCGGCAAGAGCGTGTCGGTGGCGGGCATCCAGGTGACCGGCGCGGATGCCGGCAACTACACCTTCAACACCACGGCGAGCACGACGGCGAGCATCACCAAGGCGGCGCTCACCATCGCGGCGGCGTCGGATAGCAAGACCTACGACGGCAGCACCACCTCGACGGGCACGGTGACCTCCAGCGGCCTGGTCGCGGGCGACACGCTGGCGGGGTTGAGCCAGAGCTTCGACAGCAGGAACGCTGGACCGCGAACGCTGAGCGTGGACGGAGGCTACACCATCGCCGACGGCAATGGCGGCGGCAACTACCGCGTCACGCTGCAAACGGCTGCCGGCACGATCCTGCAGAAGGGCCTCACGCTGGCGGCGGCGACCGATAGCAAGACCTATGACCGCAGCGTCACCTCGACCGGCACGGTGACCTCCAGCGGCCTGGTCGCGGGTGACACGCTGGCGGGGTTGAGCCAGAGCTTCGACAGCAGGAACGCCGGACGGCGAACGCTGAGCGTGGACGGAGGCTACACCATTGCCGACGGCAATGGCGGTGGCAATTACCGCGTCACGCTACAGACGGCTGCCGGCACGATTGCGCAGCGCCCGCTCACGGTCACCGCGGATCCGAAGAGCCGTTCGGTCGACGATCCGAACCCGCTGCTCACCTATGCCATCGGCGGCCTCGGCCTGGTCAGCGGCGACACCCTGACCGGTGGCCTGGCGACGGCGGCGACAGCACAGTCCGCCGCCGGCAGCTACGCCATCACGCTGGGATCGCTGGCCGCCAGCCCCAATTATGCGCTGACCTATGTCGGAAATAATCTTACGATTGTCGAAAATAATCTCGCCGCCGCGCCGACCGCCAGCTTGATCACGGCTGGCGCGCAATATCAGTCGCCCAAGACGACCAGCATCAATTTCGTCACGACGCCGGGTACACCCGGGCCGCTGATCGCATTCACGCCATCGGCGCCGAACACCAGGACCGCCGCCGCGCCCGACCGTGGCGATTCGAACAAGACCGCCGCCAATCCCAATGACGTGGTCACGAGCAGCATCGGCGCGCTGACGTCCAGCGCCGACGGTCTGGTTTACCAGCCGATCAGCCAATATGATCCCGGGCAATACTCCAACGACAAGCTTCCCGATCATGTCGACCAGGCTGGCCTTGCCACCATCCTGACCATGATCGCCCGCGCGGCCGGCCACGAGCTCACGCCGGCGGCCACGCCTCCGACCATCGATCGATTGTTCGATCCGGCGAAGGGCGCCGACTGGCACGGCGTCGGCTGGGAGAATCCGCTGGTCAACAAGGTGACTTTCGGCAGCGGCCCGCAGGCCTCGGACCTGAGCACCGCGATCGCGCTCCCGCTGGACGGCAAAACCGACATCGGTGCACTGCTCGGGCATGGGCCCGTCATTCTCGGCGGCGCCGGCGATACATGGCTGCTCGCGGTCGCGATGACCGAGAGCGGGATCGTAGCCGACGATCCCGTCACCGGCACCTCGGTTTTGCTCGCTTACGATTCCGCCGCCAAGACCGTCGGTCCGATCAGCAAGATATTCGATTTCACCCACAACAAGTGGATCGCGCTGAGTGGTGCCGCCAACGCAGGTATCGATTTCGTCGATGAGGCGAAGATCGCGGCGTTGCAGACAATGAAGGCGGAAAAATACCTCACCTTCGCCGTAGTCAAGTGATCGCACTGCCGATCATCAACGGCCGTGATTCCGGGCCGCGCCCTTGCGCGAGCCCGGAATGACCGCGTTGGTGATTAGCCATTAAATTTAGCGCCCGGGCCGCGCTTGGCGCGGGCTGCGATTTCAATGACGTAAGAGTTCGCAGTTTTATTCTGAGTGGCGCACCATCAGATCAGGCCGGCTCCTCCTGCGCCAGACCATAGCCTCCTGCATTCCCTTCCGTCGCGTCTCAGGCCTTGACGAGGTCTCCCAGCAGATTGGCTGCCACCGTCAGCCTGGCGAGCGTCAGGCCGCTGGCCGCGATCTCCTCGACCGAGCGGCGGACTCGCGTCGCCTCAGGATGAGCCGCAAGCCAGTCGCCGGCGGCCTGTTGGCCGGATCCGCCGTTTGCCAGCATGTTGGCGACCAGTGCCCTTTCCGCGGCCGCGATCTGGTCAACGGCACGATCGATGGCGAGACGGTCGTAATTGTCGCTGGCCGGCACGCTGCGTGCGGCGGCGATGATGCGATCGATCCTGAAATCGGCCTCGGCGGCGAAGAAGGTCGTGGCGGCATCACCGATGGCCCGGCTGGTGCGCTCTGCGACGGTGACGATATCCGGCGCGGAAACGAGCGCGTCGAGATCGGCGAGTTCTCCGGCAAGGTCTGCCGGGACGCCGGCATCGATCAGATCTCGCCGCCGCTTGGTGCGCCCAGCCTGCAAGCCCTGCGGCAGGGTCTCGTCGAGCCCGGCGGCGACCTCCCGGATTCCGGGACCGAAGCGCGCGATCACGGCGTCGAGACCGGCCTTGAGATCGGCATTGCGCACATACCAGACCATGCGTGAGAGCAGGAGATCCTGAAGCGAGGCGTAGAGGCCGAGCTGCAACTGCCCGTCGATGCGGGTGTCGAGTGCATCGATCGCGGCATTGAGCCGCTTGAGGCCATAGGATTCATCCACCGCCACGAAGGCGGTGACGATGGTGGCAATGTCGGCATCAGTCTCGTCGGTCAGGCGCACGACACAGGCCGGGCCGCCCCGATTGATCACGGCATTGGCGAGACTGGTGGCGATGATCTCCCGCCGAAGTCGATGCGATGGCACCGCCGTCGGGAATTTCTCCTGCAGCTGGTGCGGAAAATACTGGGATAGTTCGCGGGCCAGATAGGGATCGTCAGGTACGCCAGTCGCGAGCAGGTCGTCGTAGAGCGTCAGCTTGGCGTAAGCGAGCAACACCGCAAGCTCGGGCCGCGTCAGAAGCTGGCTGCGTCTCGTGCGCTCCGTGATCGCCGCATCGTCGGGCAAGAACTCCACGGCGCGGCTAAGCAGGCCGCGCTGCTCGAGCGATTGCATCAGGCGGGTGAGGAAGCCGATCTCGGCCACGCCCTTCCGTTCGGCCAGCGAGAGCGCCAGCGTCTGAAGATAATTGTTGCGTAGCACCAGTGCGCCGACCTCCTCGGTCATCGCGGCGAGCAGGTTGTTGCGGTCGCCAGGGGTAAGGCGCCCCTCGCGCTCGGGACGCGCCAGCGCGATCTTGATGTTGACCTCAACGTCGGACGTATTCACGCCCGCCGAATTGTCGATGGCGTCCGTGTTGAGCTTGACGCCCTTCTGCGCCGCCTCGATGCGGCCGCGCTGGGTGACGCCGAGATTGGCGCCTTCGCCGATCACCCGGGCGCGGACGTCGGCGCCCGCGATTCGGATCGGATCGTTGGCGCGGTCGCCGGCCTGATCATCGCTTTCCGAGGACGAGCGGATATACGTGCCGATGCCGCCAAACCACAGGAGGTCGACGCGGGCCTTGAGGATCGCTGTCATCACCTCGAAAGGCGTGGCCTGCGGCTTGTCGAGATCGAGCAGCGTGCGCACTTCCGGCGCAAGCGGGATCGCCTTGAGCGAGCGCGAGAACACGCCGCCGCCCTGCGAGATCAGGGACTTGTCGTAGTCCTGCCAGCTCGATCGCGACAGGGTGAACAGGCGCCTGCGTTCGGCGAGGCTGATCGCCGGATCAGGCGACGGATCGATGAAGATGTCGCGGTGATCGAACGCCGCGATGAGCTTCGTCGCCGGCGAGAGCAGCATGCCGTTGCCGAAGACATCGCCCGACATGTCGCCGACGCCGGCAACCGTGAACGGCTTGGTCTGGATGTCGGTGCCAAGCTCGCGGAAGTGACGCTTGACCGCCTCCCACGCGCCTCGCGCCGTGATCCCCATCTTCTTGTGGTCATAGCCCTGGCTGCCGCCGGAGGCGAAGGCATCGCCGAGCCAATGGTGCTTCTCGGTCGAGATCGCATTGGCGATGTCGGAGAAGGTGGCGGTGCCCTTGTCGGCGGCGACGACCAGGTAGGGGTCGTCGCCGTCATGCCGCACGGTCGAGTCGGGCGGCACGACGTCGTCGCCGTCAAGATTGTCGGTGAGTTCGAGCAGCGTGCGAACGAAGATGCGATAGGCTTCGGTGCCTTCCGCCATGAAGTGGTCACGACTGGAGGGCGAGGGCAGGCGCTTGGGCACGAAGCCGCCCTTGGCCCCGACCGGCACGATCACGGCGTTCTTCACCTGTTGCGCCTTCACGAGGCCCAGGATCTCGGTACGGAAATCCTGCGGCCGGTCGGACCAGCGCAGACCGCCGCGCGCGACCTTGCCGAAGCGCAGATGAATGCCTTCGACGCGGGGCGAGTAGACGAAAATCTCGTACAGTGGTCGCGGTGCCGGCAGGGCCTCGATCTTGCGGGCGTCGAACTTGAAGGAGATCACCGGATGCGGATGTCCATCCTGACCGACCTGCCACAAATTGGTGCGGATGGTTGCCTGCACCAGATTGGTGAAGCTTCGCAGGATGCGATCTTCATCGAGCGAGGCGACGGATTTCAGCTGCTCCTCGATCTCGGCGACGAGGGCCATCTCGCGCGCCGAGCGCTCCGCAATCGTGAATCCAAGGCGCGGATCGAGGCGGCCCTGGAACAGGGCGACGATGTTGGCGGTAATCGCGGCGTTCTTGCGCAGGGTTTCCCACATGTAGTCCTGGGTGAATGGCGCGCGGATCTGATGGAGGTAGCGCGACAGCGCGCGGATCGTCGATACTTCCCGCCAGCTCAGGGCTGTGCGCAGGATCAGTGCGTTGAACCCGTCGGATTCGGCGCGATCGCGGACCACCGCCATGATCGAGGCTTCCAGACGATGGTTGAATTCATGGCTGATTGCGATCGGCTTGCCGTCGCTGGTCTCGATTGTCATATCGTGCAGCCATACCGGCGCCTGCCTGGTGCGCGGCACGATCTGATAGGTGCGTTCGTTGACTACGTTCAAGCCGTGATTTTCAATCACCGGCACGCGATAGGATAGCGACAGCGGTGCGGCATCCGAGAAAACCTTCAAGCCGAATCGTCTGGGATCGTCGTTCCCGTCAAGGCGGTAAACCGAAATCGTCACCGGCCGGGCTGAGGTCAGCTTTTCGATGGTGGTGATGTCGGCGATCGCCTGTTCGGCGCTGAATATCTCGGTGTAGCCGCCGGTAAAGGCCTGGGCATAGCGGCTTGCGAGCATGCGCGCCCGCATGCCGTCGGCAGACGCAGCGAGCGCGACCTTCAACTTGTCGCCCCAGGTCTCTGCAATGGCGCTGATTCCGGTTTCGAGTGTCTCGCGCTCGACGACCGGGGTCTTACCTTCATATCGCCCGACGATGTAGTGGACGCGCGCCAGTGATCCTTCGGGGAAGGACGCGTAGGAGGCCGACAGGGTCCCCTTGTAGACTTGCGAGAGGAAAGCGCCGACGCGCGTGCGCACGTCGGTGTCGTATTTGTCGCGCGGAATAAAGCAGAGGATGGAGACGAAGCGATCGAACTTGTCCACGCGTGCCAGCGCCCGGACACGGGGGCGCTCATAGAGGATCAGGATCTCCATGACGAAATTGTAGAGCGTGTCGACGTCGATCTGGAACAGATCGTCGCGCGGATAATCGTCGAGAATATGCGTCAGCGCCTTGCCCGAATGGCTGTTCGGGTCGAAGCCGGCGCGCTGCAGCACCTGCGCCACCTTGTGGCGGGCATAAGGGATTTGCTTGACCGAGCGGGTATAGGCGCCGGACGTGAATAGACCGACGAGGCGCAATTCCCCTTCGAGCCGGCCGTCGGGGGTATAGAGCTTGATGCCCACATAATCCATCCGGATGCGGCGATGAACGCGGCTGGAGACGTTGGCCTTGATGACGATGAGGAGGCTCGGCTCCCGCATGAACTCGCGAATTTCCGACGTCATCACCACCATTTCGCGACCGCGGCGCAGGACCTTCACCTCGGGATCGCGCAGAATGCCGAGGCCCTCACCGGTCGTGATGTCGTCCGACGCTTCGCTGTTGGGGGAAAAGCGATATTCGCGCACGCCCAGAAAGGTGAAATTGTCCAGGCACAGCCAATGCAGGAACTGGCTGGCTTCGGCGATCTCGTCGATCGGCAGCGGCGGCGGATTGGTCGAGAAGATCTTGATCGCCTCCTCGATGCGGGCACGCATGGGCTTCCAGTCGGTGACGCAGGCGCGCGCGTCGTTCAACGTCATGGTCAACCCATCGACCAGCTTTTGGCGGTCGGCGTCGACGTCCATGCGGGTGATGTGGAGATGGATGAGGCTTTCGCGCGCGCCCCTTGCTCCCTCCGGCAGGGCTTCGCCATGGAAGCGCATCAGCTTGCCTTGCTCGTCGCGCTCCACCGCGATGATCGGATGAGCGACCAGGGTGACCTCGATGCCCTGCTCGGCGAGCTCTGCCAGCGTGGAATCGAACAGGAAGGGCATGTTGTCATTGAGAATTTCGAGCACGGAGATCTCGCGGCCATCCGGCATCATCGGATTGACGATGCGGATATCGGCGCGACCTGCCGTGCGCCGCTGGACATGTTCCCAGGCCTGCTCGGCCAGGAAGGCCAGCGAAGCGGCGTCGTGGTTGGCGAGATCCTCGCTATTGGTGTGGCCGAACAGGAGTTCGGCAAAAGTCCGGGGCGTGTTGCCTAGCTGCACGCTTCCCGCTGCATCGCGAATCAGGGTCGACCGGGCCTTGTCGTCACGCCACGCTTCCATAACGTCCTCCATCTCTCGCATCGTTCGATCGCAATCGCGATCATCAGCTTGCTTCTGGAGTTCATGGCTTCGAGCGCCGTTATCCTGACCGCGATCCGGCGCCGCGAAATCTGCCCTCGGCACCGGAGCTTACCACTCCGAGCGGCCAAGGCGCGCGGAGTCGTGGCGAAAAGCCCTGCGACCGCAGGGTCGGCGGCATCGTGGGAAATCATAAGTACATTCAATGACATACGAGCTCGCATGTTTGTTCGGAGCAGCGCACCATTCCTCTCAGTGTCGAATGTCCTGCAGACCCGCTTGCTCCGCCGCGCTGTACGCGCCCCGCCTGGGCTGATATGCTTTTCGCCATTGGGACGGTAAACGGCAGCTCGCCAACCGACTTTTTTGCAAGGCGGCCTTCTGATCGGATCTCGATCCCGCTGGCGGTTCTACGCATTGCTTCGATATAACGCCAAAAAAATTCGCCCATGGCTGCCGCGTCCCCCTTCACATTGGGAGATGTGCCATGGCTGCATCGGACTGGCGTCTCGAAGGCGAATGGATGAAGAATTGCAACTGCGCATTCGGCTGCCCCTGCGATTTCAACGCGCCGCCGACCCAAGGCTATTGCAAGGGGCTGGTCGCCATGCGCATTGCCAAGGGACATTTCGAGGGGACCAGGCTTGACGGTCTCTGCTTCGCGATCACGGTCGATTTCCCCGGAGCGCTGCATGAGGGCAACGGGACGATCCAACCCATCATCGACGAACGCGCCACGCCGGAGCAGCGCCAGGCGTTGTTCGAGATCTTTTCGGGCAAGCATTCTGCCGAGGGCACGCTATTCCAGATCGTCAGCCTGATCGTCACCAAGATCCACGATCCGGTGTTTGCGCCGTTCGAGTTCTCCTTTGACAAGGACGGACGCGTCGCCCGGCTTGTCGCCCGGGGCGTGCTCGAGACCGACGTCGAGCCGATCAAGAACCCGGTGACGGGTGCTCCGCACCGCATTCAGGTCGTGATGCCCGAGGGCTTTGAGCATAGGGCTGCCGAAATCGCGTCCGCCAATATCCGCTCGACCGGCGCGATTCCATTCGAAGCCCGGGGCACGCACAGCTCGCTTGCCACCGTCGTGCAAACGCCCGACGGCGTCGCGATGTGATACTGCGCTGAAATCGAGAGATCGGGGCGGGCAAGCCCATGCACGGACGCTTCCTGCTGGAACACCTGCTTCACCGCGACCGCCTGATCGTTGCGATCGGGACCGCTGCCGTGGCGGCGCTCGCCTGGGCCTATCTCGCCAGCGGCGCCGGCATGGACACCGAAATGATGGCCGTCATGCCGGACATGGCGCCGATGCCGTGGACGCCGCTCTATGCGGCGCTGCTGTTCGTGATGTGGTGGGTGATGATGGTCGCGATGATGGCGCCGAGCGCGGCGCCCACCGTCCTCTTGTATGCGACGGTCAAGCGCAAGCAGGAGACTGCATCCCGCGCCGCAATGGACGCCTGGATATTTCTCGCCGGTTATCTCGTGACATGGGCGGGGTTCAGTGTCGTTGCGGTCCTGGTGCAATGGGCGCTCGAGCGCTTCGGCTTGCTGTCGATGGCGATGGCAAGCACCAGCTCGATTTTGGGCGGCCTCATTTTGCTTGCCGCAGGGCTCTACCAATTCACGCCGCTCAAACGTGCCTGTCTGCGTTACTGCGAGAGCCCGCTGATGTTTCTCAGTCGGCATTGGCGGCCCGGTACGAGAGGGGCATTCCACATGGGATTTCGCCACGGCAGCTATTGCGTCGGCTGCTGCTGGTTCTTGATGGCACTGCTGTTCGTCAGCGGAGTGATGAATCTCGTCTGGATCATCGCCATCGCGCTCTATGTCGCCGGTGAGAAACTGCTGCCGTTCGGCCCAAGGCTGAGCCATGCGGCAGGTGGGGCCCTCATCATGTCCGGCACGATCATGCTCGCACGCGCGATGTGAGAAACCACCGTGGCACGGCAGGCGCTGCGAAAATGCCATTCTCAAATACGCCGATACCGCCAAGCTGCTCAAACCAGCCGGCTTCCGTGGTCTTACGGAGGTCGTTAGCTGGACAATTGAGCCTTTTCCCAACCGAAACTTAAGGCTGTTGCTTCTAGGCTCGCGCTCCGGGATGACGACAGTGCCGGCTTGCGCCGTGGCGTGAGGCGAGCATCAGAACATCGTGCCTGTCCACGATGTCGCGCGCGCCGCTGCCTGGCGCCGGGCGTGGCTGACACGCTGCTGAAGATCGACGCGCCGGCAGGACATCACCACCGACCGCACAGCCCCTTGGCGCCATTTCACTTCAAATCTCAAATGCTTTGAGACGATGGGCGCCGGATCGCGCTCATTGCGTTAGCGCCGGATGCGAACACGACCGATTTCGGCGGCGCGGCTCACTTTGTCGTGTCGGCGAGACGCAGATTGGGCACGCCCACGCCGCGGACGCGGATGGGTGCGGGCAACTCGCCTCCACTGACATCGAGAACGAAGCCGGTCGCGTCGGGGCGCAGGCGGAATTCGACGGCCATGCCGACGTTGCGCCAGTCCGAGGTCTCTCCATCGTCGACATAGAGAAGGCCGGAGCCACCATGATCGGGTGACCCGAACACGATCGCTGTCAGTCCCGTCCCGTCTTCGATCGGAACGATCGCGCCGGCGCGTGCGAACACCGGTAGCCGGCCCAGAGGCGCTGCGACGGTGATGGTTCGCCCGCCTTCGAACAGCGTCCCGTCATGCCAGTCGTACCAGCCGCCGGGATGGGCGGGCAGATAGACCTCGCGCGTCGTCGCCCCCTCGTCCAGCACCGGAGCGACCAGGAGATCGCGGCCAAGCATGAATGCGTCCTCGACGGTCGCTGCGATCGCGTCCGAACCGAACTCCCACAACAGCGGCCGCACCGGCGGCAGGTCCTCCAGCGCCGCACGCCACATCTGCGTGTAAAGATATGGGATCAGGCTGTGGCGAAGCTCCATGGCGGATCGGACCTGTGGAAGCACGCCGGGATGCATCCAGGGGGTGTTGACGATGCCGCTCGCCTTCCAGGAATTCATCACCATGCGCGGCCACAGCGCGCAGAACTCGACGAAGCGGCAAAACAGTTCCGGGCCCGGCGATTCGCCATGGAAGCCGCCGACGTCGTGGCCGATGTTGTAAAGCCCCGACAGGCTCATGTTCAGGCCCTGGATCAGATTGTAGCGCAGCGTCTTCCAGGCGGTTTCGTTGTCGCCGCTCCAGGTCTGACCGTAGCGTGCGATGCCGGCGCTGCCGGCGCGCGTGATCGTATAGGGGCGCTTGCCAGGCGCCTGCGCGGCCTGGGTCTCGTAGGCGAGCTTGTGCATCAAGAGCGCCTGCCCGGGGCGGGCGAGTCCTTGCTGAAACGGCCGGCCGTCGCCATTGCAGATCGCATCCTCGTCCCAGATCTCGTATTCGTTGTTGTCGCTCCAGACCGCCGTCACGCCAAAGGCAAGCAGCGCGTCGCGGATGCCATCCGCCCACCACTGCCGGCCTTCGGGATTGGTAAAGTCGACGTGGAAGCCGAGGCCGTCCCAGAATTGCGCGACCGCCGGCTCGCCGGTCTCGCCGTCAGCGACCAGTATGCCGCGCGCCTTCGCTTCATCGAGCCGTGGATGATCATCGAGCAGGCAGGGCTTGATGTTGGTGACCGGCTGCATGCCGGCCGCCTTAAGTCGCGCCATCGTCGCCGCCGGATCGGGGAACTTGTCACGGTTCCAATTGAAGACGTAGCGACGGTTGCCGATCGAAGTGTAGCCAGAGCCGAAGTGAAAGCTGTCGCAACGGATGCCGTTCCGCCTGCAATCCTCGATGAAGGCGGTGATGCGCGCGTCCGCGTCCGGCGCGTCGGCGATGGTCATGGTCGTCATCGCAAAGCCGAGCGTCCAGCGGGGCGCGAAGGCCTGTCCGCCGGTCAGCCAGGAAAACCGCCGCGTGACCTCGGGCACCGTCGGTCCGGCGAGCACGTAATAATCGAGGTCGCCATCCTCGGCACGATAGCTGCGGAACAGGCCGTGGTAATTGTCGATGGTGCAGCCGAGGTCGACCGAGCCGAGCGCGAGATTGTCGTAGAAGATGCCGTGCGCGCCGCGGGCGCCGTCGACGATGAAGAACGGAAGCATCTTGTAGAGCGGATCGGACAGCTCGGCGTCGTAGCCGCAGGGATCGACGGCATCGATCGCGAAGCGCCGGCCGGTTCGATCGAGCGGACCGGCCTTGTCTCCGAGGCCGTAATGGCGTTCGCCTTCGTGCCGTTCCATCGCATGCAGCAACGCGGTGGTCTTGCGCGACAGGAGATAGGCCTGGGTCGGCCGGTCCTGCAGGAATGGCTGCTGCTCGCCGGCGCGGTACCACGCGATGCCGAACGGATCGAGCCGGATTTGAGCGCGAAGACCCGTAGCGGCGAGCGTGACAATGCCGCCATCCTCCGACACGGTCGCCGCCGGATTGGCAAAGCCGGAGATGTCGTCGCGTAGCCTTCCCTCGAACGGCGGCTCGGTGCGATCAGGGGCGATCGCCCAGCCGCGATCGAGCCGATAGCCCTCCGGCCGGCGCAGGGTGACGCGGCCGATGTCGCTCTCGAGAATCGCGATGCGCAGCGTGGTGAGCGGGGTCGCCGCCGGCCCGGTCGCGAGGTCGAAGAGCGCGGCGTGGCCGTCGAGGCCGCGGAAGCGGCCGTGGGTCAGGGCTTTCATTTGATCAGACTCCGGAGACGATCACGGCCGGGCGAGAGCCGCGCCGGCCGCGTCGAAGATATGCAGATGGTCGGGGGCGAAACGGATCGCGATTGCATCGCCGCGGTCAAACCGCGACTGGCCATCCTGGCGCAGCGTGATCTGCGGCAGGCCGGGAGCCGTGGCATAGATGAAGGTCTCGCCGCCAAGCTGCTCGACGAGATCGACGGTTGCGGCGAGCATGCCCGTGTCGGGCGCGACGTCGATATGTTCGGGGCGGATGCCGAGCGTCACGCGGGCGCCGGCGGTGAGGCCGGAAGCGGCGCGGGGCAAAGCGATTTCACGCTCGCCAACGCTCGCGCTGAGCATGCCGTCATCGGACATCACGGTCGCGGGCAGGAAGTTCATGCGGGGAGAGCCGATGAAGCCCGCCACGAAGGCGTTCACGGGCCGGTTGTAGAGCTCGAGCGGCGAGCCGACCTGCTCGATCCGACCGCCGTTGAGCACCACGATCCGGTCTGCAAGCGTCATGGCTTCGACCTGATCGTGCGTGACATAGATCATCGTGCCGCCGAGATTGGCATGCAGAGCGGCAAGTTCCTTCCGCGTCGCGACGCGGAGTTCAGCGTCGAGGTTCGACAGCGGCTCGTCGAACAGAAAGATCTTCGGATCGCGCACGATGGCCCGGCCGATGGCGACGCGCTGGCGCTGGCCGCCGGAGAGCGCCTTGGGTTTGCGGTCGAGATAGTCCGCAAGACGCAGCATGGCGGCGGCGCGACTGACGCGCGCCTCGATCTCTTCCGGCTTCAACCCCATGTTCTCGAGCGCAAAGGCCATGTTCTTGCGCACGCTCATATGCGGATACAGGGCATAGGACTGGAACACCATGGCCAGCCCCCGCTCGGAGGCAGGCAGGTGGGTGACCCGCTCGCCGTCGATATGGACCTCGCCGCTCGTGACGTTTTCGAGGCCGGCGATGACGCGCAGGAGCGTCGACTTTCCGCAGCCGGACGGGCCGACGAAGACGACGAATTCGCCATCCTTCACCGCGAGATCGATGCCGTGCAGCACATCGATGCTGCCGAAGGATTTTCGCGCGGCCGTGAGTTTCAATTCAGCCATGGTGGATAGCCCGATCGGTCATTTCATCCCCGTCGAGCCGATGCCCGTCGTGATGAAACGCTGGAGGAACACGAAGACGAGGGCGACGGGAGCGAGCGTCACGACCGTCATCGCAAGGAGATAGTGCCACTGGGTCTGGAGTTCGCCCTGGAACGCATTGAGCGCGATCTGCAACGTGTAGACCTCGGTCTTGGTCAGGACCGCGAGCGGCCACAGGAATTCGTTCCAGCGCCACATGATCGAGAAGATCGCCAGAACTGCCAGCGCCGGCAGGGTCAGCGGCATGACGATGCGCCAATAGATCTGCCACTCCGATGCCTTGTCCATCCGCGCGGCCTCGATCAGATCCTTCGGCAATGTCAGCATGTATTGCCGCAGCAGGAACACGCCCGTTGGCGTCGCGGCACCCGGCAGAATCACCGCCCAAAGCGAATTGGCGAGTCCGAGCTCGGTTATCACCAGATAGACCGGCACGAGGATGATGGTCATTGGGATCATCAGCGTCCCGATCACCGCCAGCGTCGCCGCCTGCTTGCCGGGGAACGCATAGACGGCGAGCGCATAGGCGGCCATGGAGTTGATGAGCAGCGTGATCAGCGTGGCGACCACCGTCACGAAGACCGAATTGAACAGGAAGCGCAGGAAGGCGAAGCGCTGGAGCGGCTCGGTGTAGTTCTCTGTCGCGAGTGCGACGCGGCGCACCGGTTCGCGCTTGTCGATCGCCACGCGAAACTGCTTCGAGGGATCGGCCGGATCGACCATCTGGGCGACAAGCCCGATGCGCCGAACCTGCGCCAGCTCGCGGACCGAGCCGTCAGGAAGCGTCGTGCGGAAGAGAGGCAGCTTCTGCGGCTGGCCGGGCACCGTCACTTCGACCTGCGCGAAGGGCAGCAGCGACGGCGGAAATTCCAGCAGCGCGCTCTGGGTCTTGAACGATGACAGCACCAGCCACAACACCGGGCCGAACATCAGCGCGACGCCGAGCGCGAGATAGGCGTAGGCTGCGACGTCGGTCCAGTGCAGCGGCCGTCCGGGCCCGTTGCGACGTTGACCAAGCAAAACCGCAAGACGCATGGCGGCTACCTCAGATCTCTTTGCGCCGCGCGGCGGCGAATTGCAGGAGCGTCAGGACGAAAAGGACGACGCCGAGCACGACGGACGCGGCGGCGGCGAGGCCGAAATTCTGCACCTGGCTGGCGAAGCCGGTCTCGTAGATGTACTGGACGATCATCAGCGTGGCGGTGCCGGGGCCACCGCCGGTCAGCACGAAGACTTCGTCGAAGGTCTGCGCACCCTTGATGAGCGCGAGCACGATCACGACGATCATGTTCGGCCACAGCAGCGGTAGCGTGATGTGTGTCAGCACGCGCCAGCGCGGGGTCGCATCCATCTCCGCCGCCTCGTAGAGGTCCGCCGGGATCGCCTGAAGGCCGGCGAGCAGGATCAGCGTGTAGAAGCCCATATGCGCCCACACGGATACGAACACCGCCCAGAACATCGCCCAGCTCGGATCGACGAAGAACAGGATCTTCTGACCGCCGAGTGTGGTGATGGCGGCGTTGAGGAGCCCGTCGCGCTGCAGGATCCATTTCCAGATCAGCGCGACGACCACGGGCGATAGCAGAACCGGAAAGAAATAGACGGCACGGAAAAAGCCGCGGCCACGGATCTTCATGTTGAGGACCAGCGCAGTGACGAGCGAAAACGCCACCATTGCCGTCACCTGAAACACGACGAACTTCGCGGTATTGGCGACGCCGCGCCAGAAGTGGTCCTCGCGGCAGGTCGCCGGATCGAGATAGGAGCCGCAGTCGAACAGATGGGCGAACTGTTCGCCGCCGACATAGGGGCGCTGCGAGGGAAACAGGGCGGTGCCGCCGGTCACCGAGAACACGACGTTGATGCCGATCGGCAGGAACACGAACAGGCCGAAGAAGACGAAGTTGGGCAACAGGAACACATAGGCCATGCGCCGCGCGCCGATCATGCGCTGCAGCCGTCGCATCGGCGGATCGAACAGACGCATCGCGACGTCCACCGGCAGGACCGCGACGCGCCGGAATTCCGCGAGCGCTGCCGCGGCGATGCCGGGCTTCGGCACGGAGGCGGACGGAATGTCCGACATCGCGGTGATCCTTCGCTCCTGTGCCGTCACTTCTTGTTGCGCTCGGCGATCTGCTGCGCGACGTCCGCGGTGATGCGCTTGTAGGCGTCTTCAAGCATCGTTTCACCGGAGACCGCCTGCCCGAGCCGGCTGATGACGGCGTTGAAGATGATCCGGCTGTTGATGTAGCCCTGGGTCCGGTAAGCGAGCGGCGAAATCTGGGCCGCGCTTGCGGTGAAGACCTTCAGCGCCGCGGCGGCTTCGGGGCTGGCCGTCGGATAGTCGATGCCTTTCTTCGCCAGACCGAGGTGGCCGGGCACGAACAGCGAGCGCGCATAGAACTCCGCCAGCACGGGTTCGCTCGCGAGATATTCCATCAGCCGCGCGACTTCCCTGGGATGCTGGGTCTGCTTGAAAGCCACGAGACCGGCGCCGCCCGGCATGCTGCTGCACCCGCCCGGTCCGCAGGGATTGGGGACCGCGACCCAGTCGAAGGCGTTGTCCACGGTCTTGGCGAACTGAGCGGTCTGCCACGATCCGGACAGGTACATCACGACCTGCGCGTTCTTGAACTCGTCGTTGGCGCCGCGATAGGCCGTGCCGGAGACCGAGCCCCACAGCTCCTTCGACATGACGCCGGACTTGTGCCAGTCGTAGACGAGCTGCGCCGCGCGCTTGAAGCCCTCGTCCACGACATCAGGCTCGCCGTTCGCGTCGAAGACCTTTGTGCCTTGCGACACGGCAAGCGCATAGAAGCGATGGCCCGAGCGGTCGAGCGCGAGCGGGAACGGCGCCTGGACCTTGCCCGCAACCTCCTTCACCGCCTTCGCCCAGTCCTCCCAGGTCGACTTCTCGCCGGGTATCGCGACCCCGGCCTGCTCGAACAGGGTCTTGTTGACGAAGGGGCCGGTGACGGTGAGCTGGGTCATGAAGCCCGGAATGGCCTGCGGGTCTCCCGCCGGGCGCATCCATTCGAGGAAGGGGCCGAAGTTCGTTTCCCAGTAGCCGGGGTCCTTCAGATAGGGGCGCATATCGAGCGCGTAGCGCGACAGGCCGCCCATATCGACGATACGCGCCATGTCGGGACCCTGGCCGGAGGCGAGTTGCACGGGCAGATTCTCGTTGATCGCCTTGTAGGGCACCTGATCGAGAACGACGTCGATGTCCTTGTTCTGGTCGTGAAATCGCCGCAGCAGGTCGGCCATCACCTCGCCCTCGTTGCCGTCCGAGTACCAGGCCATGCGGAGCACTGTCGTCTCGGCCGACGCCGGGCCGCCGAAAACGGCGGCGGACAGAAGGGACAGCACAAGAGATGCGATAACGGGCTTGACGGCGCGCGCGATCATTTTTCCTCCGTGCTCGCCGGTCCAGTCGGACCGCGCGAGATAGGCGCCGCGGGCCCGTTCTTCGACGGATCCTCTGGCGCAGGTGTTTCCTTCCGTATCAGCATCCACTTGGGGGTCTCCCAAAGGGCAAAACCAGTTTGGCAAACGTTTGCCTAGCTGTCAATCTCGGTTTAAAACGTGTTGCCGAGTCTCGGAACGGGGCTCGACTGTGGCTATAGCTGCAATCGGACCAGCCCCGGGGAGGCCGATGCCGGAAGACGTCTCACTTGCTACAGTCGCCGCCAGGGCCGGCGTCTCGGTTTCGACCGTCTCGCGGATCGTCAACGGTGAGATGCGCCGCGCCTCCCCAGCTACGGTGGCGCGGGTGCTCGGTGCGATCGAGGCAGTAGGCTACCGGCCAAACCCGGTGGGACGGGCGCTCAAGAGCGGCCAAAGCCAGCTTGTTGCGATGATCGCGGCCAATCTCGACAATCCGGCCATGGCGACGATCGCAAGCTCCACCGAGGCCGCACTGCGCGAGGCCGGCTACGTGATGGTCCTGTGCGATACGCACGACCGCCCCGAACTTCAGGACGAATATCTCTACGCGATGCGGGCTCAGATGGTGCGTGGCTATGTCCTCGTCGCGGCGGTGCCCAGCCCCGGGTTAAGTGAGCTTTCCGCGTCCGGCGCGCCGGCGGTGTTCGTGAACCGCCGGAATCCGACCGGCGCCGGCCCGTTCGTCGGAATCGACGATTGCGCGGCGGGTGCGACCGTCGCCGACTATTTCGCCGATCTCGGACGGCGAGCCCCGGCCGTTGTTTTTCCCCTGCTGAGCTCGTCTGCATCGCGGGACCGCGTGTCAGGCTTTCTGGCCCGACTGCGGCAGCGTGGATGGTCCGACGAGGCGATCATCCGGGCCGGCGGGGAAGGAGGATCGCATCTCCAGATCGGCTATGATGCCGGCGCGCGAATTTTCGCCGGCCGCGACACGCCGGACGCCATTCTCTGTGTGAGCGACCAAATCGCCTACGGCGTGAACCGGCGCGCGCTCGAGCGCGGCCTGAAAATCCCCGGCGATTGCGATCTGGTCAGCATCGACGGCACGCCGCTCAACCAGTGGGTCGCACCCTGGTTGAAGTCGATCGAAATTCCTTACGCCGTCTACGGGGCGGAGATCGTCGCGGGCCTGCAATTGATCTGGCGAGGCGAACCCTTTGGCCAACGCCTGCTTCCCTACAAGTTCGGCTGATGCCCGACCAGTGGATCCGGCTTGCGTCCCGATCGTGTTTCGCGTCCAGGCCCGTTCCTGGCATCACGCTTGCTCAGTCCTGACCAAAGCCAGGCCTCAGCAGGGAGGCCGTTTCAGGGTGAGGCAAGTGATGCAGGAAGTGTCCCGTTCTGGTGCTGCCGGAGAACTCCGGCTCGACGCATTGATCGCCGATTTATGGTGGCGCGTTCGGCTGCTCAACACCGACATTCTCGAGGAAGAGGCCCGCGCCGGGGTGTTCGACGCGCAGCAGCCGACCTATCCGCTGCTCGCAGCGAACCTTCGCGCCCGGCGCGACAATCTGGTCGCGACGATCGGCGTGCTGGAGCAGCGTGCGAGATCGACTTCGGAAGCGGCTTGAGGGCGGACTCCGCGCCTCACTGGCTGGAGCTCCCCGTCTTCCTCCCGCGCCCAAGCGCGAATTGGCCGACTGCGCCCTCGACGTGGAATTCGAGTCCCGTCGTTTTCGCAAACAGATCGATGTTGCCGGTGCCGATGGCGCAGCCGCCGAGGTCCATATCGGTTGCGGCCAGATAGAATGTCTGGATCAGGCAGCCGACATCCTTCAGGATCAGCGAATACGCGATCGAGGAGTACTTCCAGGAGATCCGCCCGAAGCGCGCGGCGATCGTGATCAGGATTTGCGGCGGAGCGGATGCACCCATGGCAAACGCGGCGGCCATTGAGAGCGCCTGGAGCTGATTTGCGGAGGCGTCGATCGCGACCAGCGCATGGCCGCCGGCATCGTAGTGATAAAGCCCACGCGCCAGCCCCTCGCAGTTCGACACCGCCAGGTACAACTCAAGCTCATACGCGCTGCCTGCCGCCGGATAAGGTCTCGAGCTGTAGCTGACCTCAAGGCCACCGTCGAAATCTGCCTCGCCCTTCCATTCCGACAGCACGCGGGCGGTCGTGTCGAGAAACTGCGCGAGCTCGGGAAGGGTGATCGGATGCCGGTCGTCGAAATCCCGTGTCGAATGACGCTCGCGCAACAGTTTTGCGAAGGGCGATTTCGGCTCGGGCGCGCCGAGTTTGCCCAGCGCGATCGTCTTGCCGGGCCAGCGCGGGCGCACCGCGGGCAGCGGCGGAACAGCCCGCGCATGGAGGTAAGCGCCGCCAACCGGATTGACGTGCCGGCCCTCCGTGCTGCGGGTGTGAAACACGAGATCGTGGAAATCCCAGAGCACGAGATTGCGGTCGCCTTCGGTCACCCCACCGCCGTCTGCGCCATTCGCACCGAGCTTGATCAGCATCTCGCTGTCGAGCAGCAAGCCGAGCAGGTCGAGGTTCAGGGAGGCGCCTTGACTGCGAAGCCTGCTGATCTTTTGCGGCCGCGAGAGGGCGGCCAGCGTGGCGGCGATGGCGGGATCGCAAATCCGGAACAGTGCGCCGGCGCGCGGCGATTCCAGCACCATCTCATTGCCGCGCCGGCGCAGATAGGCAAAGCGCGACAACACGATCGTATCGCCGCTCGATAGCTTGGCGCGTTGCGGCCAGTAGTCGGCGATCTGCGGTTCGATGATCACCAGGTCTTGCGCATCGCGGGGAGAGAACAGGCGGTAGTCGAGAAGCCCGTGCCGCGCCAGCCGCTGCACCAGACCATGAACCTGCTTCGCGACCACGCTCTTGCCAGCAAGCGATGCGAGCGGAAGGGCGGTCGCGAGATGCCCGGCCCGGGCAATCGCCGCCGCGCTGAATTGTCCGAGGCTGACCGAATAATCGCTGGAGACAGCGGCAATGCTTCCGTCGGCCTGCATCTGCAGGGAGAAGCGGCCGTTCAATCGCGCGGCGATGATGGGGGCGCTTGTCCTCGTCGGCTTTTTCCGGGGTGCGCGCAACGAGGCCAGCCTTCAGGTATGTGGCAGGAACGACGTCAGCTCGCTTTCCAGTCGCGGGCGGTCCAGCAGTCCAAGCTTCACCGGGACGTCGTAAAGCCGGCCGGGCCCGAAGCGGCGGTAGAAATGCCGCAAGCCCGGAACGAGCACTCTGACGACGGGGACCTCGACGTCGGGCCGCGTCTGGTCGAGCACCAGGAAATCGTATCCCGCCCTGACCGCGATCTCGACGCAGGCATTGACCTGGTCGCGCGTGTTGTCGTGAACCTCGAGATCTGGCGCCGGCGGGAGAAGCGGATTGTCGTCGGGGATCAGGAACGGATGATCGTCCAGCCGCAGCGGCGTGACACCGTCAAGCGACGGTTTCTCGCCGCTCCCGCCGCCCATCATGCCAATCGACATGAACTGGGTCAGCTCGGTGAGGGACCGCAGCAGGGCGATGCGGGGATCGAAATGCGAGCCGGATCCGAACTCGATATTTTCGTGTCCGTTCTGCATCCAGTGCATGATCGCGACGTAGGAGGGAATGCCGAGATCGCTGGTAATGTCGAGCACCCAGAGCCGGCGGCCCGCATCGGCAAACTGGTGTTGAAGATCGCGCACATAGGAATCCTCGAATTGCGAAAGGTCGATCTCAGCGCGCCGCACGCGATTGTACCACCAGATCGCGTAGGCGTCGCGTTCGACCAGCTCAAGGAAGCCTTGAACGATGGCCTCCTCACGGGTGTTGCCGGCCGCGCATCCGTTGGAATCGGTGTGGAAGCCGCCATAGAAGAAATACAAAAGGCCGGTCGGAAGATATTTGAAGCGCTTGTCACGCAACGACCAGACCGGCGACCACTCCGTGCTGGTCGAGGGATCGAACGGCTCGGGGACGGGATGGGAATCGTCCGGCAGCGGGACATGCCTGTTTTGAAACTGCAGATCGCTGAAGAACTGGACGTCGTTGGGAAGCAGCGCGTCACCGGGCGCGAAATCGGCAAAGCGGCGCTTCGCCCTGATCTCGTCGCCCTGAAAAATGCCGGAGTAGCGCTCGATCGCTTCCATCAGCGCACTGGCCTCGCCCTGCTCGGCCGTCGAGCCCTTGCCGAAGCTGCCGCCGCTCAGGCCGGACCTGAGCTGATCGACGTTCCAGGCCGGCGCAGAGAAATTGTGATGCGCAAAGAAATTGGTGTTCATCGGCAGATCGGCCTCGATCCGCTCGAGCCGCGACACCACGCCGGTCAGCGGACTGACGTGCTTGCGAAACCGCGCCACGGTGGCTCGCGACGTCACGGTGCGGTATCCACCGCTGGTCATGACGAGCTTTTGGCCCGCGGCAATTTCGATCGGCGCTGCGGCCCGTCGCGGATTCCTCAGCTTCTTGCTGCCGCAGGCCGAACATTGCGGGCGCTTCGCGACGTAATGCTTGGCGATGGCGGCCCCGGTCAGGTCGAAGCTTGCGATGTGATCGTTGAGATCAGTGCGAAATCCGGAGGCGATCGCCTTCGCGATCTCAACGGCCGCGAAGTGGATCGCGGTCTGTCCGACGGTGTCGTTGACCAGCGGTGATATCGCGACAGCTTGCGCCGCTCCGCGGTCGAGAAATCCCTTGATCTCGCGATTGCGGATCATGCGATCGTGCAGGCAGGTCCAGCAGGCGCTCTCGCCCGGCTTGAACACAGGTCCTACCAGCGGAAACACGCCCGACGGCTGAACCAGCAGCCAGGGCGTCCCGTCGGCGACGCGCTCCCCATTCACGTCAGCGAGCCGCCGCTCGAGGTAGTCGTTCACAAGCGTGATGACGAGCCTCGGCGATCGCTTGGTGATGTGAACCCCGAGCTTGCTCAACGCCGCGCTCAGCTCGCCCGCGCCTTTGACGTCGATCGATTCCACCCGCACCGGCCAGTTGCGCAGGTTTTCCTCGGCGATCTCGGGAGGCAGGCCGAGGCTGGCCCAATATCCGTCAACGGCGCCTGTATGCGATGCGCCGCTGACGACGTAGCGGCGCTCGAGCAACCGCCTGATCGCTTCCTCGATCTCGGCTGTCGGAAATCTCTTTGAAAGCTGCCGGATGATCTCCGGCGCACCCTTGCCGTTTTTTCCGATCGCACTCGCCACGGCGCAATAGAGATCGCCGTGCAGGAAGAATTTGCGGTTCTCGGAGTAGAGACAGACCACATTGGGAGGAAGCAGATAGGCGGTGAAGTTCGGCGCGAAGCGCAAAATGCCCTTGCGGGTCTGCTTCGCAGTGCTGCTCTTTCGCTTGACTGTCATCGGGGCAGCACGCTGATCCTGTTCCCGCCATGCCGGATCGTTGAGGGCACGACAAACGCCTGGGCGGCCCGACTTGTACGCCGAGCACCACCGGATTTCTTGGCATGAGTTGGAACATACTCGCTCGCGATCGGCAAGCTGAGGCCAGACGAAGTGAATGCCGTACGACAACAGAAATTGGCCGGGTCGCTTGCGAGCCCGGCCAATGAAATTGCGACCTGTCGATGTCCAGTCAGGGAGCGCTCACGCCTAGCACCAGCGGCAGCGGCCCCATGATGCGCAGCATCCCGTGCATGCCACCGGCAATGGCACGCCGATCCAGCCGACGCCACAACCACCACAGCCACCGCAACCGACGCCGCAGCGACAGGCTCGGCAGCCGGCGCAACCTCTGCAGCCACCGCAACCTCTGCAGCCGCCGCATCCTCTACACCCGCCGCATCCTCGCGCAAGCAGCACGCCGCTCAAGGTTTTTTCGTCGCCGGCAAGGTGGAAGGTGGCGAGGTTCACGTCGGCGAGTTCCTCCTCGCTGAGCGCACTGAACTGGCCAGGCGTGATGTTCAGTTTTTGTGGAGGCTCGTCTGCCGGCACCGCGGATGCCATCGCGCTTCCCGCCAGCGAAAAAGTCAGTCCGGCAAACCCGAGCGCCGGTACTGCAGCTTTGGTGATCCGCTTCTTGTTCGAAGCTTGCTTCGTCCGCCGCATGGCCGCATCCTCCAAGTTGGAAGAACGATCTTCTCCGATGATCCTACGCCGGGCCATCAAACTGGGCAAGATTCACGTGAACACGAAATGGTATGGCGCTCGTTTAGATTGCATTCATCTTCATGAACGACATCGCGGCAAATTCTTGTCGATAGTGCCGAGCAGCATGATGCAGTGCGCCATCGTCTGTCCGCTCGAACGGGGAAGCTAGCTTGGCCGACCAGCGCGGACGCTTCGTTTGGTATGAGCTTCTGACGACGGACATGCCGTCAGCCGCTGCTTTTTACGCCGACGTCGTCGGCTGGGCTGTGAAGGATGCGTCGAGCCCCGAGCTGGCCTACACGTTGCTGACTGCAGGCAACGCGCCGGTCGTCGGTCTCATGAATCTCCCGGAAGAGGGAGTTCGCATGGGAGCAACGCCGAGATGGCTCGGCTACGTCGCCGTCGATGACATGGATGCGACGATCGCGCGGATCCACCCGCTTGGGGGCGCGATCCTGGTCTCGCCGACCGACAGCAACATCGGCCGCATTGCAGTGGTCGCCGATCCGCAAGGGGCGACATTCGCGCTGGTCACGGGCCTGACATATGGCCAATCGCAACCGGGCGGAACCGACAAGCCCGGGCGCGTGGGCTGGCACGAGCTGCTGGCCGAAGACCAACGCAGGATCTTTCCGTTTTATGGCGAGCTTCTTGGTTGGAAAAAGCCGTCCGCTGGAACCGATCCGGCAAGCGTCTACGAATTGTTTTCCGTGGCCGGGCAGACGATCGGCGGCATGCTCACCAAGCGTCCGAGCGTATCGCAGGCCTGCTGGCTGCATTACTTCAATGTCGACGATGTCGGCGCGGCGGCCAGACGGGTCAATGCCGGCAGAGGGCGGGTTCTCCAGGGACCGATCGAGCTGCCCGACGATTGCTGGATCGTGCGATGTGTCGATCCCCAAGGCGCCCTGTTTACGCTGCAGGGGGCGTGGGACCGGAAGGCCATCGAGCGATCCTCCGCCTCGGAGGTCAGCTGGTCCGCCAAATGGGGCGGCATTGCTTCACAGGGCAGAATGGTGCTTCCGAAGACAAAGCGGTGAGCCGCGATATGTCGCGCGCACCATCACCCAATGATCGGCGCCTCACACACGCCGAGCAGACCCGAGATCGCGTCGCATTCCGCTCGATTCGCCCTTGTGCTATTGCTGCTCCGCGCAACGATGCGAGGTCTCCATGCTGCCCCTTCCCGCCGACATCTTCACCGAGCCCGAGGACGTCTCGCCCGACAGTCTCGCCAATCTCGGGCCGCTCCGCCGGCTCGCCGGCGCCTGGCGGGCGGACAAGGGCATCGATATCAATCCGAAGGCGGATGGGCCGGAGCGGCGGACCTTCATCGAGCATATCCGGATGGACCCGATCGATCCGCAGGCCAACGGACCGCAGCTATTCTATGGATTGCGCTATCACATCCACATCAACACGCCCGAGGAAGATATCACTTTCCACGACCAGGTCGGCTACTGGCTCTGGGAGCCTGCGACCGGACTGATTCTGCAGACGCTGGCGATTCCACGTGGGCAGGTGCTGCTGGCCTCCGGCCGGGCCAAGCCGGATGACAAGAAGATCTCCGTCACGGCGAAGCGCGGCGACACCGCTTACGGAATCTGCTCGACCGACTTCCTGGAACAAGCGTTCCGCACCGATAGTTACCGTTGCGACATCGCCTTCAACGACGACGGCAGCTGGAGTTATCAGATCGAGACGGAGTTGTTCGTCCGCGGTGCGCCGTTCAATCATCATGATAGCAACACGCTCAAGCTGGTCGCGCCGCCAAAACTCAATCCGCTCGCGGTGATCGTGAACGATCGCGCCGGAAACGATAAGCCGGCCTGAGAGGCCGGTTCGGAGAATCCGCATGAAACCTTATGTCATCTGCCTGATGCACGCGAGCCTCGACGGCCGCACGCATCCGAGCCGCTGGCGTCCGAAGGGTGCCGGCACCGACTGGTTCGAGAAAATCCATGACGAGCTCGGCGGCGACGCCTGGGTGATCGGCCGCGTCACCGGCTCCGAGTTCGCCAAGGGCAAGCCCTATCCCGAGATGCCGAACGAAAAATTCCCACGCGAAAACTGGTTCGCGCGGCGCGACGCGAAAACCTACGGCGTGGTGCTCGACGCGCACGGCAAGATCGGATGGGGCCGCTCCGACATCGGCGGCGATCCGATCGTCGTGGTGCTGACCGAGAGCGTGCCGGACTCGCATCTCGCCGGCCTGCGCGGCGAGGGCGTCTCCTATATCTTCGCCGGTAAGTCCGAGATCGACCTCGTATTGGCGGTCGAGATCCTCAATCGCGAGCTTGGCGTCAAGCGCCTGCTGGTGGAGGGCGGCGGCGTCGCCAATGGCGCGTTCCTGCGCGCCGGCCTGATCGACGAATTCAACCTGATCCTCAGCCCGGCGATCGACGGCGCCAGGGGCGCGCCCTTCGTGTTCGATTCGACCGAGGCGGACCACGACAAGCGCGCGCCGCTCACTGCGATGACGCTGGAGAGCACGCGGCAGCTCGGCGGTGGCGTGCTGTTGCTGCGCTACTTGATCCAGAACGGCGCCGCGGGCCAATAAGCAACGGCAATGTCGGACACGTCAGAGCATATCGTCATCGTCGGCGCGGGCGCGGCCAGCCTGATGGCGGCTCGCGCGCTTGCGCGGGCGGGCAAACGCGTCACGATTCTGGAAGCGCGCGACCGCTGCGGCGGGCGCATCCATCCGCTGCCGGCCTCGGAGTTCGGCTATGCCGCCGATGGCGGCGCCGAGTTCGTTCATGGCGAAGCGCCGGTCACGCGCGGTCTCGCGCGCGAGGCCGGGCTGTCGGTGCGGACGATCGGAGGCACGCAGTGGAGCTTTGACGGCAAGGCGTTCTCGCGGGAGAGCCCGCGCGATGCCTATCACGAAAAGCTTCATGCCGCAGTGAAGGAGCTGACGGACGATCTCACCGTCGCCGATTTCCTGCGCCGGCATTTCGCCGGGCCGGAATATGCGCGCTTGCGGCACGCCGTCGAACGCATGGTGGAGGGCTATGATGCGGCCGACCCCGAGCGCGCCTCGACGCTGGCGCTGCGCGACGAGTGGATGAATGACGGACACGCGACGCAGGGCCGTATCGACGGTGGCTATGGCAGGCTGATCGATTTTTTGGCGGCTGAATGTCGCAAATCTGGTGCTGCCATTCACCTGGGTGCCGTGGTCGTGGCGATCGAGGAGAGCGGCGGCAAGGTTGTTGTCCGTTGCGCCGGCGGCGAGGAACAAATCTGCGATCGCGTGATCCTGACCGTGCCGCTGCCGCTATTGCGCGAGATCGCGCTGCCTGCAGCCGCACGCACGAAGGCGGCCGCCGCCGACGATATCGGCTTCGGCAGCGTCATCAAACTCCTGCTGCGCTTCAAGCGGCCATGGTGGCGCGAACGGGAAGAGCTTGCGGACATGCTCTTCTTGTTGTCGGACGAGACCATTCCCGTGTGGTGGACACGGCAGGATCAGCATCACGTGCTTACCGGATGGTTCGGCGGTCCGCGGACAGCCGAGCTGTCGCACCTTGACCCACAGGGGCTGATCGACGCCGGGCTCGATTCACTCGCTGCAATCTTCAACCGGCCGCGCGAGGACATCGCGCGGGGCCTCGTTGCGGCCGCGGCCGCCAACTGGGCGCACGATCCATTCGCCCGCGGCGCCTATTCGTGGGCGACGCCGCAGACGCGGGCGGCGCAGGAGATCCTCGCGCGCGCCGATGGCTCCGTGCTGTTCTCCGGCGAGGCGCTCTATCGTGGCCGCGACATGGGAACAGTCGAGGCTGCACTTGCGAGCGGCGTGGAGACGGCTGGCCTCATCTTGCAGGGTTGAGAAAGAAGGCCCGCATCTCTGCGAGCCTTTGGGCTCACCAGCGATTGCCGCCGAAGCTGAACGTCACGCCCGGGCCGCCGCCACCATAGTAACCGTACGGTCCGCCGCCGTAATAGCCCCGGTGCCGTGGATAGTAGCCATAGCTGCGATAATGTGGACGGTAGTAGCCGCCGTACTGAGGGTGCCAGCGGTGATGGCGATGGCCATATTGATAGTGCCTGTGCTGCGCGCTGATGTCGGTCGATTGGCGCGTCTGCGCGTTCGGCTTGGCCTTGCCGCCGGTAGCCGCGTTGGCCGCGGATCCGCCGGCCAACGCCGCAGCGCCGATGGCCATCGCGACAAAGAGATACTTCATGTCATCACTCCAGTTGAGATGTCGAGTGACAACAGATGGGCATTGGTCGCGTTCCGGCGAGTGCGGGCGTCGAAACGACGCAGACAATCGGCGCGAAATCGCGCTGGGATTTATTGTCGCACCGCTACGAGCGCAGTGATCACCTCGTTCGTGGTCACGATGCGGGCAAATTCGCTGTTTAGATTCGACAGCGTCATCGCGTGAATGGATTCGGCCGAATGCGTGTCGCCGTCGGGGCCGACGCGATCGAACGTCCAGGTCGCGTCGCGCACGAGGGCGGCGTCGAAGCCGAGATTGCCCGCCATGCGCGTCGTCGTCTCCACGCAATGATTGGTAGTCGCGCCGCAGATCACGAGCGTGGCGAAGTCGCTCGCGCGCAGGCGCGTCTCGAGGTCGGTGCCGATGAAGGCGCTGTTGACGCGCTTGACGATCACGGGCTCGCCGTTCCGTTCGCGCGCCTCGTCCTTGACGGCGTAACCGGTGCGCGACGGCAGGAACGTCGAGTTCGGCTTGGTGCCTTCGTGGCGGATGTGGAAGATCGGCGCGCCGCTCGCCCGGAACGCCGCGAGCAGATCGACGATGCGCGCCACCGCGTCCGGATTGTTGCGCCGCTTGCCCGCCGCCTCCCATTCGTCGAATGCGCGCTGGACGTCGACGACGATGAGGGCGGGGAGGGGATGGGGCATGGCGAGGGATTCCGGAGTTTTGTCGAGAATATGCGAGGCGATAGTCGAGCCAGGCAATGCCGATTTTCCCTCGTTTCGGGACGGAGGCCTCATGGATGCGGATGGGGAAAGCCGTGGCGCTCGGACAGCGCGGCGAGGATGGCGTCCTTGTCGGCGATGATGGCGCGCCCCTGATAGCTGCCGGTCTGGTGCGGCGAAGTCGCCCCATCCGCCAGCACGAGCAGCGGCAGCCACTGGTTCTCCTCGCCGACCAGCGCGATCACGGCCTGCCGCGGCTTCGGCCAAGCGACGCGCTCGACGTCGAGCCTCTCGGCCAGCGCAGGAAACGAGGCGAGCAGGCCTTCGATCAGCGCGCAATGCCAGCAATAGAAGCGCCGGCCCGGATAGGCCGGATCCTCGAAATCGGGGCGTACCAGAAACAGGCGGTCGCGCGTCATGGGTCACTCCGAAGCATGGCCGCGATCATACATGCTCACGACGACGAATGATGGCGCTACTTGAACGGATCCTGGACCGAGGGCGATGACTGCCTGATGCGGCGCACGCTCACCGGCTTACCGTCGGAGACGAACAGCAGTTCATACTTCCGGCCTTCATTGTCGGTCGCGGAGCAGGTGACGTCGTTCACCTTCCTGGCGGCGAAATTGCCGGTCTGGCGGCAGGTGCCGGTGGAGGTCTGCGCAGCCGGGACTGGCAGGCCGTCGATCTTCGGCCTATTCTTGGAGTTGAGCAGCATGCGGTCGACCGGCAGCTCGTAGGAATTGTCGTCGGCTCGCTTGCCGTTCTCGCCGGAGAACGACACGACATGGTTCTCGTCGCTGGGGTCGTCGACGGCGACCGCGAAATTGACCCGCCCCTTGTCGTCATGGGCGAAGGCCACGGTCTTGCAGGCAAAGGGTCTCCCGGCGACCTTCAGTGTCTTGCAGTGGCCCGACATCAGCGCCAGCATGTCGACGAGGGAATTCTGCTGCGCCGGCGGATTGTTCACCGCGATCGCCGTGGAAGACTCGGCAAAACAAGGACTTGCGAGAGCAACGAAGGGGGCGGCCAGGACCAGTCGGAGGAGGCGCATCGTCAGGCTCATGTGCCAGGGGGCCGCGGACGGACGAAAGTTCCGCCCAATAACCATCGAATCGCAAATTGGTTGCGATCCCGTTTGCACGGCCAAGCCCGACTGGAATACCACCGCGCCACCCATCGGCGATTCGCCCCGATCGCCCCGACCCGTCCTAGCAGGCACTTACCGCTCGACCGATGTTTTTTTCGTGGCAGAGCTAAGCCATCGCCGCCTGCCAGCGCCTATCGCGCAAGGACGGGCGGCGGTGCAGGCGGACATCGAGCAGGCTGCGGGCGCGTGGCAGCTCGCCGCTGCGCATCAGAGCAACAAGGAACGTGTCTTCGATCAGCTCGCGCTGGGCGCGGCTGCCGCCGATGCGCACGACCTCAGTGAGGACAGGCGCGAACTCGCCCACGCAGCCGGCGTAATTCTCATCCGCGAAGGCGACAAGCGCGCGGCAGATCGCCGGCACCACCGGGCCGGCCGGCAGCTTGCCGTCAGCGAGCCGCTGCTCGATCACGGCAAGACGCGCGGCCAATGCGTCGCGATTTTGCGTCGCGGCCGCAAACAGCGCCATATGAACGTCGGCAAAGGGCAGGCCCGATTTCGGGAATAGTTTTTGCGCCGTGCTGTCGGCCTCGACCCAGAGTGCCTTCGGCACGCCGTGGCCGTAGGCCGATAGGCGCCAGAGCAGCGAGGCGCTGTCGGTGATGATATTGAGCGGCGGCGCTTGCGTGGCGGAGGGCTGCAGCACGTCGGCATAGATTGTGAGCGCGCGGGCCGCATCGCCGTGCTCCAGCGCGCCGAGCGCCTGATGCCAGAGGATATGGCCGTGCAGGATGCCGGCGCGGTCGTAAGTCGGAATCCACTCGTCGACGAGACGGTCGGCTGCCTCGATCGAGCCGTCCTCGAACATCGCATGCAGCACCGCGTGTGCGGCGTGGGCGTTGGCCCGGCGCAGATTGAAGCCACGCTCGGTGACGGCGCGGCCGCGGCCGACGTCGCCGTTCTCGGTCATCGCCCAGCCGGACATGGTCAGGAACCACCAGTCCTCGCCATAATGATGCGCGACGCGTTCGCACAGCTCATGCCGCGCGCGGTCGTGATCGGCCATGCCGGAGAAGGCGAACAGGCCGAACGCGCCGAGTGGCAGCGATAGCACCATGGCATCGCGCGGCCAGCTCTCGATGTGCTTGAACATTGCCGCGATCGCATCGGGCCCGCGCCCCTCGATCGCGAGCGCCAGCGTCTCGACATGCGAGCGCTCGCGCTCCGTGCCGCGCCTGGCGACAAGCTCGCGCGCCAGTGCCGCTTTCTGCCGCGCAAGATCGCCCTGCTGGTAGAACGCATGCACCCGGGCGCGGGCGATGTGGGCCAGCGCGAAATCCGGATCGGCTGCAATGGCGCGTTCCAGCGTCTCCGCCGCGCCGGTCCAGCCGGCAAGCATGAAATCGACGCCTTCGCGATAGGCGTTTGCTGCCTCGTGCGAGGAGGCAGAGACTGGTAGTCCGTAGCGGTCTTCAAGCGCCATCGTTGTCCCCGGCGTTCAGGTCGTCCGCGCGCGGCGTCCCTCGATCGGATAGGCAGGGTCGTTGTAGCCCGGCGTCGACGGATGGCCCGGCACGACCAGCCGGTCGATCAGCGCCTCGTCATCCGCGGTGAAGCGATAGTCGAGCGCGCTTATATAACCGTCCCACTGCTCCTCGGTGCGCGGGCCTGCGACGATCGACGAGACGAAGGCGGAGTTGAGCACCCAGGCCACCGCGAACTGGCCGGCGGTGATGCCGTTCTTCTCGGCGTGGGCCTTGATCTCCTGCGCGAGCTGAAGCGATTCCGGCCGCCATTCGGTCTGCATCATGCGGGTGTCGTTGCGGCCGGCGCGCGTTTCCTTGTCCGGAGCCGCATCGGGCTTGTATTTGCCGGTGAGCACGCCGCGCGCCAGCGGACTATAGGGCACGATGCCGAGGCCGTAATAGGCGCAGGCCGGAAAGTGCTCGACCTCGGGCATCCGGTTCATCGCGTTGTAATAGGGCTGGCTCGCCACCGGACGGTCGATGCCGAGCCGGTCGCAGATGTTGCAGATCTCGGCGACGCGCCAGGCGCGATAGTTGGAGACGCCGAAATAGCGGATCTTGCCGGCGCGGATCAGATCGCCCATCGCGCGCACCGTTTCTTCCAGCGGCGTCGCAGGGTCTTCCTTGTGCAGATAGTAGATGTCGATGTGGTCGGTGCCGAGCCGCTTCAGGCTCTCGTCGGCCGCCTGCAACACCCAGCGCCGCGACAGCCCGACGCGATTGGGATCGTTGCGCGTATCGCTGTTCATGGGATTGGCGAGCTTGGTCGCGAGCACCCAGGCGTGACGGTTGTTGCCGATCGCGCGTCCCACGACCTCCTCGGAGCCGCCCTTCGAATAGGCGTCCGCGGTGTCGATGAAGTTGATGCCGGCGTCATGCGCCTTGGCGATGATCCGCGTTGATGCCGCCTCATCCGTCGGCCCGCCGAACATCATGGTGCCCAGACAGATCGGCGACACCTTCAGGCCAGAGCGGCCAAGTTTGCGGTATTGCATGGGATGTTTCCTCAAGCTTCGTTGGGCGGCAGCATAGCCAGCTACTTCCGTCATTGCGAGTTTAGCACCGGCCCCTTCAAGATCTTGAACACGCCGTTGGCCATCACCACACAGCGGTCGTCGACGGACACCTCGGTGCTCATGAAGATCAGGCTGCGGGTCGAGCGCACCACGCGGGGGCGGGAGATCAGGATGTCGCCGATCTGGCCGGCCTCGACGAAATGGGTGTCGAGCTGCACCGTCGCCATGTATTCCTTGCCCGACATGTAGCGGGCGGTCATGCCGCAGGTGCGGTCGGCGAAGGTCATCATCACGCCGCCCTGGACCATGCCGCGGCGGTTGTGGTGCTTGTCTTCGGTGGCGAGTGCGAATTCGTATTGGCCGTCGACCTTGCGCTCCCACAAGGGGCCGACGAGGTGCATGAAGCCAGAGGTCTCCAGGATGGTCCAGCCGTCTGATTTGAGCTTTACGGCGGTCTTGCTTGTCATCTCTCTGTTCATCCTTGCAACGCTTCTCTCATCGTTTCATCGAGCGCGGTCCTGGTGTAGTCAAGCATCACCAGTTCCGCGAGATGCTGGCAGGGCGGCGGACCCGCGTCACCGATTTGGAACAGCCGGTATTCGCCTGGAAGTGATGGTAAACGGCGCGTTAACGTGACGGTTACCGGATGCCTGCTAAGAGGGCAGCATGCATCATTCGATTCGAACACATTTGGCGCTGGTTCCACTCGCGCTGGTCCTGCTCGTTCCCGCCGCGCGTGGAGGCGAGTCCGACGCGCTGCCGCCCGCCGTCAGCAATGCCAACGCCCAGCTCCTGTCGCAGTTTTTTGCGCAAAGCGGGGGCGCATCTCCGGCCGTGCTCGAATATCGCCGCAAGCTGGCCGAGTATCAGCAGATCCGCGGCGCCTTCGATGCTGAGGCCGGCGCCTATTGGGGCCAGGTCACGGAAAAGCGCCGTGGGCGCAATGCCAAGCGGCGCAGCGGGCAACAGATCACGCTCGACGATTACGTGCTGGAGCAGCCGCCGGTCTATACCGGACCGAAGCGGCCAGTGAATCCGGAGCCCGAGGAAGCACCGGAGCGCCCGGCCCGCAAGCCGCTACCGGTGGCCTCCGATCTCCTGCGAGCCGCGCAGGATCTCTATCAATTCGCGCCGCAGCGTCCGACCAACGAGGTCGAGTTCAAGCGCGCCTATGCGCGCTACGCGCTCGCCTCCGGGCTCACGCGCGAGCAGGCGGTGCGGGTCTACTCGTTCGAGACCGGCGGCACCGGCAGTTACGACGTGCAGGCGGGCATCGAGCATGGCGGCAAGCGCGCGATCTCGACCGCGATGGGCTACAACCAGCTGCTCACCACCAACAGCGTCGAGCTGCTGGCCGAGCAGGGCCATGAATTCATCCGTGCGCTCTCCGACAAGGTGGCGCGCACCTCCGGGCTGGCGCGCCAGTTGCTCGAGCATAAGCTTGCTGTCCTGAAGAAGATGGTGGCGCATGCGAAGTCGGTGCCGGACACCTGGTCGGAGCATGAGAAGATCGGCGACACCGCGCAGGGCTGGGCCATGCATGCGATGGTGCTCGACATCGACATCGCGCCGATGCTGCAGACCCACAAGCTCCTGACCTCGGTGCTGTTCGCCCGCGCCAAGGGCTACACCCGTCCGCTCACCGCCGCCGAGCTCGAGATGATGAACCTCACCGGCGACGGCACCGGCCTCGACATGGTGACGATGCCGCAGGCGATGCGCGAGCAGGTGCCGACCTCGAACTTCTTCCAGCGTGGCGGCTACGAGCGCAACCCGGTCGCGATCCGCCATAACACGGTGGCGAAGCTGCTCGCGGTGACGGATACGCGGATGGACAGCAACAGCAACAATGCCGGCGCGCGAGAGCTGGCGGCGGCGTTTTAGCGACGCTGCCGCAGGGGGGCGAGCGCGCCCTCCATTCTCGATCAGAGCATGCTGATAGATGGTGGGCACGGTGCTAACGCGCCTTTGCCCACCCTACGTCAGCTTCGTTTGTGGCGAGAGCCGCGCCCTACTGATCCGGCCCGAACTTGAATCTGCCATCGCCTTCGAGATACTGGCCGCTGCGCATGTAGAGCTGGCCGTTGTGGCCGATGAAGAACAGCGTGCCCTTGGGCACTTTCTTGGCGCCCTTCAGCAGTTCGCCGGCATTGCTGGTGCCCATCTTGTAGGAAAACGTCTTGCCTTCCTTGTCATAGGCATAGCCGGTGTCCGGCTTGAGCTCCCACGGCGTCGCCGCGCTCTGCGCGCATGCGGGGGCGGCGAGCACACCCAGCGCAGCCGCCATAGCAAATGTCTTGATTGAAAATGCCATCATCCATCCTCCCCATCGTACGGGCGCCCATTTTGAACAAATCACGAACGGCGTGCCCGGGTCAATCCGCGATGCCGCAGCAACGCATCACGTCTTGCCCAGCAGTTTGTGATTTTCCCTTGGTCCCCTCGCGACTATGTTCCGCTTTCAGTCTAGAACGCAACACGACAAAGATATTGGTGGGGATGATTCGAATGGGCCACGTCATTAAGTTTTGCTGGATTGCCGGGTTGTCGCTGACGGCGCTCGCGCCGGTCGCCCGGGCCGATGATTACCAGCTCAGCCACAACCAGCGGATTTCGTGCAGCCGTGGCCTTGCGCCGGGCAAGCTCAACACCGCGACCTGCAAATCCTACACCTATCTGTTCAATACCAAGACCTCGGAATATTTCCGCTGCCAGGTCTCGCTGGCGCTGACCCGCGACAACAAGGAAGTCATCAACGTCCAGACCGATGGCGGCTGCACCAAGAAGCCGCGCATCTTCGAGACCGACGGGCACTATGATTTCGACGCGACCGAGACCGAGCCGCCGAACACCAACTCGTTCTTCGGCCCCGGCGGCTACTCGATCTGGGCCGCCGACATGGCCGCGCAGAAGATCCGCGGCTGCATCACCATCTCCTCCGGCCTCGGCTCCGACATCTCCAAGTGCCTGGACATGACCTTTCAGTGACGGTGCGCTCCCTCCCTCGCTTGCGGGGGAGGGTTGGGGAGAGGGTGTCTCCGCAATGGGGCAATCCCCTAGAGGAGAAAGCCCTCACCTGGCGCGCGGGACGATGCTTCGCATCGCCCGGACACGCCGACCTCTCCCGCAAGCCGGAGAGGTGACTGAGCCCGCTGCTCGACCGACTCAACCAGATGAATTCACACCGGCTGTGCCACGTCGCCGCACCTGCCGGGTTCCCTGAAAACCAGGGCAAAACGACCGTTTACCGCAGCCCTGTTTTGTCTTTTGGATGGGTTGACCCGCACCCCTCATCCGGCCAATTTCGCCGCTGGTTTGGGGAGTACAACAACCATGAAACGGACGATTTTCGGCGTGGCCACGGCTTTTGCTCTGGCGGCGTCGGCACCTTGCGCGCATGCGCAATCCTTCATCAACGTGCTGACCGGCGGCACCTCCGGCGTCTACTATCCACTCGGGGTTGCGATCGGGAAGATCTACGGCGACAAGATTCCGAACGTGAAGACGCAGGTGCAGGCCACCAAGGCGTCGGTCGAAAATCTCATCCTGCTGCAGCAGGGGCGTGGCGAGCTGGCGTTCACGCTGGGTGATTCGCTGAAAGCCGCCTGGGACGGCGACGAGGAAGCCGGCTTCAAGACCAAGCTCGACAAGCTCAGGACCATCGGCGCGATCTATCCGAACTACATCCAGATCGTCGCAACCGCCGAGAGCGGCATCAAGACGCTCGCCGACCTCAAGGGCAAGAGCCTCTCGGTCGGCGCGCCAAAGTCGGGCACGGAGCTGAACTCGCGCGCGATCCTGGCGGCAGCCGGCATGACCTACAAGGATCTCGGCAAGGTCGAATATCTGCCGTTCGCCGAATCCGTCGACCTCATGAAGAACCGCCAGCTCGGGGCGACCTTGCAATCGGCCGGCCTTGGCGTCGCCTCGCTGAAGGATCTCTCGACCTCGGCCGCGATCACGGTGGTGGCCGTGCCGAAGGAGACCGTCGACAAGATCGGCCGACCCTTCATCGCGGCGACCATCCCGGCCAACACCTATACCGGCCAGGACAAGGACGTGCCGACCGCGGCCGTGGTCAACTATCTCGTCACCAGTTCAGCCGTGTCGGACGATCTCGCCTACCAGATGACCAAACTGGTCTATGAGTCGCTGCCCGAGCTCGCCAACGCGCACGCGGCGGGCAAGGAGATCAAGCTCGAGACGGCCGCCGCCGGCAGCCCGATCCCGCTGCATCCCGGCGCGATCCGCTATTACAAGGAAAAAGGGCTGATCAAGTAACTCTCTCAATCGTCATTCCGGGGCGGCTCGCCAGGGCCGAACTATGGTGCGCAGTTGCGCACCATAGTTCGATGCTGCGCATCGCCCCGGAATGACGGAGAGGATCATCGCGAATGCCCGGGACAATCCCGGGCGTGGCGTTCTTAGAGCGCCGTGCGAATGCTAAGCGGGATTGGCAGGCTGGGGGCGATTTGAAATGCTGGAACAGGCAGAGGGCAGCGACGCGGCGCCCATCAAGGTTGAGTTCGACAATTTCGAGCACGGTTTCCCGGAAGGCTTTGGCCCGGGCTGGTGGGGCAGGCTGGCCTACTGGATCGGCATCGCCTTTGCGACCTTCCAGCTCTATGTCGCGGCCTTCAACTATCTGCCGAGCCAGGTGGTGCGCGGCGTCCATGTTGGCTTCCTGGTCCTGCTCACGTTCGGCCTGATCGCCAACTTCACCGCGAAGAGCAATCTTGGCCGTGCGCTGGGTTGGGTGATCGGCGGCGCAGGTTTTTTCTGTGGCCTCTATCAATGGATCTTTTACGCGGACCTGATCGCGCGTGACGGCGATCCGACCAGGCTCGACCTCGCGGTCGGCACGCTGCTCGCGGTGCTGATCTTCGAGGGCACGCGGCGCCTGATGGGCGCGGCGCTGCCGCTGATGTGCGGCGCGTGCCTGGTCTACTGGTTCTTCGGACAATATCTGCCGTCGCCGCTGAACCATCGCGGCTATGATTTCGACCAGATCGTCACGCATCTCTCCTACGGCACCGAAGGCTTTTACGGCGTGCCGATCTACGTCTCGGCGACCTACATCTTCCTGTTCATCCTGTTCGGCTCGTTCCTGGAGCGCGCCGGCATGATCCGGCTCTTCACCGACGTCTCGCTTGGGTTATTCGGCAGGACCCGCGGCGGTCCGGCGAAGGTCGCGGTGTTTGCCTCGGGCATGATGGGCACGATCTCCGGCTCCGGCGTCGCCAACGTCGTCACCGTCGGCCAGTTCACGATTCCCCTGATGATCAGGTTCGGTTACCGCCGCGCGTTTGCGGCTGGCGTCGAGGCGACGGCCTCGATGGGCGGGCAGATCATGCCGCCGGTGATGGGCGCGGTCGCCTTCATCATGGCGGAGACGCTCGGCGTCCAGTACTCGGAGATCGTCAAGGCGGCCGCAATTCCGGCGGTGCTCTACTTCGCATCCGCCTTCTGGATGGTGCATCTGGAAGCCGGCAAGCACGGCCTCGTCGGCATGAGGCGCTCGGAAATCCCGAGCGCCTGGCGGGCGCTGGTGACGCGCTGGTACCTCGTGCTGCCGCTGGCGGCCCTCGTCTACATGCTGTTCGAGGGCTTTACCCCGCTCTATGCCGGCAGCATGGGCCTCGCGCTCACGGTGACGCTGATCCTCGGCGCCAGCATCACGGCCGGCGCCTCCTCGATGGTGATCCGCACCATCTTCTGGGTCGGGCTTGCGCTGGTCGTTGCGGCGCTGTCGCGCGACGGCCTGCAGATCGTGCCGGTCGCCAGCGTTGTCGTCGGACTGATGGTGATCACCGCGTTCATCCGTGGCGGTCTCAAAGCCTTGCGTGAGTGCCGCGATGCCTTGGCCGAGAGTGCAAAATCCGCGATCACCGTCGGCATGGCCTGCGCCATCGTCGGCGTCATCATCGGCATGATGTCGCAGACCGGCGTCGGCACCATTTTTGGCGGCTGGGTGATCGGTCTTGGTGAGAAGAGCCTGTTCCTCGCGCTGATCATGACCATGCTGCTGTCGATCCTGCTCGGCACCGGCATTCCGACGATCCCGACCTACATCATCACCGCCGCGCTCGCGGCGCCTGCGCTGGCGAAGCTCGGCGTGCCCTTGATCGCGAGCCACATGTTCGCGTTCTATTACGGCATCATGGCCGACCTCTCGCCGCCGGTTGCGCTCGCAGCGCTGGCGGCAGCGCCGATCGCGAAGGAGAATCCGGACAAGATCGGCTGGGAGGCGATGCGCATTGCCCTCGCCGGCTACGTCATCCCCTTCATCTTCGTCTATTCGCCGGCGCTGATGCTGCAAGCCGGCGATCCCGTGGCGGCGAAGCTCGGTTTCTACGGTGCGGTCGCGCTCGCAAGCTTCAAGGCGCTGGTGGCGATCGCGCTGTTCGGCACGGTCGCGATCGGCTTCCTGTTCACGCGGCTGACACTGCTCGAACGCGTCGTCGCGCTCGGCGCCGCGATGTGCCTGCTCGGCGACTTCCCGTTCAGCGACACCGCGGGCTTCTTTCTCTCGGCCGCAATCGTGCTGTGGCAGTGGCGGCAGCGTCCGCCGGCAGCGGTCGAGGCGGTGTGAGCCTCTGCTTCGCAACAGCGGGCGGCGTGAAGGTGCTGGCGCTGTCCGCGTTCACGCTTGTGTGGACGCATTCGATCGCGAAGGTCGATTGGCAGGAAGACTGGCGCGTCACGCCTGCCGGGCTCGAGCTGGTGCAGGCCCGCGTCAAGGGGACCGGCCCCGGCATGGAGCCGCCGCCCGAGGCACGGCTCGTCGACGGCTGGTTTCAATGGAGGCCTGAGCGCGCGCCGATGCCGGAGGTCGTGCTCGGCAATTCCGGCGCCGCCGGCGAATGGCGGCTATGCCATGATGGAACGTGCCGGACGCTTTCGGAGATTGTCGGCCACCCCATCGGTGCTAACGTCACCACGATGAGCATCTGCGACGAACAGCGGAAATAAGGGAGACACGCGATGGACCGGCTCAAGGGCAAGGTTGCGATGGTGGTGGGCGCCGGCTCGATCGGGCCCGGCTGGGGCAACGGCAAGGCGACCGCGGTGACCTTTGCGCGCGAGGGCGCGCAGGTGTTTTGCGTCGACCGCAACGGTGCGGCCGCCGAGGAGACCGCCAAGATCATCACCGGCGAAGGCGGCAAGGCGACGGCGTTCACCGCCGACGTGTCGCGGCCTGCCGAGATCGAAGCGATGGTCGCCGCGTGTCTCAAGGCCTACGGCCGCGTCGACGTGCTCGACAACAATGTCGGCATCGCCGAGATGGGCAGCGTGGTCGAGGTCACCGAGGAGAGCTGGGACCGCGTCTTCTCCGTCAATCTCAAGAGCGCCTATTTCGCCATGAAGCATGTGATCCCTGTCATGGTGGAGCAGGGCGGCGGCTCGATCATCAACATCTCCTCGATCGCCTCGATCCGCCACATGGGCATCTCCTACGTCACCTACGGCACCTCCAAGGCCGCGATGAACCAGATGACGCGCACCACCGCGATCGAGTTCGCGCGACACCATGTACGGGTGAATGCGATCCTGCCCGGCCTGATGAAGACGCCGATGGTCGAGCATTCGGCCGGCCTCGCCAACAGCTATGCCAAGGGCGACGTCGATGCGATGTGGCGCGCCCGAGATGCGCAGGTGCCGATGGGCCACATGGGCGACGCCTTCGACGTCGCCAACGCCGCGTTGTTCCTGGCGTCGGACGAGTCGAAATATGTGACGGGAATTGAGCTGGTGGTTGACGGCGGGATTACGTGCAAGGCGGGGGCCTGAAGCAATCCTGCAAGACCCGTCACCTTGAGGTGGCCGCCGCTTCAGCCGCCCTCGAAGGGCGACGGCCCGGCTGTTTCAGTCGGAAGCTTCATGATGTCAGCCTTTGACGGCGCCGGCCGTGAGCCCGGAGACGAGATAGCGCCGCACCGCGAGCGAGAAGATCAGCACCGGCGCCATCACCAGTGAGCCGCCGGCGGCGATCTTACCCCATTCCCAGCCTTCGTAGTTCATGAAGTTGACGACGGCGACCGGTGCGGTACGTGCATTGGTGCGGGTCAGGATCAGCGCGAAGAAGAAGTCGTTCCAGGCGTAGAGGAAGCACAGGATCGCGGTCGCGGCGATTCCGGGCGTCACCATTGGCAGCACGATCCTGGTGAACACTGTGCGCGTCCGCGCGCCGTCGACCAGCGCCGCTTCCTCCAGCGACACCGGGATGGTGTCGAAGAACGGCTGCATCATCCAGATCACCAAGGGCAGGTTGAAGCTGGTGTAGACCAGCACGAGGCCGGTGATGGTGTCGAGCAGCCCGATCCAGCGATAGAACAGGAAGAAGGGGATGGTGAACGCAATCGGTGGCGCCATGCGCGTCACCAGGATGGCAAAGCTCAAGCCATGCTTGCCGCGGCCGGACCAGCGCGATAGCGCGTAGGCTGCAGGGACACCGAGCAGCAGCGCCAGCGCGGTCGAGAGCGAGGCGCTCAACAGGCTGTTGACGAAGGAGGCCGAGAACGCGCTGTGCCACAGCGAGATGTAATTCTCCAGCGTGGGCGTGAAGATCAGCGGCGGCGGGAATTGCAGGATCTCGTCGTTGGTCTTGAAGCTCATCTGCAACAGCCAGAGGAACGGCGAGAGCAGGATGAGCAGCGTGACCGTGATCGCGACCAGCCGGCCGGGCGTGGCCTTGCGGAGGGACGACTCGCTCATGCCAGCGCCTCCCGGCGGCGGCCCATCCAGACCAGGCCCAGGCTGATGCCGCAGACCAGCAGCAACATCACCACGGTGACCGCGCTGGAATAGCCGATCTCGTTGGTGTCGAAGGCGAGGAGATATGCATAGTAGTTGGTGACTTCAGTGACGGTGCCCGGCCCGCCGCCGGTCAACAGGAAGATCAGCGGGAACGCCTTCACACTGTCGATCAGGCGGAACATGCCGGAGATCACCAGGATCGGCGTGATGAAAGGCAGCGTCACGTACCAGAAGATCTGCAGCTTGCTGGCGCCGTCGACGAGGGCGGCTTCCGAATATTCGTCGGGAATGGTCTGCAGCGCGGCCAGCACCATCAGGAAGGTGAAGGGCAGCCACTCCCAGGTGTCGGCGATGATGATCGACGTCAGCGCGAAGTCGACGCTGGAGGTCAGCGCCGGCAGGGTGACATGCAGCGCCTGCGCCGCGTAATAGAGCGGGCTGATGTCGGGCGCGTAGATCAGCTTCCAGATCACCGCGACCACGATCGGCGGCAGCACCATCGGGATCAGGAAGAAGGTGCGGGCGAATTCGACGAAGCGCGACGGCACGTTCAGCAGCAGCGCCAGCAGCATGCCGAGCAGCACCTGGAACAGCACGCTCGCGACCGACAGCTTGGCCTGCACGGCCAGCGAGTTGACGAAGCGGGGGTCGCCGGGCAGCAGGCGATAGTTGCGGAACGGCTCGCTGAAATCCGTGGCCGAGCCCGGCGTCGTCAGCTGGAACGGCGTCAGGCTGGTCACGATGAGATAGATCGCCGGCAGCACGGCGACCGCAAACAGCACGATCAGGCTCGGTGTGAGCGCCCAGGCGATGAACCTGCGGCGCTCACCGTCGATTCCGCTCTCGCTCAAAGTTTTGTCCCGGCGCGGCGGAGTGCGGCGATGGCCTGGTCCTGGGCCGCGTTCATCGCGTCCTTTGCCGGAAGCTGGCCGGTGGCGACCTGCTCGAATGCCTTGTTGAGGACGTCGCCGACAACAGGAAATTCCTTCGACGTGCGATAGGCCATGTAGTTCTCGCCCTTGCCCGGCAGCTCCAGCACCTCGAGATAGAGCGCGCCGAGGTCCTGGCCGTTCACCGTGTTGAGCTTGCGATAGTCGTCGCTGGTGATGATCGAGCGGCGGCACACCGAGGAGTGACCGTGCTCCCTGACGAGCTTCATCGAGATCTCAGGGCTGAGCGCCCATTTGATGAATTCCCACGCCGCCTTCTGGTTCTTGGCGTTCCTGGGAATGCCGAGGCCCTGGCTGTTCGACGCCGGATAGTCGTGCACTGGACCGGCGGGCGAACGCACCACGCGCGAGGTGTCCTTCACCTTGCTCTCGTCCGAGAGCAGGATCGGCGTCACCCAGGCGCTGGAGTGAATGAAGATGTTGGAGCGGCCGGTCAGCATCGACTGCCGGGCCTGGTCCTCGGTGTAGGTCAGAACGCCCTTCGGCGCGCTCTTCAAGAGGTTCGCATAGAACTCGACGCCCTGGATCGCCTCGGGCGTATTCAGCGCCGGCATGACGTCGCCGGGCGGATTCTTGAAGATGTTGCCGCCAAAGCCCTGGATGTAGGGCGGCAGATTCCAGTTGTGCAGGAACCACGACACCATGCCGTTGACGCCATCGGCGCCGTTGATCTCGGCGCAGACCTGCTGCAGCTCGGCGAAGCTCTTTGGGATATTCAGCCCCTTCTTCTCCATCAGGTCCATGCGCGACAGCCCCATCAGCATGGCGCCGCCTTCCCAGGAATAGCCGTAGGTGGCGCCCTTGGCGTCGCGATAGGGCACCTGCGCGCCATCGACGAAGTCCTTCGGATTCCAGTCTGCCGGCGTCAGATTGGCATCGCCGGTGAACTCATCGAGATTGGCGAGCAGGCCGGCCGCGATCCAGCGGGTCGCAAGCGTGAAGGTGACGTTGACGAAGTCATAGGCCGAGCCGCCCGAGGACAGTTCGAGATTCGCCTGCTGGTTGTAGACCGGCAGGGCCGAGAGCTGGAGGTCGACCTTCATGCCGGTCTTTTCCTCGAACTCGGGAATGTACTTCTGCAGCAGCGTGAAGAAGCGGTGCTGGAACGAGGCACCGTGCAGCGTCACGCCGGCAAACGGTTTTGTCTGCGCGATCAGCGGGGCCGGGAATGCGGCCAGCGCCGCGCCTGCGGCGCTCGCTTTCAGCAGTTTGCGGCGGGTGATCGAGCTCGTGCGCGATGCGTTTTTCATCTTTACCTCCCTCACTCTTGTTGGCTGGCTTCAACGCGTCCGTCTGGTGCGGACGTTCTCGTCCTCGGCGTCTTTCTTTTTTTGACGCGACATGGCCGAGACGATGTTCTGTTCGGTGAGATCCATCAGCTTGTGCATGGCCTGGCGTGCGCCATCGGCGTTGCGCGCCCAGATCTCGTCGAGCACGGCTCGGTGATAGGGCAGGCTTTTCCGCGGTGCGCCGGGATTGGTGCTCGACAGATCGAAGGACATCCGCAGCGCAGCAGCCACCGTCGCGCCAAAGGCGATCAAAAAGTCGTTGCCGGTGGCGATGAGAATGCCGCGGTGAAACTGAAGGTCCGGCTCGGCGTAGGCGACGCGGTCCATGCCGGCCGCGTCCATGCCGCGATAGGCGCGCTCGATCCGGGCGAAGTCTTCGTCGGTGCCGCGCACTGCGCAAATGGCGCAGGCCTCCGGCTCAACGATGCGGCGAACCTCCAGGATCTGCTTGGCGAATTCCTGCGTCGGCAGCGCCGCCAGCGTCCAGTTCAGCAGCTCCTCGTCGAGCATGTTCCAGTCGAACCGCGCCCGCACATGGGTGCCGGCCTTCTGCTTCGAGGCGATCAGCCCCTTGGCCTTGAGCAGCGACAGTGCCTCGCGAAGGGAGGCGCGGCTGACATCGAAGCGGGACGCCAGCTCGATCTCGCGCGGCAGTGTCGTGCCCTCGCGCCAGACGCCGGTCAGGATCAGCCGTGCCACTTCGCGGGCGATCGACTGCGGGCTGTCCTTGCTAGCAGATTTTGCCACGTTGATCTCGGTCTCGTAGAATAAAATGTCTGATTTATCTCAGCTCTGACGAAAAGATGCGCGGAATTAGGCCTCAGATCGAAGATAGTCAAATCCATCCTGGTTTGACAAGAATTATTATGTCAGACATATTTTCTATTGACTCAATGCCGCGCAGGACAGAACAACCGTGACAAAGCCCCACATCATCCTGGTCATGACCGACCAGCAACGCTTCGACACGATCGCGGCGACGGGCTATCCCTATATGAAGACGCCGAATCTCGACCGCCTGGTGCGCGAGGGCGTCTATTTCGACAATTGCTTCATCAATGCGCCGAGCTGCGTGCCCTCGCGCGCCGCGCTGTTCTCTGGCCTCTATCCGCACGCCTCGGGCGTGCTGAAGAACGGGCAGCACTGGCAGAAGACCTGGGTGAGCAATCTCGGCGACGCCGGCTATCACTGCGTCAATGTCGGCAAGATGCACACCATCCCCTATGACGCGAAGGCCGGCTTTCACGAGCGCTTCGTGGTCGAGAACAAGGACCGTTTCCTCGAGGGGCGCTGGTTTGCCGACGAGCTCGACAAGGCCTTTGCCGCGCACAAGCTGACAAAGCCGTCACGCGCCGGCTATCGCAGCCTGCCCGACTATGGCGATCGCATGGGCGCCTTCACCTGGGAGATGCCGAAATCGCTGCACCCGGACATCTTCGTCGCCGAAACCGCGATGTGGTGGCTGGAGACGCGGCCCAAACCGGAGGCGCTGTTCATGCAGATCGGCCTGCCCGGACCGCATCCGCCCTATGATCCCTTGCCGGAATATCTGGAGCACTATCTCGCCCGCAACGATCTTCCGGTGCCGCAGCCGACCGAGGCCGAGATCGAGGGGCTGCCGGCTTATCTGAAAGAAAAGCGCCGCCACGACACCGAGGTCGATCACGACGCGGTGTCATGGAAGCTCGCGCCGACGCATGAAGAGATGCGCCGCCTGCGCGCGCATTATTATGCCAACGTCACCATGATCGACGAGCAGATCGGTCGTCTGCTGACGACGCTGGAGGACAAGGGCTATCTCGACAATTGCGTCGTGATCTTCATGTCGGACCATGGCGACAATCTCGGCGAGCACGGGCTGAGCCAGAAGTGGTCGATGTACGAGCCGGTCACCCGCATCCCGCTGCTGTTCTGGTCGCCGAGCCTGTTTCCCGATGGTCGCCGCATCCGCGAAAAGTGCCAGCTGTTCGATCTTGCG